>NZ_AP019400.1:6792500-7059027 GCF_004295585.1 Cohnella abietis | reverse complement strand
TATTTGTTGGGATGTCCAGTGTTAGGGGGTTTGTTCACAATGTTATGCACAGGCTGTTGATAAGATTAGCACAAAACGAAGAAATCCACGGGTAAAGTCTTGACTTATCATAGCAGACAAACCCTCTAAATTCAACGAATTTCGCCTTGTTATCCACAATTTCAATAACTTGTGGATGAAAACTGTGCACAGCACTACATATTGTTGATAATATGTGCGGAGGTTCGACAAAGTTCATTATGCACAGTTAACAACTTTACAGCTTATGCACATGTGTATAAGTAAAATGATGGCTAATGTGCTCTACATTGACTTTTTGGTGGTATCGTGGTTTAATAAATGGACGTGAGTTTTTAAGTAAGGGGGTTGGAATCATGGGTCCTACATTTAAGCCGAATGTAAGCAAACGTAAGAAGGTTCACGGTTTCCGTAGCCGTATGAGCACGAAGAACGGTCGTAGAGTTCTGTCGGCTCGTCGTCACAAAGGTCGCAAAGTTTTGACAGCATAGTAATGAGAGACCACTCGACGTGGTCTTTTTTTCTTTAATATTCCTGAAAGATGGAGCGGTGTGTCATGCATAGGAAGCTGCGCCTTCGAAAAAGGGAAGACTTTAACGTCGTCTACCGATACGGACGTTCTTTCGCTAACTCACAATTCGTTGTTTATTGGCGCAAACGCTCGCAGCGTGGAACCTTCCGTATGGGGGTATCAGCCAGCAGCAAGCTGGGCGGGGCAGTTGTTCGTAATAGATTAAGACGTATGGTGAAGGAAATAATAAGATTAAATGCGGTTAAGCTGTTAGAGGATACAGATTTGATCCTTATTGTTCGCAAGCCAGCGCTATCTCTTCCATATAAAGAGATGGAGGGGAGTATCCTGCATGTTCTGCGTAAGGCAGGTTTACTTAAAGGATCAAATCCTAATTCGGTCAATGGTACTCCTGCTTATCAAAGAGGGAATCATTCAAATAACCGTAGTGGAAAGAAAGGCAAATAAGCTTGGCAATCTTGACCAGCCCTAGCTTTTCTTTGCCTTTCTTATTATGGTATAGTTAATTTGAGTAATTGTACTTATGAGCAGGTAGTATGGATGTTGGCACGGATTTAACATTACGGCATGCCGGTTTCTCTAAGAGGGGAGTTTTTAGTTTTGTTGCGAAATCGCAAATGGTGGATTGTTATCAGTGGTTTAACGCTGCTGATGTTTTTAACAGGCTGTACGGCAGCCACTGAGGCAATAACGACGGATCAAATGAGTGGAAGCGGTTCTTGGTGGACTCGCAATGTCGTTTATTGGTTCTCACTCATGTTGGACAAGTTTGCTGAGTGGTTTGGCGGAGAATATGGTTTATCTATTTTATTGCTTACCATTATTGTAAGGACAATAATCCTTCCATTAATGATCAAACAATATAAAAATACGAAAGCCATGCAAGCTCTTCAACCGGAAATGAAGAAGGTTCGTGAGAAGTACAAGGACGATCCGAAGAAACAGCAAGAAGAAATGATGAAGCTGTATCAGACGAACCAGGTAAATCCATTGGCCGGATGTTTGCCGCTAATCGTTCAAATGCCAATATTCATTGCGTTATATACTTCGATTAACAAAAATATCGAAATTAGAGAGCATACGTTCATTGGATTTGAATTAGGACTATCGCCTAACAATTCGGGGCATTGGTATTACTATCTGATTCCACTAGCTGCTGCTATTACGACTCTTATTCAATCTGTAATGATGTCTAAGCAGCAAACGATGGTTGGACCGATGAAGGGCCTTATGTATATCTTCCCGGTAATGATCTTCGTTATGGCGATTAACTTCCCAGTCGCATTGCCGCTTTACTGGATATACAGTAACATCTACACGATTATTCAAAATTATTTCATGTATTCGCGTTCCCCTAAGCCTGCTGTTGTTGATGATGCTGTTGCTCCAAAGCAAAATCAAAAATCAAAAAAAAGCGGCAAAGGTAAGGAGGCCCGTGGCAAATGAAAAGGCTCCTGGCATCGGGAAAAACGGTAGAAGATGCAATTCGTAGCGGTCTCGCCCAATGGGGTGTTAAAGAAGACCGAGTGAATATTAAGGTATTGGAACAAGCCAGTAAAGGACTGTTCGGGCTCATAGGAGTCAGAGATGCAAAAGTAGAGTTGGAATTGCTGCCTGATGGAGTGGAAGAAGCTATTAGCTTCCTAAGTGAAGTTTCGGCAGCGATGGAGCTTACCGTTTCTGTTGAACGGGTGGATGAGAATGATGCAGTGCGGATTAACATTACAGGCTCCGACTTGGGCATTCTAATCGGTCGACGTGGACAGACATTGGATTCTCTGCAATACCTAGTTAACATTGTGGCTAATCGCCACTCGAATCATCATCTTCGCATCGTACTTGATGCCGAGCAATTTCGTGAGCGCAGACGTCAGACGTTGGAGGTACTCTCCGAACGTATGGCTCAGCGTGCCATTCGCACACGCAAAGAAATAATGTTAGAACCGATGACTTCACAGGAAAGAAAGATCATTCATGCACGGCTACAATCGAACCCGAATGTCAAAACCTTTAGTCAAGGGGACGAACCTAACCGGCGTATCGTAATTGCACCGAAGTAAATGAATGTGACCACGCAATGGCTTCCGCAACGCTGGGGGGTCATTGCGTTTTTTGTTGAACATATCTGTAAGGACGGCGTCAGCCTTTTACGTTTGCATAGTGTTGAGATGGAGCTTTCAATTGTCCGGTTAATTGAAAAGAGGGATAAGTGTGATTGAAGATACGATTGTTGCGATAGCAACAGCACTTGGGGAAGGCAGTATTGCTGTCGTTCGTATTAGTGGACCAGAAGCGGTCGAAACGGCTGCCAAGGTGTTTAAATCTAAACAAAATTTGCGCGAGGTTCCGTCGCATACAGTACAGTATGGATGGATTGTAGACCCGCTTAATGATAATGTATTAGATGAAGTGTTAGTAACTGTTATGAAGGGCCCTCGATCCTTTACGGCTGAAGATGTGGTAGAGATCAGTACACATGGGGGAATTGTGGCCGTTAAGTCGGTGTTGGAATTAATTGTCCGTCATGGGGCTAGGTTAGCTGAACCAGGTGAATTCACGAAGCGTGCCTTCCTTAATGGACGTATTGACCTCGCTCAAGCGGAGGCCGTAATCGATTTAATTAGATCAAAGTCTGATCGAGCATTCCAGGTTGCTCGTAGGCAGGCAGAAGGCGCTTTGTCCAAACAGATTTTTCCGATGCGTCAGCAGCTTATTGAACTTCTTGCTCATGTTGAGGTTAATATTGATTATCCTGAGCATGATGTAGAGGATGTAACCTCTGGCTTTATAAGAGAAAACTGCAGCTCTGTACTCGATAAGGTGAATGAGCTATTAATTAAATCGAATGAAGGCAAAATACTGAGAGAAGGTATTGTGACTGTAATAGTAGGTCGTCCTAATGCCGGAAAATCCTCTTTGTTAAATGCTCTTGCTCGGGAGAACAAAGCTATTGTTACCGATATTCCCGGAACGACTCGTGATATTGTGGAGGAGAGTGTATCGCTTTCAGGTATACCGCTAAGACTCCTTGATACTGCAGGCATTCGAGAAACAAGTGATAAGGTGGAGCAAATTGGGGTTGAGAGGTCTCATGGGGCTTTAAATGAGGCGGATTTAAGCCTTCTTGTATTAAACCATCACGAACGGTTACACGAAGACGAACGGAAGCTGCTTAAGCAGCTGAAGGATAGATCCACGATTGTTGTGGTGAATAAAATTGATTTGCCAGGAAAGCTGGAAATTGAGGAAGTGTTACAGGACTACTCAGAAGATCGAATTGTTTATTTGTCTGCTAAGGAAGGCAGCGGCATTGAGTTACTGGAAAAGGCGGTATCGGGGTTATTTTTCAGTGGTGCTGTTGAATCAGGTGATATAACGTATGTAAGCAATGCACGTCATATTACTTTGCTGCATCAGACTAAGCAGTCCTTAGAGGATGCTATTCGTTCGACATATGAAAGTGTTCCTATAGATTTAATACAAATTGACATTGCCGCCTCATGGGAATCATTGGGTCAAATATTAGGTGATGCAGCTGGTGATTCGCTATTGGATCAGATATTCTCGCAATTCTGTTTAGGAAAGTAAAAATCGTAAGAAATGAAGGAGGGATAGCCATGTCCTATCATGCAGGTGATTATGATGTTATTGTAATCGGCGCCGGTCATGCAGGCTGTGAAGCTGCTTTAGCGGCTGCTCGAATGGGCTGTGAAACGTTATTGTTAACGATAAACCTTGATATGGTAGCATTCATGCCTTGTAATCCATCTGTTGGTGGACCTGCAAAGGGCCACGTCGTGAGGGAGATTGACGCCTTAGGTGGAGAAATGGGTCGGAATATTGATAAAACCTTTATCCAGATGAGAATGCTAAATACAGCTAAAGGTCCTGCAGTTCATGCACTAAGAGCTCAGGCAGATAAGTTTATGTATCAGCACAAAATGAAGGAAACGATTGAGCTTCAAGATAAGCTGACGTTACGTCAAGGTTTAGTTGAGGATTTAATCATTGAGGATGGAGCCTGTGTTGGCGTTGTTACTAAAACAGGTGCAGAATACAGCGCGAAAACTGTCGTATTAACTACGGGTACTTATTTGCGTGGTAAAGTTATTCTTGGTGAATTGATGTATGAGAGCGGACCGAATAATCAACAGCCAGCGATAAAGCTGTCGGAATCTTTGAAGCGTAACGGATTTGAATTAGCGCGTTTCAAAACCGGAACACCGCCACGTGTGCATGAGGACTCCATTGATTTTAGCAAAACTGAAATTCAACCTGGAGACAACAAACCTAAGTACTTCTCTTATGAGACGGAGTATATGGCGCATTCCGAAGATCAAATCCCTTGCTGGTTAACGTATACTTCTGAGACTACACATCAAATTATTAATGACAACTTATATCGTGCTCCTATGTTTTCAGGATTAATTGAAGGAACAGGGCCTCGCTATTGCCCGTCCATTGAAGATAAAATTGTTCGTTTTGCGGATAAACCAAAGCATCAAATTTTTCTTGAGCCAGAAGGAAGAAACACTAAGGAATATTATGTACAGGGTCTTTCTACGAGTATGCCAGAAGAGGTACAAATTGATATCCTTCGTTCTATTCCCGGCCTCGAAAAGGTTGAGATGATGCGTCCAGGCTACGCAATAGAATACGATGCTGTTATTCCAACACAGCTGTGGCCTACTTTGGAAACTAAGCTAGTCAACAATTTGTTTACTGCTGGTCAGATCAATGGAACCTCCGGTTATGAGGAAGCAGCAGGGCAGGGCGTGATGGCTGGAATTAATGCCGCACGTAAAGTTAAAGGCGAGAGTCCTGTCGTTATTGAACGCTCCAGAGGATACATTGGAGTCATGATTGATGACTTGGTTACCAAAGGAACGAATGAGCCCTATAGATTGCTTACTTCGAGGGCAGAATACCGTTTGCTGTTAAGACATGATAACGCTGATCTACGGTTGACTCCAATTGGTTATGAGATTGGACTTATTAAAGAAGATCGTCATAAGCGATTTGTTGAGAAACGAGATCGTGTTGAAGCGGAAATCAATCGACTTAAAGAAACGAAATTCAGGCCGGATGCAGCTGTTCAAGCTATGCTAGCAGAAGCTGGATCAACAGCTTTGAATAATTCGGTGGATGGAGTTACGTTACTTCGTCGTCCCGAACTGACTTACGCACATTTAGAAGCATTATCGCCTTCTCCAGTTGAACTATCTAATGACATGAAGGAACAGGTCGAAATTCAGGTTAAATACACAGGTTATATCGAGAAACAACAAATACAAGTCGATCGCATGGAAAGAATGGAGAAAAAGCGCATTCCGGAAAACATCGATTACGACATTATTTACGGACTTGCCGTTGAAGCTAAGCAGAAGCTAAGCAAGGTTAGACCTCTTTCTATCGGGCAAGCTTCTCGGATATCTGGTGTTACTCCTGCTGACCTATCGATTCTGCTTGTTCATCTCGAGCATTACAACCGTGTTACTGCGGCGGCACACAGTTCATGATGGATACTATACAACAGCAGTTTTCGCAGAACGTCGAGAGATTAGGTATTCAATTAACCGAAACGAAGCTGGAGCAGTTTGAAACCTATTATTCCTTACTAGTGGAATGGAACGAAAAAATGAATCTAACCGGAATAACGGAAAGGGATGCTGTTTATGAAAAGCATTTCTACGATTCATTAACTATCGCTAGAGTTGTACAGTTCGACAAGCAAAACTCATTGGCGGACATCGGATCGGGAGCTGGCTTCCCCTCCGTCCCCCTAGCTATTATCTATCCTCATCTTCAAATTACAATAATTGATGCGCTGGCAAAAAGAATTAAATTTCTTGAAGAGGTAAAGACAAAGCTGGGGTTAACTAAGGTGTTATGCTTGCACAGTCGTGCAGAAGATGCTGCGCGAAAGAGGGAGCATCGGGACAATTATGATGTTGTAACTGCTCGAGCGGTTGCTCGGCTAGCCGTTCTTAACGAATTTTGTATCCCATATGTGCGCCCGGGCGGCATATTCATCGCGATGAAAGGCACAGACATTTCAACTGAATTGGACGAAAGTCGTTATAGTGTATCGAAGCTCAATGGCAAAATCCAAGATGTAAAGCATCTATCGCTTCCAACAGACGGTGCAGATAGACATTTAGTTGTATGTTTGAAGAAGGGACCTACTCCTTCTGCATATCCACGTAAATCAGGAATACCACTTAAATCACCTTTAGTAAAGCCTGAAAAGACTGCAAGAAGCACCGATAAGTAACAACCACAATGTTCCACGTGAAACATTCAACTCTGACCCAGAGCAATGTTTCACGTGGAACATTTTTAGTTGTTCAGAATGTATATGTCTTACTACATCCATATCCCGGTCGCTGTCTCAAAGTCAGAAATTGCTGTTTATGCTTGGTTTACTAGAGGGCTTTAAACGTGGTATCCTTAAGTGTAAAAGTTTTTTTAAGAGCAGGAGATTAGGGCTGGAATGGCGAATATAAGAGAGTAACAGATTAACGTGCCGCGTGTGCGCCCACTGGCGTAAATTGGCGGCGCTTTTTCGTCGCTATGGACATAAATCCTATTCGCCCTATCCTACTTAATGTGGTGATCCGAGAGAAATGAAAGAGCCATTCTCACGACTGCTCGGTTTAACTGACCGTAGCAATCAAGAAGAAGTTAAACAAATCCCAGTCCAAGACATAGTTCCTAGCCCTTATCAACCGAGATCTGTATTTGACGATGCCCGTATTGATGATCTCTGTCAAACGATCAAAACCCACGGAGTCATACAGCCTATTGTTGTCAGGGTTCGTAATGGGAAGTATGAAATTATTGCTGGGGAACGTCGCTGGCGTGCTGTTACTAAGCTGGGCATGGAGCACATACCCGCTATAGTGAGAGAAATTAATGACTCACAGGCAGCCTCAGTGGCGTTGATTGAAAACCTGCAACGCGAAAACTTGACCGCACTTGAAGAAGCTATTGCTTATCAGAAGTTAATTGATTTACATCAGTTAACCCAAGAGAGCTTAGCGCAGAGGTTGGGTAAAAGCCAATCAACAATTGCGAATAAAATCCGATTGCTGCAACTTGGTGAAACGGTAAGGAATGCATTGCTGGAGAGAAAAATTACAGAACGTCACGGAAGAGCGCTTCTCTCTTTACCTAATGAGGAAATGCAAAACAAGCTATTAGGTGAAATTATCGAGAAGGATCTCAATGTGAAACAAACGGAAACGAGAATTGCCTTCTACTTGGAAGCGTCCAAGCCTAAGAAGACTAAGCGTTTCTCGTTCTCGAAGGATGTTCGACTAGCGTTAAACACAATCCGACAGTCGGTAGATATGGTTAATGGATCAGGAATACCGATTGATGCAAGTGAGAAGGATTGTGAAGATCACATCGAAATTATTATTAGAATTCCTAAACGTTAGAAAAACGGCGGATGCCCATGTCGACATATAACGCTTGCCACAGAGCGGTAGTACGGTGAGCGGTTGGCAGGGGACCGCTTTTTGTTTCTTTAATATTAGAGAGTATAGAATTTTAGATGCTTTTCTGATATGTCTCCGGCATAAACGTTGAATGCCGTGAAAGAACGGCGTCAACCGTTTATGCTTAGTTCCTCAGATTGATTAAGCTTCATACTTATTTATTCCTGAACCGCAAGATATAAACGTAGTTAGCTTTCCTGGGAGTGGGGGAGCGGTTTACTTAAGTGATAAACATTGAGGTGAAATGAGTTGTCGAAGATTATAGCGATTGCCAATCAAAAGGGTGGTGTTGGTAAAACAACGACATCGGTAAATCTAGGTGCCTGCCTAGCTTCACTTGGCAAGAAAGTGCTCATTGTTGATATAGATCCACAGGGGAATACGACTAGCGGTATTGGAATTAACAAAGCAGACGTAAACTATTGTATCTATGATGTGTTGATTAATGAGGTACATCCAAAGCAGGCGGTATCCGATACGGAAATACCAAATCTTAAAATTATACCGGCAACGATACAGCTGGCTGGGGCCGAAATAGAATTAGTCCCAACAATGTCTCGTGAAATCCGGCTTAAGAAGGCATTGGCATTAGTTCGTAACGAGTTTGATTATGTACTCATTGATTGCCCGCCTTCCTTAGGTATTTTAACAATTAACTCTTTAACAGCAGCAGACTCTGTCCTGATTCCAATACAGTGTGAATATTATGCGTTGGAGGGATTGAGCCAGCTTCTTAACTCCATTAGACTTGTGCAGAAGCACCTGAATACGACGTTGCAAATTGAAGGCGTACTGTTAACGATGTTTGATGCTAGAACTAATCTGGGTATCCAGGTTATTGAAGAGGTTAAGAAGTATTTTCAGCAAAAAGTATATCAAACGGTTATCCCGCGTAATGTTAGATTAAGTGAAGCACCTTCACATGGGCAGTCTATTATTACTTATGATCCGAAGTCCAAAGGTGCAGAAGTGTATCTTGAGCTGGCGAAGGAAGTGATCTCGTATGAGCAAGCGGCTAGGTAAAGGCTTGGATGCCCTAATTACCTCTCTTTCGATTAAAGAGGATGATAAGATTGTAGAAATACCTTTAGCACAGCTTCGTGCTAACCCCTATCAGCCTCGTAAAACGTTCGAAGAAGAGGCGATTAAGGAACTTGCGGAATCAATCCGTGAGCACGGTGTAATTCAACCGATTGTCGTTCGACAGGCTTTAAGAGGATTCGAGATTATAGCGGGGGAAAGAAGATTTCGTGCTTCCCAATTGCTTGGTAATGCGACTATCCCAGCAGTAGTAAGAGCCTATAATGATCAGCAGGTTATGGAAATAGCTCTTATAGAAAACGTGCAGCGGGAAGACTTGAATTCCATCGAAATCGCTATTGCTTATCAAGGCATAATGAATCAGTTCAAGCTTACGCAAGAAGAGCTCTCCTTGAAGGTTGGGAAGTCTCGCTCGCACATAGCGAACTTTCTCCGGCTGCTTTCGCTTCCGGAAGAAATTAAGGATTATGTTTCACGTGGAACATTGTCCATGGGACATGCTCGTGCTTTGGCGGGAGTAAAAGAAGAATCAGTAAAACGTGAGCTGGCTCAACAAACGATTGCGGGTGAGTGGAGCGTACGTGAGCTAGAAGAAGCTGTTCAGCAAACGGAAACAAAGGTTGCTGCAGTGAAAACAAAAGCTAAGAGCACGAAACGCGATCCATTCCTTGAAGAAATTGAAGAAAACCTGCGTGAGAAGTTCCAAACGACAGTTCGAATAAAGGCCAATAAGGATAAAGGTAAAATAGAGCTTTCCTATTTCGGAAAGAGCGATTTGGAAAGACTATTAGAACTTCTTAAGGCCATCGAATAAAGACATATAGGTAGCATACCCAAGTTGTAATCTTCCTATGGAAGGATTAAACTAAGGTATGCTATCGTTGCGTCAAGGCGGGTGAAGAGAGTGGATAATAAACCGATAATTTACTTAGATAATGCAGCTACGAGCTGGCCGAAGCCACCTGCTGTATGGGAAGCCATGGAGCATAGTATGAGGGAGAGTGCGGCGAATCCAGGGCGTGGCAGTCATGCTATGGCTGTCAAAGCTAGCAGGGTGCTTTTTGAAGCCCGTAAGCGATTGGCGAGGCTGTTCAGGATTAAAAACCCTAATGACATAGCATTTACATTGAATGCAACACATGCATTGAATCTTGCGATCCAAGGACTGCTAAAACCGGGTGATCACGTTATTACGTCAACATTAGAGCACAATTCCATTAGACGGCCACTTGAAGCGTTGAAGCGAAAGCTAGGGATTGAGGTTTCCTATCTAACGACAAATTCGCAAGGTGAGCTGGATATACATCTTATTGAAAAAGCGATAACGTCAAGGACTAAGCTTATAGCTGTTACACATAGCTCCAATCTTCTTGGAACGATCACGCCTATTGCAGACATTGGTGAAATAGCTCGCCGGAGGAATGTAAGATTTCTAGTCGATTCAGCGCAAAGTGCGGGGGCGTTGTCCATTGATGTTGAGGCTATGGGGATCGATCTGTTAGCCTTTCCGGGGCATAAAGGGTTATTAGGCCCTCAAGGGACTGGTGGACTTTATATACATCCGAGCCTAGAGCTAGAACCACTCATGCAAGGTGGAACAGGAAGTAAATCAGAAGCACCAGAGCAACCCACTGTTCGACCAGATAGATATGAGGCAGGAACGCCGAATACGGTCGGTATAGCTGGACTAACTGAAGGTGTAAATTATGTTTTGAAGGAAACAACGGAAGCCATCCACGCTAAAGAACAACAATTGACCTTTGAACTAATGGAGGGTCTTAAACATATTCAAGGCGTCCACATCCTTGGACCGGACGTTGGTATTGAGAGGACCGCTATCGTATCCTTCTTATTGGAAGGGGTTGATCCATCGGAGATGGCTTTCCTGTTAGATCAACAATTCGGAATAGCGGTTAGAGCAGGCTTTCACTGTACGCCGTTGGGACATGAAACTGCGGGCTCCTATGAGACTGGGGCTGTACGTGCAAGTCCCGGATATTTTACCGAAAAATCGGAAATCGTATCTATGATCGAAGCGGTTAAAGAAATTAGTCGAACGCTCAGAACCATCAATTAAAAGTAGTGGCATGAGATATTGGGGGAGACAGGATTAATGAACGGTTGGAATGATCAGATTGCAATGGGTATTGCTGTGGGCGAAGGTATTCTTCTTATCATTTTGCTAATATGGATAGCTTCAGTATCAAGTAGATTGCGTAAAATAAAAGTAGATCACAACAAGATGATAGGGGATACAGGTGTTACGAACATGACCGAGGTTATGAGTGTTCTTCACGAACGCCTGTCAGAATTGGATCATAAACATAACGATCTAGGCCAAATCATCGAACAGCACGAAAAACGCCTATCGTCCTTAAAGGGACGAATCAGCGTCCATCGGTTTAATGCCTTCTCTGATTCAGGAAGTGATCTAAGCTTCTCAATCGCATTTATCAATGAAGATCAAGATGGAGTTGTCATTACTGGTATTCACGGCAGGGAACAAACGTTCCTCTACGCGAAACCAATCGATAAAGGGCAGTCCGCATACATGCTTACACCTGAAGAGAAAATCGCTATCAATCAGGCATCGCAAAAGGGATAATCGTGTTATTACGTGTACTATGTACGGCGTTAAGTAGACTTTGGGCTATAATCTCAGACATCTTGACGACAAGGTTTAAGCGTGTGTTCTGAAGGACAAAATATTCCATGAAACCACCAACATTCACGATGCCGGTCATATGGATATCTCCAACAGGCGGTAGCTCCTTGTTAACGCCTGCTCCAGGCCTTACGGGACCAGAGCCGACCTGTATGCACCCGACGCTTGAAACTTGTCCTAGACAGGCATCTACAGCGATAACGAAGGGCTGCCGTGAGGTCCTCATAATTTTGAGTAAGGTGTCACCCAGGTTCATAGCGTGTACGGGTTCATCCAAGGTTCCATACAAATCGAATAAGGAGCTGTACTCACGAGACAAAGCAGTTCCGACGAGTGGTCCTAGAGAATCCCCTGTAGAACGATCGGTGCCAACACAGACGATGACAATACGACGGTCCTGTGGCAAAGCTTCTAAAAAATACTCAAGCTTTTGGGATAGTCGAGATAAAACAGTTGGTTCGTTAAAAGGAATCTTTAAAGAGAGCGCCGCTGATTCTGGTGCGGAGCCCGGACGTTTCTCCCACGCGCCGTTCATTCGTCCGATTCGCCTCCTACCCTAGTATGTTACTAGTATATGGAGATAGAGGCTCATTTATACTTGGACGACTAGAAAGGTTATGTTTTATAGGCTGGAGGTTTATGCTATGGACACTCTATTGATCGCATTTGATTCTACGCAGCAGGCTTTACGCGCAGAGATGCTACTTGAATATGCGGATATCGAGATTGATATATGTCCGACACCCAAGGAAATTACTGCAGGCTGCGCACTATCAATAGCGTTCCCAAGTGAAGAAATAATTCAAGTAAAGCAAATCATCCTTTCAGAGCATGTTGAAATTAGAGGATTATTCGAGAAAACCCCGGATGGTTATGAGCAGATTTCTTGAATTAAAGGAGATATAGATACATGAGTGCCATTGCTGCGGTAGAACAAGTAGTACCCAAAGGGAACCTTTGGGAGAGATTCATGGATCACATTTGGGATATCATTCAAGATACAGAGATGTGGACTTCTGCTTCAATGGTACTTCTGCGTGTCATTCTCATTATTGTCATTAGTCGTATTGCTTTAATTGCCATAAATAAATTTATTAATCACGTCACAAACGAGAAAAAATCAAAACGATTAAAGCTCCGAACAAGACGCGTTCAGACGATGGGCAAGCTGTTAAAAAACGCAGCGTCCTATATTATTAACTTTGTAGCTATATTATTGGTTCTAGGAGAGTTTCACATTGAGATTGCCCCTCTTCTGGCTGGTGCGGGCGTGATTGGGCTTGCTATTGGTTTTGGTGCTCAGAGCTTGGTTAAAGATGTGATAACGGGTTTCTTCATTATTTTAGAGGATCAATTCGCAGTAGGAGATGTTGTCCAAACGGGTTCATTCAAAGGGACTGTCGAGATGATCGGCTTACGGGCCACAAGAATCAGAAACTGGACGGGTGAGATTCACATCATCCCTAACGGTTCCATCAATGAAATCACCAACTTTTCTGTAAACCCTCTCCTTGCGGTCATTGATATTACAATATCTTATGACAACTCCATAGAGGAGTTAATGCTTAGTATACGGAATGTATTAACTCGAATTAATGACTCCAATATAACCGGAACTCCAGAAGTATTGGGAATACAGACACTAGCGCTTAATCAAATGACGATTCGGATAACTGCGAGATGTAAACCGAATACCACTGGCGATGTTACTCGATTGATTAATACCGAAATTAAGAAGGCTTTTGAATTAAAAAAAGCAGAAGCAACCTCATAAAGCAGGCTAAACCAGTCAAATGATGCATGTACGAATGGGGGATGGGATCGGATGGAACGGAAAGTGTTTGAGCTTGGGGATATCGTGCTTATGAAGAAGCAGCATCCCTGCGGGGCTAATGAGATGGAAGTTATCCGAATGGGAATGGATATCCGAATTAAATGTGTGAAATGCAAGCACAGCATTTTATTGCCTCGCGCGAAGTTCGAGAAGAGCTTAAAGAAGGTAATAAGATCGCTGGGTGAAGGAAGCTCGGATACAAGCGAATAACTGAATATGATTCCATAGCTAATTAAACCTTCTACAGCACAATGTGGAGGGTTTTTTTGTGCGTATTTTTAGTGAGCCTATACAAAGATGAAATATATGTTCTTCTGCTAGGTATGGGGGCGATTCGAATACTAAGCAGCGGGGTTTACTACAGTTCTAGCCCAGCGTAACTATCTAGTTGCGTTGGCGTCCTAAATGTGGTATTATTTTTCTTGCTGCGGAGAGGTACCCAAGTGGTCCAAGGGGGTTGACTCGAAATCAACTAGGCGTCGCGAGGCGTGCGTGGGTTCGACTCCCACTCTCTCCGCCACTACTTGTTATAACCCGCTGCAGTAGCGTCTTCAGTACGCTATGTGAAGCGTAAGCATACCGAATTACATACGTTGGTGCGGCAGCTGATTCGTTAGCGCCTAGCTGACTACCGACCTCCTACGTTAAATACTGCGTAGGAGGTTTTTTGTATAAAATCAGTATAATTTACCGCATCCCACTACATCCGCTACTACCACTACATTTCACAACCGATTACGACCCCGCTTATGACATCTCGCACCCCACTGCATTCCGGATACCGATTACGATCTCGCCTGCGGGGGCGCACATGCATGAGGAAAATGTTTCTCCTAGCTAACGAATCGTATCGTGCTTATTACCGATAAATGGACTACTTATTTGTTTTTACGAACTCCAGTGGCGCTATTGAGGGAAATATAGGAGGAACGGTGCTATTTTACTGGATATAAGATGTCTGGAGTTCGTTAAAATATAAAACCATTAGATTTTGATCAAATAAGAGTTACTGAGTTCGTAAGTCATATGTCACGCAATTCATTTCTAAATAATCTCCGACATAATCGTGGAACGCCGTGAAAGACCGGCGTCAGCCGTTTATGCCGTAGTCTTACGTCTTAATCAATATAATTCCTTGCGAGTATTTCTATTAATGATCCTTCTTGTCACATAAAATGAAAGACCAACTGATATCAAAATTGTTAAAAGACTTTGTAAATAAACATCTGAAATAATTGATGAAATAATCGCAATTACAAATACTTGAATAATAATTAATAGAACAATAAAGACTGCTAAAGCATAACTGATCTCTTTGATTTTTATCACAATATATACCTCCTCGAAAAATTGCTGACTTTGATTATTATCGCTCTTGAGCTTGGAAGTTTCCGATAATGTATTTTTTTTCGAACTTCGTAAATCTGTAATAACCTAAGGTATTCGCGAGGTAATTACGCTTTCCTGCTCGTTTCTTAATAGTATTAGCTGCCCGTTAAATATTTTCCGCGGTCTAATGCGCAACTCGAAATCACGAAGTCTTCTACATGATTATGTAGGGGGCTTTTTTGCTTTGAAAATATATAAAACAGACTTAGCAAAGGAGCTTGTCCCTACACAGTAAAATAATGACAAAATATGTTCCTTTTATTGGAATTGGTTTTACCATATAATCAATAAAGCTTTGAATAATTGGAGCGAAGGATGAGCATAGCTTTGGAGTCATATTAAAAAATCACATGAGGTGGTAATTCATCATGAAGAAAACAGTAAGTATCGTGCTATTTCTTTGTTTAATACTCAATTTAAGCCCTGCATATGCAGCCGATCAGACATCAGATTGGAAAAGCGCGTACAAAAATTACATACTGAAGTATGTTAATACGGATTATTTTACATCTGATAGTGCAGTGGTCTTGGTCGATATTGATCGGGATGGAGTGCCAGAGCTATTCGGCGGGGAAAGTTATCGGACAGTTAATCGCGTGGACATAGCCTATACGTTCAAAAAAGGGAAAGCTGCTAAAGTTACACAAAAAGGCGGAGTTATAGGAGAAAGTCCGATTGGCTTTGATATAGGGATCGGCGCATTTTTGAAAGAGAACTTGAAAGTTTATAAGGATAAGAAAACAGGAGCATTTAAGGTAATCGGGACGGATAGCGGAGGTGGTATCGCTAGCTGGAGCTCTAGTGATATTCTGATCCAATTAAATGGAACGATAATAACAATCAAAGAAATAAGCAATAGTTACACTTCCAAAGATGGGCAAAATGAAAATACCGAATATAGATTTAATGGTAAAGCAGTGAAAGAGTCCCAGTACACTTCGAATCGTAAACAGTATTTCTCGCAATTAACAGGAGTAGCTACTCAAGCAAACGTATTGAGGTTGAGTGATTTAAGTAGCGCAAAAGAAAAAGGTATTTCTTATGAGGCAACAGTAAATCAATTTCTGCAAATAAAAACACCTTCTTTAGGAACGAATATATATCCTCAAAAAGCTCTAAATGACAAAAAAGAACTGATGAAGTTCTTCGGAAATTTCCCTGAAACAGAGCGGTTTGATCTTACAGCTTATAAAGATCAAGAGTTAGTCAATATCGCCTCAACTAACACGACAAAGTACGGTATCGGACCATTGGCGGAGCTGAGAAATAAGACGGTGGTCAGAAAACGAAATGTAGGCGGAGAATCATACAATTGGGACTACTATCCTTTCAAAAAAGCTTTAGTTGATAAGTATTTCAAGGAGCTATTCGGAGTTGTTCCTAAACAGATAGACAAGGATTATTTCAGCAATGGAGTTTACTACTTCCCTTCATGGGAGGCGGGTGGCGGCGGTAAAGACACACCTCAAATTGATGGAATGTATGCTCTGGGTAAAGGGTTATTTTATGTAGAGCTGACCAGATATTACACGGATATGGAAGAATATGATTCTAAGAAATGGAAGTCATTCGGTGATTTTCAATATCTTCCGATGAACAACTGGAGTAAAGCTATCAAGGATAGCGTTGTTCTTGAAAAAGAAGGAATCTGGCATGCTATAATTAGAGAAACTAACGTTAATGGGAAAAAGGGTTGGAATCTAGTGAAGTATCAAAAGGGAAAAAAATTAACTAAAGCTGAACTGGATCAATATATAAAGAAGCTGAAATAAACGGAATTCTTATTATTTCACTAGAAGATAGCGAGCGGCTCCTTAGAGCCGCTTTTATTGTAATTGACCTGAAGATATGAGGGAGTGTGTATAAGAATGAAAACAAAGCTCCAGAGTAGTCTCATTCGTGCTGTGTTATGTCTATTGATCGCTACTGTAGCCTTTACCTTTATACGTTCGTGACAGAAGCAACTGCTAAACCGGATGGTCAGAAGGCCGATAGCAAGCCCATCATTTGCATCGAAGCGGGACACCAGGCGAAAGCAAACCTCAAGCTGGAGCCGAACGCGCCAGGCAGCAAGACGATGAAAGCTAAGGTCATGGGCGGCACCACAGGAGTCCAAACTAAAAAACCAGAGTATAAGCTAACCTTAGAGGTGGCTCTGAAATTAGAAAAAGCACTAAAAGATGACTATGAGGTGAAAATGGTACGTCGGACGCATGATGTGAATTTATCGAATAGCGAACGGGCTATTTTCTGCAATAAGGCGAAAGCAGACGTCATGGTAAGGCTACATGCGGATGGCAGCGACAATGCAAAGGTAACTGGGATGACCTTCTTCTACCCCTCACTAGACAATAAGTACACTAAGCCTATCTCTAAGAAGAGTATGGAAGTAGCTGAGATTGTTGCCCAACAGGTCATTAAACAAACGGGAGCTAAATCCAAAGGAGTTAAGCCAAGAGGGGATCTAACAGGGTTTAATTGGCTAAAAGTTCCTTCCGTCCTGATCGAGATGGGCTTCATGACGAACAAGGAAGAGGACGTACTAATGAGTAAGCCCGAATATCAGGACAAAATCGTAGCGGGAATCAAGAAAGGCTTAGATGCTTATTATAAATCTAAATAGTTTAATTGCTTCGTCGCCTCTCATCCAATACATAAACGAAGAACCCTTCGCAGGGTTCTTCGGGCGACGTGTAATGAGTTGCATTGAGATCGTAGCCTAGTCGTTGCTGATTTTACTCAGCTCTTCGGTTTGCCGGATTTCTTTAACACTGCGTGTTATAGATGTGTGTCTTTAGCACAGCCCTCCGTTACCCTACTCCGAATGGATCGTTTGCTCCTGCGGTTGTTGCACCTTGTCATTCAAGGGAACCACACCTCTCTTTAATCGTCGCCGAGATTTAGAATGGCTTAAATGACCCCGAATTATACATGTCGCAGATCACAAGTAGAGTGCTAATGGAATTGCTTCATCTTTTTCCACTTGCGATTGTGATTAGTGGTGTTGGGAAAAGGTTGGCCTTTGCGTAATTCAACATGCTGCGGATTCGTGATATTCATGTGAAAAGAGTCCTCTCCAACCTCGATGTACTTCCCGTCGTTCGGTGCCCGCTGTCCTGGCTCGAATTGAGTCTGCTCACCCATTGCCTCTCACCTCCTGTCTTAGACGTTAGTGTAGCGCGAATTACCTTGCAGTATTCGGGCTATTGTGATAAAGTATTCAGGCATGCAATTAAAGGGCATGCTCCTTGCTTCCCAGCCGAAGACAAGCTCATCGGTATACTAAGTGGGGGGCCAAAGACCTTAAGGAGGTGAACGGAAGATGCGCAACTACGAGTTGATGTACATCATCCGTCCGGACGTGGAACAAGAAACCGTTCAAGCTGTCGTGGAAAAATTCCAGGGCATCATCGTGAACGGCGGAGAGATCGTTAAGCACGACATTATGGGTAAACGTCGTTTAGCTTACGAAATCAACAAACACCGCGATGGGACGTATGTGTTGGTTCATTTCTCGGCGCCGTCGACAGTAGTGACGGAGTTGGAACGCGTTCTGAAGATTACTGACGAAATTATTCGTCATATTATCGTCAGAGAACAAACCGCGTAAGCCACACAGAACCAGGCGGATAACCGCCGTAAGCCTTAATGTCATGTTTAGTGGAGGGAACCCGCGATGTTAAATAGAGTTATTCTCATAGGACGTTTAACCAAGGATCCCGAATTGCGCTATACGCCTGCTGGCGTTGCTGTTACTCAGTTTACTTTAGCGGTAGACCGTCAGTTCTCTGGTAGTAAAGAAGAGCGCGAAGCGGATTTTATCCCGATTGTAACTTGGAGACAGTTAGCCGAGACGTGTGCCAATTATCTTCGTAAAGGCCGTTTGGCCGCCGTAGAAGGGCGCTTACAAGTGCGTAACTACGAGAACAACGAAGGCCGACGCGTATATGTAACGGAAGTCATTGCCGATAATGTTCGATTCCTTGAGTCAGCCAACCGCGAGGGCGGCAGTCAGGGAAGAGACGAGGGTGCAGGTGGCAACTCGAACACAAGTGGAGGCGGGTACGGAGGCGGCAACCGCAGCTCTGGCTCTCGCAACAGCGGAAGTAACAATAACAGTGATCCCTTCGCCGATGACGGGCGACCGATAGATATATCGGACGATGATTTGCCATTTTAACTGGAAAGGACGGATAACAAATGAGTGAAACAACAACTTCTCAACCTCAAGCACGTGAAGAGCGCCCAGCACACAGCCGCCCAAGCGGCGGTGGCGGAGATCGCGGTGGAGACCGTGGCGAGCAACGCGAGCCTCGTAAATTCCGCCGTGGCGGACGTAACAAACGCAAAAAGGTTTGCTACTTCACGGTAAATAAAATTACTCACGTGGATTACAAAGAGTTGGACTTGCTTCGTAAATTCATCAGCGAGCGCGGTAAAATCTTGCCACGTCGTGTGACTGGAACAAAAGCAAAATACCAACGTATGTTGACGGTAGCTATCAAACGCTCCCGCCAAATGGCTTTGCTTCCTTACACAACTGAGTAGGATACAAGTAATAGAGCCCTTCTTATCTACAGTTTACTGTAGATTTAGAGGGGCTCTTTTGTATTAATTAATGGCTCGATAGTCATTTAGTGCAATATGGAAGCGGTGGAAGGGGCTTGAAAGATTAACGATGCTTCTTTTTAACCTATTTTTCTTAACAGGATCATCTTTGTAAAATATAAATTGATCAATATTTCTATCTATTTTCTCACGAAGAGTAAAGATAAAGCCAATGGCACTATGAGTTCTAGCCAGCTCCTGCAAATCTGCTGCTAGGGCTTCACTAAGGTTTCCCAGTGATTGCACATGCAATGATTTATGAATGAAAAAAGTTTCCGGAGTGAAATCCATACGGTGATCCTGTCCAGGTACCTGTTCCCAGTAATCGTTCCATTCCTGCAGATGTCCCGTTTCATATAATAGAAATTTAAGAAATCCACATAACCAGGCTGTACAGCTTGTATTGCGGAGTGTGCAGCCGACCCCGTTGGAAAGATGTTCACAGCCGCTGCAGCAGGAGCCGCCATAAGATATACAAACTTTGCAGATATGACCTGAACCCATTTTCTCTAAATAGCTCATACCGAGATCCAGAACCATCTTTTTACTTACTTTCTCACGAGGGTCGGAGATAGATAGCGATTTATTTTGTGATGGATCATTGGTGGTTAATCGAGGCATTCGCATCTATTCCTTTCTTAATAGCAGATGAATATCATATCAATCTATAGTCTTAAATGTAGAACAATAGTATAGGTCAATGTGAGACAAACAACAACAATGGGGGAATACTGTTGTTAATCATGTCAAAATATGAGCAATTGTATTCATTTACATCAAGCTTTTTGAATTACATCTATATGGGTAATGATTATTTAGGCTCATTTTGTAACAAACTATGCTTCTAAATCGTATATTAGGGGTCCAGTGAGAAAAATAGAGAGATAGATAACCAAATAATAGGTGAATTAGGAGATGAAGAAAGAAATATGCGTAATTATCGTCGTTTCAAAATTATCATACTGTCCATCTTTGTACTGCTAGTTGTAGCGGGTGGAGTTGGTTATGCAAATCGTGGCGCATTGTCGGCCTTGGGATATGATTGGTTTTTGTCTGATAGAGTTGAATCTAGCTTTGAGGGTTCCTATAAACCATTGACGGATCGGCCAGTAACGGACGTTCCTCCTCAAGTAGATAATCCATTCAGTATGCTGCTGATGGGTGTTGATGCAAGAGAGAAAGAGCGTGGTCGCTCAGATACGCTTATTTATACGGTAATCCGACCACAGGACGGCAAAGTGCTAATGGTATCTATTCCTCGTGATACGTATACTGAAATCGTAGGAAAAGATAAAGAAGATAAAATTGCGCATGCTTATTCCTTTGGGGGCCCGGAAATGGCTGTAAATACAGTGGAAAAGCTGTTTAGTGCCAAGGTAGATCATTATGCTTCGATTAACTTCCAAGGCTTCATTAAGGTTGTTGATACACTTGGAGGCATTTCATTGCCGATTACTGAGGACATTGTGAACAAAGGGAAGGACCACGAGAAATTTACGGTCAAAGGAAATCTGGATAATTACACAGGTCTAGACGCACTCCGTTTTGTTCGTTATCGTGAGGATGCTGGCGGTGATATGTCTCGAACAGAACGTAACAGACAATTTCTCGAAGCGCTTGTAAGCAAAGCATCGTCAATGAAGCAATGGACCAAAATTCCTGAAATTCTAGATATTATCGGAGACAATTTCCTTACAGATTTACCGCCTCATTCTATGAGTGAGCTGGCTAAGAAATTTTTGCAAACGGGTCATGAAATTAAGAGTTATACATTAAAAGGTGAAGGCAAGCGAATGGGAACGCAAAATTTGTGGTATTTCATAGCTGATGAGCAAGATCTGGCTGCCGTTCGGTCGACGATTACGACTTGGTTGAACCCGGATATTGATGCTGCTCAATTAACCGTTCCGAGTGAAATAAGCCAATGAGGCAATCAACAATTAACCAAAATTTAGTCGCATAAATTGACAAGAAGTGCCATCATTAATGGTGGAGCTTAATAGGTTCATGATATAATAAATAGGCTGCAGCGGAGAGCTGCAGATCATTCTATTGAATCACATGAGTTTGCATTTATACTCGTAATCTATTCGATAAGAGCGTGTTTAGGCGTCCTCTGGACGTCTATGCCGTTTTACTTGAACGGAGGAGAAAGCCTTGAACGTAGCATTTTTTCTATTACCTAAACAAGAAGTAATGATCGTCAGTGAGGACGCCACATTGCGTCAAACGCTGGAACGAATGGAGCGTTACCGTTATACAGCAGTTCCTGTCATAAGCGAAACGGGTGAGTACAAGTCAACAGTGACGGAGGGTGATATTCTCTGGTACTTGAAGAGCCACCCCGAGCTTAATTTTGATCAGCTACATCGAGTATCTCTTTGCGATGTTCCGTTAAGAATGAATAATCTTGCTGTACGAATAGATGCGAATATGGAAGATTTGATTTCGTTAGCCAAAACCCAGAACTTCGTTCCGGTAGTTGATGACATGAATCGCTTTATTGGTATTGTGAGGAGGAGCGACATCATTGATTATTGTGAGAAGCTGCTCCTGCCCTTCGGATCAAATGAGAAACAGTTGAAGAGGGGAAATTAGGAAAATATTGTACAACCTTGGAGGAACGGATGAGCTACAACCAGCGCAAGCCACGTAATCGCAAGAGGTTCCCGATTCTGGTTTTCTTTGCCCTAGTTATTATCGCCGGAGGTGTATGGGCAGGAACAGCATTGTTCGGAGGCGGGAAGGATCCCGATCCATCGCTTTCAGGTCCAAGTGCCAACAGCACGCATTCTAAAGGAGCTGCCAAGCCTTCGGGTGATCCTTCAGCCCCAGTAGCTGAAGAGGTTGTGCTTGACCAACCAACGTCTTCGGAGCTTGATAAAGTTTACGATATCGTAATCTCTAATGGTCGAGTCATTAACCCTGAGACGAAGTTAGACCGAGAAGGGCTCAATGTAGCCATTCAAGGCAGTCAAATTATGCTAGTCACAGACCAGAAGCTTAAGGGCAAGAGAGAAATCGATGCTACGGGCTTGGTTGTGTCTCCGGGGTTTATCGATAATCTATCGTATGATCCCAATCCTGTTGGCGTATGGAATAAGATCGCCGATGGTGTGACAACGAATATCGCTATGCACGGTGGGACGTCTAGCCCGGAAAAATGGTATCCGTATTATGTTCGCAACAGAACACCTGTTCATTTCGGTGCGTCCTTCTTTTACACGCAAGCGCGTAACCAGTTCAAGCTGAGCCGGTACGATACGGCAAAGCCTGAGCAGACTCAGACATTGGTTAATCAAGCAGAGAAAGCTCTAAACAACGGAGCGCTTGGCATCTCGTTCAGTCTAGAGTATGTGCCTGGCGTCAACGATAAAGAAATATTGCCTCTGATGAAGCTGGCGCACGAATATAATGTACCTGTCTATTTCCACGCGAGATATTCCGATATGCAAGAGCCAGGAACGAATATTGATGCACTCAATGAATTGATAGGCTATGCCAGAGCATCTGGAGCAGCTGTTCATATTGATCACATTAATAGCACGGGTGGAACGTTTTCCATGACGCAGTCGCTTAAGATGGTATCCGATGCGATAGCGGAAGGATTGGACATCACATCATGTATTTATCCCTATGATTACTGGGGAACATACTTGAACTCAGCTCGGTTCGATGAGGGCTGGCAGGAGCGTTTCCGAATTACTTATAATGATCTGCAGATTGCCGGAACGAAGGAAAGGCTCACGGCTGAGACTTTCCGCAAATATCAACAGCAAGGTAAGCTGGCTGTTGCGTATGCGATACCTAAGCAGGATGTCATTGACTCTATAAAAGCACCTTACGTTATGATCGGCAGTGATGCGATTCTTGAGCCAGGTTTCAACAACCACCCAAGGGCATCAGGAACATTCGCTAGAACAGTTGGTCTTTATGTGAGGAAAGAAGGGGTCATCTCTCTCTCCGATGCGATTGCGAAGATGTCACTCATGCCTGCTCAACGTCTAGAGAAGCAATCCCCTGCTTTGCAGAAGAAGGGCCGGATTGCCAAAGGAATGGACGCTGACATTGTGGTCTTCGACTACGACAAGATTAGCGACATGTCCACAGTGGATAAACCAGAAATCGTATCTGCGGGAATTGAATATGTACTTGTGGATGGACAGGTTGCGCTCGATGGAGAAGGTATCCACAAGGACATTCGTGCTGGACAACCTATGAAGAGCGAATTCCTGCGTGTGAAGGCAGGGGGAGCAACCCTACTGTGGGAAAGCAGCCAAGTGCCAGTAGTTGAATATAGAAGCGCGAACTACGTAGATATAGAAGAGTTGAATGCTCATGGTTATACAGTAACGTGGGACAAGGTAAAGCATCAGGCTACAGCCAGTGGCGGCGCTAAGTCGACAGAAGTTAGCATTCCGAAGCCGGAAGTTGGACAATTGATGCTGGAGCGTGGTTACACTCTAGTTTGGGATGATGGCGTACAATCTGAGCTATTATCCATCGGGGATCGTAATTATGTTTCGCTATCCGCTCTGAAAGCTCATGGCTGGAAGCTAAACAAAGACGGCAACCAATTGACTCTGAACAAATAAATAAGTGGAAGAACACCTTAGCTTGGGAGTGAGCGGGTGTTCTTTTTTTTGCATATTATGTCTAAAGCCCTCCAACCCCCATGCCACGCACGATTAACCATACATTCTATGTCTAAATCGCTTCCCCTCCATCTCGCGCAGGTTTAGCCATACTTTTTCCTAGGAACAGTGGAGCCACTCTAATTGTATAGTCCGGGTTAAGGTAAGGGTTGCTTGGTGTCTGTTCCTGATTTTATGATATAATGAAGATTGTAGCTTTCCGAGCTTCTACTTCAATTAATGAGTTGACTCGTAGGGAGGAACAGCGATGGAACGGGACACGGATATAGGTTCAACTATTGAGGATGTCTATCGGAATATGGACAATGCCATTGCGGACAAGCTAGCTAAACTTAGAAAAGAAGGACATAAGTCCGAACATATCCGCAAGAGGTGAATTTGTTGAACATGAGTTTAAAGTCGCTGGCTTGGAGCGTGGCAGCGTTACTTTTAATTGTTACATTTGCATCACCGCTTATGTTATTGACTATTTTCTTAGTCATGACCCCTTTCGTTGTTCTGTTTAATTTGTTACAGCCAAAGTTTATGATTGTGCATCTTGTCCTAATTGGGATAATCGCATATTTTCTAGCCGGTGGGTACGGACAAGGTGTACTGAGTATCGCTTTCTTTTTCCTCATTCCATCATTAGCTATGGGGTATATTTACAAAAGGGGAGGGAAGGCACGTACGGCTATCTCGACCGGATCCGTAGTTGTTCTGGCCCAGCTATTGATCGTGCTGCTTATTTTCACCGTACAGTTCGATATTGATCTCAAAGCAGAGTTCAGCTCGTATTTAGCAGAAAGTCTGAAGCAAATTGAGACGGGCGGGGTTTTACAGGCTGGTTGGGCTGTAGATACTGCCAAAACTTTCAGCGATTTAATTATGACGGCATTGCCTATGCTGCTCTTGCTCATAGCGTTTCTGTTAGCAGTTATTACACACGGACTGTCCCGACTAGCGTTTCGTACAGTCGGTCTGGAAGCACCATCCCTACCGAAGGCGAGTACATGGAGAGCACCTAGAAGCTTAGTAATGTATTACTTAATTGCTATGATTGCCAGCTTCGCTATGTCAGAGGACGCGAGTGGCTACTGGTCAATTGCCATTACAAACCTTGTGCCGATTCTAAGATTTGTGTTTACGGTTCAAGCGATAGGGTTTTTCTTCTTCTTAGCAGAAACTAAGAAATGGCCTAGAGTGGTTCCGTTGCTATTCTGTATACCGCTAATGCTGTTTCCCCCGGCTTATATTATTGGCTTGCTCGACATAGCCTTTCCAATGCGTAAATTTTTTGTGAAATAGTGTGAGGAAAGAACAAGGTGTGTTGTGTTTAGAGCGGTTTAGCGACCACCATTAGACGGGAGCGAAAGCGGATATGCCCAAGTTTCTCGTGCAGCGTTGGCACGGTATGCATGTCGTATGGGCACTTGTGCTCATCTTCATGCTAACCGTAGCATTGGCTTGGTACCAATGGCTGTTCGGATTGTTAGGATTAGTGCTTGGTGGGGTTGTTGCTGCTTATGGCATTCTCGCGGAGAAGGCCTTTCGCAATGATCTGAACGACTATGTCTTAACATTGTCTCATCGTATTAAGAATGTTGGTAATGAAGTTATAGCACAGCTTCCCTTTGGTATTATTATTTTTAACGAAGACAAGGAAATTCAATGGCATAATGCTTATATTGCAACTGTAATCGGTCGAGCTTCAATTGTTGGAGATCCGCTGACTACTCATTTTCCAGTTCCCCAGCATCTGATCAAGGATAAGGAATCGGTTATTGAAGCTACGATAGGCGGTCGGGTATATGAGCTGCTGCTCCGCGCCAACGAGCGATATCTCTATGTTTGGGATATTACAGAGCGGTGGACACTGAAGAAACGCTATGACGAAGAAAAGCTAGCGCTAGGGATTGTTATGATGGATAATCTCGAAGAAGTTGCTCAAGGAATGGATGAGCAGCAGCGTGCGCTAATGCTCTCTAAGGTGACTGGTGAGATTAACGAATGGTCCCAGAAGTATGGGTTATTTTTACGCCGATTATCCTCAGATCGATATATGATTATTACTAATCAGATTACACTCAAGACTCTTGAACAATCTCGCTTCGAGCTATTGGATGATGTGCGCGAGATTACGATAGAACAGAAGCTTCCGATGACCTTAAGTATCGGCTTTGCATCTGGCGCTGACAATGTTATCGAGCTTGGGCATTTGGTGCAGGGGAGCTTGGACATTGCACTTGGACGCGGAGGCGATCAGGCTGTAGTGAAATTTGGTCAGCGTCAGAGCTTCTATGGTGGGAAAAGTAATGCCGTTGAGAAAAGGACGCGTGTTCGTGCGCGGGTAATCTCACATGCGTTACGGGACCTCATTAAGGAAAGCGACAATATCGTCATCATGGGACATAAAATGCCGGATATGGATGCCATAGGGGCAGCAATCGGTATTATGAAGGCGGCGCAGCTTTACGGCAAGGAAGCTTTTATCGTACTAGAAGGCGTTAATCCTGCTATTCATCGAATGATGGATATGCTCAGGGAAGACGAGAAGCTAATGAAGAGATTCGTTTCACCGGAGCATGCGATGGGCCTAATAGGCAAAAGAACGCTCGCCGTCGTTGTCGATACGCATCGCGCAACAATGGTAGCAGAGCCGAAGCTTCTTCAAGGTACTGATCGAATTGTTATCGTGGACCACCATCGTCGCAGTGAGGAATTCATAGATGATGCGGTATTGGTGTATATGGAGCCTTATGCTTCCTCTACATGCGAGCTTGTTACTGAGCTACTGCAATACATTCATGAGCGAGTCGTACTCGACGTTAGAGAAGCTACAGCGTTACTAGCAGGGATAACAGTAGATACCAAAAGCTTTGCCTTCCGCACAGGGTCACGAACCTTTGAAGCTGCTTCATTTCTTCGCCGTAACGGTGCCGATTCGGTTCTCATTCAGCGCATGCTGAAAGAGGATCTGGAGGAATACATTCGTAAAGCGGAAATTATTCGCAACGCTGAAACCTATCGGGATTGCATTGCAATAGCGGTAGCTGAAACGGGCAAACAATTTCCACAGCTACTTATCGCGCAGGCAGCGGATACTTTGCTCAATATGACGGGTATCAAGGCTTCATTCGTTATTGGATTGCGACCAGATGGCACAGTTGGGGTTAGCGCAAGGTCTCTAGGCCAGATCAATGTACAGATTGTAATGGAACGACTTGGCGGCGGCGGACATTTTACGAACGCTGCTTGTCAGATTCAAGGAACGGTAGCCGATGTAGCAGTTAAATTAAAGCAAGTACTCAAAGATCTCGAAGAGGAAGAGGGTTTATTTGAATGAAGGTAATCTTCTTACAGGATGTTAAAGGCCAAGGGAAAAAGGGCGAAATTAAAGAGGTATCCGAAGGTTATGCGCGTAATTTCTTGCTGCCTAAAGGCGTTGTAAAGATAGCAACTGATGGAGCTAAGAAGACTTTGGATCAGCAGGTAGCTTCAGCCCAGAAGAAAAAGGAAGAAGAGAAGAACGAGTTTAAAGCTCTAGCCGCTCGCTTATCTGAGATGACTATCGTCATTAAAGCGAAGGCAGGAGAAGGCGGACGGTTGTTCGGCGCGATTACAAGCAAGCAAATAGCGGAAGCATTGGAAGCTCATAAAATAACGATCGACAAAAGAAAAATCGAGCTGGAAGATCCTATCCGTGTATTAGGTGTAACGAAAGTAACCGTGAAGCTGTATCCTGATGTGAAGGGCACGGTAAACGTACAAGTCGTGGAGGAATAGCCCAATGAACGGAAACGGGGATCAGCAGCTAGTATACGATCGCATACCTCCGCAAAATCTGGAGGCGGAGCAAGCCGTTCTTGGTGCCATACTGCTTGAATCTGAGGCGCTTATTACATCGATGGAGCGCTTGAAAGCAGAAGATTTCTATAGTGTCTCCCATCAGCGCATTTTTGACGGTATGGTGGCTCTCAATGACGATAATGAACCCATCGATCTCGTAACCTTAACTGCTCGTCTTCAGGATTTAGGGCAGATGGATGAGATCGGCGGGGTCATGTATTTGGCTAAGCTGGCAAACTCGGTTCCAACTGCAGCAAACGTGGAATACTATGCTCAGATCGTAGAAGAGAAGTCCATTCTCAGACGTCTAATTCGTACCGCTACGCAAATTGTCTCCAATGGTTATGCAACAGAGGATGATGTTGGCGTTCTGCTAAATGATGCAGAGGCACGGATTATGGAAATTTCGAGCCGTCGGAGTGCAACTGGCTTCATCAGCATACGTGACGTTCTTATGGAAGTATTCGAGAAGGTTGAATTTCTCTATAACCATAAGGGCGGGGTATCAGGAATTCCTTCCGGGTTTATTGATCTGGATAAAATGACAAATGGATTCCAGCCCAATGACCTTATCATAGTCGCAGCTCGTCCATCGGTAGGTAAGACGGCGTTTGCCCTGAACATTGCCCAGAATGTAGCTGTTCGCTCTACAGAGACCGTCGCTATCTTCAGTCTGGAGATGTCAGCCCCTCAGCTTGTTCAGCGGATTATCTGCGCGGAATCTAACGTGGACGCAACACGCATGAGAACGGGGCATCTAGAAGGCGATGATTGGGAAAAGCTATCTATGGCGATTGGTGCTTTGTCCGAGGCTCAGATTTACATCGATGATACACCAGGTATTACGGTATCAGACATTCGGGCAAAATGTCGCCGACTCAAGAAGGAGAAGGGCCTCGGTATGATTCTTATCGATTACCTTCAGCTTATTCAAGGGCGGGGCAAAGCCGGCGAGAATCGTCAGCAGGAAGTATCTGAGATTTCTCGTACGCTGAAGCAAATCGCGCGTGAGTTAGAGGTTCCTGTTATTGCCCTGTCACAGCTATCGCGGGGAGTAGAGCAACGGCAAGACAAGCGCCCAATGATGTCAGATCTTCGGGAATCGGGATCGATTGAGCAAGATGCCGATATCGTTGCATTCTTATATCGTGATGATTATTACGACAAAGAGTCCGAGAAGAAAAACATTATTGAGATTATCATTGCCAAGCAACGTAATGGTCCCGTCGGCACCGTTGAGCTTGTATTTTTGAAAAATTATAATAAATTCGTTAGCCTTGATCGATCTCATGAGGCTTCCTAGTCAGACGCTGGTTATTGGGCTAAAAGTTAGACTGAATTCCGAACAATTAATTAGGCAGTCGCGGCATTGTTCGTTTTTCCGTTGACTTCCAAAGTCGTAGTTGCTACACTTATCATGCTGCCTGATCGCCTCGTTCGCGATTTCGGGTGGCATTATCATGCCGGTGTGAAGACACTCCGGATGGAGGGATTGTATTGTCAACAGTCGTTGTTGTAGGTACGCAATGGGGAGACGAAGGCAAAGGTAAGATTACAGATTTTCTAGCCGAGAAGGCAGATGTTGTTGCTCGGTATCAAGGCGGTAATAACGCCGGACATACTATCCTCATAGAGAATAAAAAGTACAAATTAACAATGGTACCTTCCGGTATATTTAACCAGAATAAATTGTGCGTCATTGGGAACGGAATGGTTATTAATCCGGGAGCTTTGGTGGAGGAAATTCAATATATACGCGACAATGGATTTTCAACGGATAATCTGAAAATCAGTGATCGTGCTCACGTTATTATGCCATATCACCTTGTGCTCGACGCTTTAGAGGAAGACCGTAAGGCTGACAATAAAATCGGCACAACCCGTAAAGGGATTGGCCCTTGTTATATGGACAAAGCTGCACGTAACGGTATTCGTATCGCGGATCTAATGATTCCTGAATCATTCGCAGAAAAAGCACGCAGCATAATCGAAGATAAGAACCAAGTTATTATTCAGATGTACAACGGTGAGCCACTTGATGCTGAAAGCATCATTAAGGATTACTTGGCGCTTGCTGAATTGCTTCGTCCTTTCGTAACCGATACTTCGGTTATTCTTAACGATGCTATCGATGCGGGCAAGAAAGTATTGTTCGAAGGTGCTCAAGGCGTTATGTTGGACATCGATCAGGGTACTTATCCATACGTAACGAGCTCTAACCCTTCTGCAGGTGGCGTGTGCATCGGCTCGGGCGTTGGTCCTTCGAAGATTAAAGAAGTAATCGGTGTGGCTAAGGCTTACACAACTCGTGTAGGGGACGGACCTTTCCCAACTGAATTGAACAATGAGCTTGGACAATGGATCCGCGACAAGGGACATGAGTATGGTACAGTTACTGGCCGTCCACGTCGTGTGGGCTGGTTTGATACTGTTGTTGTTAGACATGCACGTCGTGTAAGTGGAATTACAGGTCTGTCACTTAACTCTCTGGATGTGCTTACTGGACTTGAGACAGTTAAGATTTGTACGGCTTATAAATTCCGCGGCGAGCTGATGGAGCACTATCCTGCTAACCTTAAGCTGCTTGAAGAATGCGAAGCGGTATACGAGGAGCTGCCAGGCTGGAGCGAGGATATTTCAAACGCTAAGACTTTAAGCGATTTGCCAGAAGCGACTCGTAAATTCGTTGAGCGTGTAACAGAGCTTACGGGTATTCCGATCGCGATCTTCTCCGTTGGCCGTAACCGTGAGCAAACGAATCAAGTAGTTCCTATCTATCAAGCTTAATCCTATATAAGTCGAAAGCCGTTTGGCGGATGCTAACATTCCGCTGAACGGCTTTTTGGTATGCCAGAAAAAGTAGAACAGCCCACCACCAACCACATTCCGAGTACTGCACACTGCCACCAACTGCATCCCAAATACCACACACCACCACCAACCACATTCCGAGTACTGCACACTGTCACCAACTAGCATCCCGAATACCACACACCACCACCAGTCAGCATCCTGAGTTCGCCCACAGCCACCAACTGCATCTCGTGCACTCACCAACTACTACATCCCGCCTGGAAGACACGATGTGTATTAGCTAACGAACAGTATCGTGCTTATTACCGATAAAATGACATCTTTTTTTGATCTAACTAACTCCAGTGGTGTTATTGAGGTACATTTAGCGGGGAATGGGGCTACTTTGCAGGGATTAGGGTGTTTAGAGTTCATTACAAAATAAAACCATTAGATTTTGATCAAATAAGATTTGCTGGGTTTGTTACGTCATATGTAGCAACAATCGCAGGGCTTAACCAGCATCCGCCTAAGGTCTAGGAACAAACACGTTCCTTAGACCATTTTTTTGAGTGTGGGAACAAATTACAATAAATCCAGAACCTCGTCAGTCGATGACGCGCGAACATAAGAAAAATTAAAATAGAGAAGTGGAGAGAGTACTAATGAAGTTTTTTACGAATTTTTCCCTGAGGAATTCTGTTGCTGTTGTACTATTAGTTATTTTAATAGCGGTGGGCGGTATTTATTCTGCTACGCAATTCAAACAGGAGCAAATGCCAGAGGTTACGTTTCCTGGCATTATCGTAACGGCAGTCTATCCAGGTGCGGCGCCGAATGAGGTATTGAATCAAGTGACTTCACCGCTTGAGAAGGTACTGAAGAATGTTGATGGAGTAAAGAACGTCACTTCCCAATCAGCTAATAGCATCTCGATGGTGCAGCTGGAGTTTAACGGAAGCGAAGATATGAAGAAGAAACAAGAGCTGGTGAAACAGGTCATAGGAGACGCTCAGCTTCCAGAGGGTGCTCAGAAGCCGGAGGTTCTCTATTTCTCCACAACAAATCAGCCTATTATGTATACAACGGTGGCAGCCAGCGCTGGGGTATCGCAGGACGAACTGAATAATATCGTAAAAAACTCGATTGTTCCCGATTTACAAGCGCTAGAAGGTGTTAACGAAGTCAAGGTAACTGGGCTTAAGGATGACGGCGTGTATATTCGCTTAGATGCATCGAAGATGGCCGAGAAGGGTATTACGTACGAACAGGTATTGGGAGCTTTACAAGCAAATAACCTAAGCGTGCCGCTTGGAGAAGCCACGATTAAGGATAATAAGCTTCCTGTTTTCGTTCAAGGTGATTTAAGCTCCATTGAGCAATTGAAGGAGTGGAGCCTCACTCAGGATGGCAATGTCAAGCTAACCGATATCGCGCAAGTGGAGAAAGGTAAGGATCTTGATGTAATCAGCATAACGAACGCGGAGCCGAGCATCACCTTAAACATTGTAAAGTCCGGAAATGCGAACACTGTGGAAGTATCAGATAAAGTACTTAAAGTTTATGAGGACGCTGAAAAAACCGGTAAGATAAAATCGTTAGTTATGTACAACAGAGCCAGTGACGTGAAGGAATCCGTAAATACACTCGCACGAGAGGGCGCATTAGGAGCGTTGTTCGCTTCGATACTCATTTTGTTCTTTTTAAGGAATTTCCGTGCCACTTTAATCGCTATCGTGTCCATTCCACTATCTATGCTCATTGCGATGATTTGCTTGAAGTATTTTACGGACGTGACGTTGAATATTATGACGCTTGGTGGATTAGCAGTGGCAACCGGTAGGGTTGTAGATGATAGCATTGTCGTTATCGAGAATATCGTGCGCCGTATGAAAGGAGAGAAGATTAGCAAGGAGCTCATCCTATCGGGAACAGCAGAGGTTGGCAGGGCTATTACCTCTTCCACTCTCACAACGGTAGCCGTATTCGCACCATTAGGATTGCTACAGGGTATGATTGGTGGATTCTTCCGGCCATTCGCTCTGACTGTCGGCTTTGCGCTCATCTCGTCCCTTCTAGTAGCGTTAACGGTTGTGCCTTTAATGGCTTGGGCGTTAATGAAAAATATGAAGCTGAAGGAAACGAAAGAATCTGCGATGAGCCGGGGCTACAAGAAAGTGCTTCGTTGGTCGCTTGGTCATAAAGCTATTGTTATTATCGTTGCATTGTTGTTATTCGTTGGAAGTCTAGTTCCGATGTTTGCTGGCAAAGTAGGAGCAGTATTACTTCCTCAATCAGATTATAAATATATGTTTGCCAATCTTACGATGGCTAAAGGTGCGAGTCTTGATGCAGTGAAGAAGGAAGCCGAACGCTTGGATATCGTTATTCGTGGACATAAGGATGTTGCGAATACGAATGTTACGATTGGTGGAGGAATGACGAGCAGAGGACAATCAAACGGGGCGGAATGGTTCATCGGACTTCGTCCAAATGCTGACCTGGATGAGTTTATAGATGAAATAAGTCCAAAGGTTAAAGTACCAAAAGGTATGGAGTTTAGCTTAGTTAAAGACGACATGGGTGGCGGAGGCAGCATTGATATTTCCGTAACAGGCCCTTCGGCTAAAGACATCCGTACTGCAACGGAGCAAATAACCGAAACGGTCAGGAGCCTTAAAGGAACCGATAAAGTAAATAATAATCTGCAGGATGGTACGAAGGGTATCGCGATTGAGGTTCGTCAGAAGGATGCGTCCAAATACGGTCTCTCAGCAGCACAAGCGTCTATGATTTTGCGGCCGTTCCTTACGGAGATGAATGCAGGTAGGATTGGTGACGGTACACAAGCAAGCGATCTTTATCTATCGTTGAATGGGGTTTCTATCGCTTCTATAGAAGATATTAGTAAGCTGACGCTGCATACTCCAGTAGGAACAGATATTCAGGTTAAAGATATAGCGGAAGTAAAAGAGGCACAGCTTCCTAGCACCTTACAGCTCAAGAATGGCTCAGAGTATGCGACTGTTTCAGCATTAATTACGGACAAAAATGTAAGCAAAGTTAATCAGGAGCTAACTAAAGCACTAGATGAGCTTTCTCTGCCAACAGGAGTTTCCTACTCCATGGGCGGCAGTGATGCGGATGTTCAGCAGATGATAAGCGATATGCTGATGGCTATGCTAATTGCCATTGGAATGGTTTACATCGTAATGGTCATTGCGTTCCGTGAAGGTAGAGCACCACTTGCTGTTCTATTCTCTCTGCCCTTCGCTTTAATAGGCGGTTTAGTCGGAATTATTGCAGTGGGTGAGCCGGTATCCGTCTCAAGTATGATAGGATTCCTGATGCTGATTGGTATCGTAGTTACGAATGCAATCGTGCTAATAGAGCGTGTGCAGCAGCAGATCGAACATGGTCTTACGATCCGAGAGGCATTAATCGAAGCGGGTGGAACGAGGCTACGCCCCATTCTGATGACAGCTATTGCCACAATCTGTGCCTTAATGCCACTAGCTATTGGTCTTGGTGGGGGAAGCATTATTTCCAGTGGACTTGCGATAGTCGTAATTGGTGGGCTAACGAGCTCTACTATTCTCACACTTGTTGTTGTTCCTGTCATCTATGAAATGCTTTATTTCAAACGTTCTCGCAAGCAACGTCAGCTCGCTAAATCTGCCAAAGAGGAAGTAGCAGCTTAGAGATTTATCAATGATCAACTAACATCCCTCATTCCAATCTAGGTGTTTCCTCTATGAAGGAAGCTCTTAGAAAGGAATAGGGGTGTTTTTTGCAATTAGCAATGGCATTTATATGAATGATTAAAGGGAGGTTTGCCCATACTAAACCTATGAAAACCTTTTAGCAGGAGGGTATAGGAATGTTTAAGTGGGTAAGCTGGGTCATCAGGATGGGAGCGACAGCTTTGCTGCTCAGCTTCTTGTGTATTTGGACAACGGGTTATATTGTGAATAGTTATGTGGAAACTATAGTCAAGCAATTAGATTTGCCGATAGAAACGCAGCCATTCGCTTTATCTGGGGTATGGGGAACGTTATGGGGAGCACAGAAGCCCCCGAAGGCTGAAGCCTCAGTAAGCAAGACACCAACTGACAAGAGCGTTCAAGAGGAGAATGCTTCACCAAGCTCGCCGACCACCGATCAACCGACGGATAATCACGTAAGCAATGAGACTGATAAGGGTCATTTTGGAAATATACCTGATCATAACGCGGCGGTCGAGCCTGAAGACGGGGCAAGTCCAGACGCTGGTGGAGAGGTTGGCTCGAAGCCTGTTTTTAATAGTGGGGAGATTGCAAACCAGCTTTCTGACGAAGAGAGACAGTCGCTGTATGCGTTGGTTGTATCCAAGTTAAATCCAGAGCAGCTGAAGCAGCTCTCCGATTCATTGAAGGGTGGACTAACGGCTGGAGAGCTTACACAGATGGAGAGTATGCTGAAGTCAACGTTAACCGATTCTGAATATTCTCAAATGATGGAGCTCCTCCAAGGTAGCAAAAAAACCGATACCGAAGCCTTACCAGAGTAATATACGGCTCATAATCTAGCGACCACCGGTTCATATAACCGGTGGTTGTTTCCATTTTTCATAATTCTAATGAGGTCAAATGGTTGATAGAATTATCTGCCGTATGCTAAAGTGAAATACATGCATATGTCAAAACCGGGGAAATAGAACATCGAATGCAAGGGAAAAGGAGAAGATCATGGCCGATTTCAGGGGAATGGATCGAATCCGGGAAATGATAGCCGCAGCACGGCAAAGCTTCCGGCATGTTCGGTTCAAGCAATTGAAAGGTATGACCACTACCAGTAATTCGACGCAGCCCATTCGTAGCAATAGACTTCGCAATTATCGCCAGCCGCTTATCTTGACTGCATGCGGGATCATCGCATTAGTCGCGATAGGAGTCGGAGGGTATAAATATGTACAAGCCCACAGTGTTGACTATTATAGTGTTTTACTTGATGGGAAGCCTGTAGGAGAGATCAGTAGTCAACAGAAGGTCGACGAGCTGCTAGTAGCTAAAGCTGCCGAGCTAGAGAAAGCAGACACCCCTGTACGCTCAGTCCTTAATGAGAATCAGGTCACCTACACGCTTGAAAGGGCTTACAAGAAAAAGACGGATGACGATGCGACACTCACTCGTTTATCTGAAATGCTGCTTACCCATCCGATCGGTGTGAAGCTAGTCATTGATGGTGAAGAGGTAGGAATCGTTCGCGATGAGAAAACAGCGAAGGCCATTCTACAACGGGTGAAAAATAAATATGTGCCAGCGAAGCTAACCGTTAAGAAAGCCGCACCAGAAGTAACATCGTTATCGGTGAAGGCAACCTCATCGGCAACGAATGCGGCGGATGTGAAACCGCAACGAACAGTAACTTCAGTGAGCTTTGTGGAACAGGTTAAGACGATTCCCGCGGATATTGAAGCCTCGCAGCTATCAGATCCGGATGAGCTGTTTCGCAAGCTTACAGAGGGTGAACCCGTTCCAAGGAAATATACAGTCCAGAAGGGCGATTGCTTAGGCTGTATCGCGGCTAAGATGGATGTTACCGAAGAGCTCATTCTTAGCAACAACAAGTGGATCAAGGGTGATATGATTAAAATTGGAGATGTGCTGGACCTCTCAGTAGATGAACCGCCTCTCTTAAGTGTAAATTCGGAAGAAGAAGTAACAGAGATTGAAGATATAGAGCCGCCAATCGAATATCAGAAAAGCGATTCAATGAAGCTAGGTCAGCAAAAGGTTCTTAAAGAAGGCACCAAGGGTAAGCAGCAGGTAACTTACCGCTTACTTAAGCGAAATGGTTCTCTCATTGAGGAAGAGCAGGTTTCTCAGACGATTCTTCAGGCTCCTACTGCCACAATTATTCTTAAAGGTACTAAGGTTATTCGCGGCGAAGGCTCGGGTAAATTCTCTTGGCCTGTTATGGGAGCACGGATTACTAGCTATCAAGGCACCAGATGGGGCCGGATGCATAAGGGAATAGATATAATCGGCAAGAGCAATATCCTTGCTGCTGATGAAGGTGTTATTGAGTTCGCTGGTTATAAGTCAGGTGGATTAGGTAATGCAGTAATTATTAACCATAAAAATGGATTCAAAACCACCTACGGTCATATGAAGAGCGTCAGTGTTAAGAAAGGTCAGATCGTTCAGAAGGGCGATGTGATCGGGATTATGGGTAGCACTGGGCATTCCACCGGCACTCATCTTCATTTCGAAGTTTATTTGAACAATAAGCTTAAAAATCCAACGAGCTATTTATAGGGATATATTTTAAGGACATATTTGTAAGGATATAGAGGCTTTCTCAGTCGTCTTCACTGGACCTGGGAAGGCCTTTTTTCTATCCTAAGATAATCTTGTGAGAACAGTGCAATAACTACCACGAAACGCCATTGGGGTCTTGCTCGCATTATGGTAAGATAGCAGTAGATTAGCTTCCGAGAAGCGGGAGGCGGTGACGCATATGTTAGGTAAAATTCTGGTCGTAGATGATGAGCGGCCGATTGCAGATATTTTGAAATTTAATCTTGAAAAAGAAGGCTATGAGGTCGTTTGCGCCTTTGATGGAGAAGCGGCGGTGCGGCTTGCTTTCGAAGAGGAGCCGGATTTAATTCTGCTCGATTTAATGCTTCCCATTAAGGATGGTATGGATGTGTGTCGTGAGGTGCGTACGCGTCTTTCAACCCCCATTATCATGCTGACGGCAAAGGACAACGAAATCGATAAGGTGCTCGGGCTAGAGCTCGGAGCCGACGATTATGTAACGAAGCCGTTCGGTACACGCGAGCTGCTTGCTCGTGTTAAGGCACACTTACGGCGTCAGCGTAAGGTGGAAGCTTCTAGAACGGATGAGGATGTTCAGCCGGAAGCGGAACGCCAAGGCCTGAAGCTGTTTAATCTATTCATTGATACAGATATGTATGTGGTCTATAAGAATAATCAGCCTCTCGATCTAACCCATCGAGAATTTGAATTGGTTCATTATCTAGCTAAGAACAGCGGGAAGGTTATGACTCGCGAGCATCTGCTACAGGCAGTATGGGGCTTCGAATATTTCGGGGATGTGCGCACGGTGGATGTGACCATTCGTCGTCTGCGGGAGAAGCTAGAGGATGATCCTAGCCGCCCAGAGATTATTATGACTAGACGCGGACTTGGTTATTTGGTACGCAATCCGAAGATGACTGGCGGTCATTACGGATGAGAGGCATCAGCATGTTCCGCAGCATTCAGATTAAGCTTATTATGATGGTGCTGCTGCTCATCCTGATCGCGGTTCAATTGATCGGGGTGTACTTCATCAGCACGATGAAAAATTCCTTAATCAATTCCTTCACCACTAACTTGAATGTACAAGCCAATCTGCTGACGACCCTATTATCCTCAGATAATAAAGATGCTAAAGATGCCGATTCCCAAGCGGGCACGAGTGCAACGCTTAGCGCTCTTGTAAGCACCTTTTTCTCCAATAGTGGCGCTGAAATTCAGGTGCTTGATGCTAGCGGAAGGGTGCTAGCTACCTCTACTGCTAAGGCCTCTCAGCAATCGAATATTGGACGTAAAAATACTTCGTTGCTGGTCAGCCGTGCGCTACAGGGTGTAAGGGACAATGAGGAAGAAATTATTGAGGAAGATAACACGCGAAGCAAAGTCATTGTCAAACCTATCTTTAGTAACGGGAAGATCGTAGGTGCGATCTACATCGTAGCCTCGATGAAAGAGCTGTACAAGACGATGGAGGGAATTAACCGGACTTTCGTGTCCGCAACCTTAATTGCTCTTGGACTTACGGCTATTCTAGGTGTACTACTTGCAGGGACGATTACTTCACCGATCAAAGCACTTACACGACAGGCGTCTGCAGTAGCTGAGGGGCGCTTCGATGAACGAGTTCCGGTATTCGGGCAGGATGAGATTGGACAGCTTAGCGTTGCCTTTAATGATATGACAGATCGTCTCAGCGATGCTCTGTCCATCAATGAGGAAGAGAAAGAGAAGCTGGCGTCTATTCTATCCAATATGAGCGATGGCGTCTTAGCTACGGATGAACTGGGACGAGTTATCGTCACGAATCGGAGAGCAAGAGAAATGCTGGGCTTCACGGAGCCTAAGGACGGAATGACGTTATCTGAGGCTCTTGAAATTGATAAGGACCCAATCGCGAGTACGCTCAAGGGTCAAGAATCCTCTCTGCTGCTTAATCGGATGCTTGATGATCAGGAAGAGGATCTGGTGTTCCGGGTAACACTCACACCAATTCGTAGCCGGGACAAAGGGGTAGCAGGTGCAATCGCGGTGCTACAGGATGTCACGGAGATGGAGAAATTGGAGCAGTCCAGACGAGAGTTCGTTGCCAATGTCTCACATGAGCTGAGGACTCCGCTAACGACGATTAAGAGCTACGCCGAAGCATTGGATGATGGGGCGCTTGATGAGCCGCCACTAGCTGACCGATTTGTAGGCGTTATTCGTAGCGAGACGGAGCGGATGATTCGACTGGTAACGGATCTTCTTCACTTGTCTCGATTTGATTCAAGACGCAATCAGCTTCGTAGGCAGAAGACGGATCTGACAGAAATGCTGGAGGAAGTCGTTGACCGATTCTCATTCCAATTGCGGCAGAAGGCCATTACAGTATCCGTTAAAGTAGAGAAGCAGCTTCAGACAGCGTTGCTGGACCGGGACGGAATTGACCAGGTGCTGGACAACCTAGTCTCTAATGCGATCAAGTATACGCTTGACGGAGGCTCAATTGACATTTCAGCCAAGGACAATAATGCTGGACAACTGGCGATTGCCATTAAAGATACGGGAATTGGTATTCCCAAGAAGGACTTAAATCGTATTTTTGAAAGATTCTACCGTGTGGATAAGGCACGATCGAGAAATATGGGCGGAACAGGGCTGGGCTTATCGATTGCCCGGGAAATCGTTCGGGCACATGGCGGCTCTATATCATTGGATTCCGAATCGAATGTCGGAACTGTCGTTACGGTGCTGCTGCCGATTGTGCCGGAAGGAAGTGAGACCGCATGATAGAGAAAGGAAAGTCAGGTCTACTCTTCTTGCTTGTGGTGCTTAGTCTCGTGCAAAGTTACTTTCTTGCTTACAGTAAGCCTTATCTGGAAGCGAGGGTAAATACGGAGCTGAGCTATGTAAAGACAGAGCCTTTGGGTAAGGGGGAGAAGCTTGAAAATCTTATCTTCCCAGAGCAGCTCGTTCTTCATATGGGGAATGACAAGCATACTGTGTTCTATCCAGGCGCGCAGCGATTTTACGAGCTAATCCTCACAAAGCTGCAGCTCCGTACGTTCAAAGGCATGAAGCGGGAGTCCTTGAATGCAATTGATTGGGACAAAATCAGGCAGGAGGATCTGGGGGTTGAGCTAAGATTTGGGCGCCCGATACCCTTCGAGCTCCTGCAGCGAGTATTTAGAATTGATGGAGATTTCTTATTCTCCAGAGACTCTATTGATCGAATCTGGATATATACAAGTAAGGGTCGTGAAGAAGTACGAACCTTCTTCTTCAGTGCGGATGGGCGTTATGTCTATGAATCGCAGCGAGCGGATTTGACAGTTGGAGATGTTGAAGGCTATGTTGGCTTCGGCCAGTTCTGGGATCCCTATACTTCAGAGGATGGAAATATATACATTCCTGATAAGCCGATTACTCGACTGATGGAGATGGAGGTTCCGTTTACTCGATATACTCCGGATCAAATGCAGGATAATTTGTTTTTCGATCCTAGCAGTACAAGAATTATTCGGGATAAGACGGGGCCCTTGTATTATACCGATAATAAGAAGGGTCTCAAGATCGATCAGGACGGGACTTGGCTATTCTACACGGATCCCACGGCTCCAACCTCAGGTGACGATAACAATATGATTGATAATGTGATGTCTGCTATTAACTTCGTGAATGAGCATGGCGGCTGGAATGGTCAGCATAAGCTCGTCAAGGAAGTAGAGCCTGAATCCGGTAACGCGATTATTCGGTTCCAGCAATATTACCGGGAAGTCCCTATTGTGTCGAGCAGCTCCATGAACTTCGGATATATGCAGCTGACCCTTCAGCAGGGGCTTGTGTCATCTTATAATCGTTCCTTGCTTATTCTAGGTAGCGAAGTTACGAACAAGCACAGTAGGCAGCTTCCCGGCGGCAAGCCCTTACGGGAGTTACTGAACCAAATGGATCCAACCGGCAAAAATATTGAAGCGTTGTTTCCAGCATACAAACCAACTATAGGGGAGCAATCGGTAGTCCTGAGCCCCGTATGGGCAGTGAGGCTTGTAAGCGGCGAGGTAGTTATTTTGACAGAATCCACACCAGTGATGTTAAAATAACGGTCTTTGTACACGATGAGATGGGTAGAACGAGAGGAGGCTAGGGATGGACTGGAGACGAGCCAAAAGCGTATTGATATTTTCCTTTCTTATGCTGAATGTTGTTCTAGGTTATCAGCTATGGACCGAGTACCGAGAGAGATTAAACACGGCGGTTGACTGGACATCCCTTCCCTCCGAAACCTTACAAAGCATGCGAGAAAGAAATATTAAAATAGATGACAATGCTAAGATTCCTACAGAGACGCCGTTCATGCGGGAAATAACGTATTCCATCAAACATCACTTCGGGAAGGATGCTGATGATCGAATACCGATAGTCCCAACGCCAGAAACAAGAATCGTCTATTTTGAGGACGAGCTTGTTAATGCCCTGGGCGGTATTATCCCTGAGCTGAGCAGCTACAAATTTGATCCTGCTGGAAGCCGAGAAGGAGTATACTTCGTCTTTAACCGGATGGAGGGGAAATGGCCGATATTCGACATTCATCTGAATCTATTCTATAGCGAGCAGAAAATAAGAGCCTATGCACAGGATATTATTCAAATTAAACCTTCGACTGGTGTTAAGGATCAGCAGGTGCTTCCTGCAACTAAGGCTTTGGCAACCGTTATCGAGAGAAATTTACCAGTAGGATCGGTCATCAAGGAAATTCGTCTGGGTTATCACGGGGAAAAAATATTTGATGAACCGGAAGTGCAAGTTTCCGTGCCTTCTTGGAGGGTTTTGCTGGAAAATGGCGAAGAAGTTTACTATGTAAATGCCATCAGCGCTGAAGTCACGACAGAGAAAGGCGATGCCCTCGCTAATTCTTAGGCGAATTCAACTGAATCAATACGAATAATGTGCCTAAGCTATCGAATCATCGTTTGGGAGAGGAATAGGAAGCTATCATGGGACTTCGATTCACAGTTCTATCCAGCGGATCAACAGGTAATGCAACTGTTGTGTCCACGGACTTGGCTACGGTACTTGTTGATGTCGGCTTTAGCGGCAAAAAAATAGAAGAGTTATTAAGTGAAAGAGAGATTTCAGCTCAAGATCTGGATGCGATATTCGTTACTCATGAGCATTCCGATCATATTAAAGGGCTCGGTGCTTTCGCGCGCAAGCATAAGCTTGCCGTCTATGCCAACGAGAAAACCTGGGGAGCTATGAAGAGGACAATTGGTGAAATACCGGAAGACCAGTGCAACATTTTACCATCGGACAGTGTAATGGAAATTGCTGATTTAAGAATTGAATCCTATGCGATCTCTCACGATGCGATCGAGCCGGTTGGCTACTGCTTTCAGGCGGATGGAGGTAAGCTCAGCTTGGCTACGGATCTTGGCTATGTGAGCGACAAGGTCATGCGTCAGCTGCAAAATTCCGATGTGATGGTGCTGGAGTCCAATCATGATGTTAACATGCTCAGAATGGGCCGGTATCCATGGAATATTAAGCGGCGCATCTTGGGGGATACAGGCCATCTATCGAATGAAGCGGCTGGAGAAGCATTATGTAGCTTGCTTACGGGCAGCTTACGCAGAGTTTATTTGGCACATTTGAGCCAAGAGCATAATCTTATGGATTTAGCCAAACTAACTGTGAATACAGTATTAGAAGACAACGGAAACTTCTACCGCAAGGATGAATTCGCCTTATGCGATACTTATCATGATCGACCAACTGCTTGGGATATTATTAAGTAATCAGGGCTGTTTGCCGAAGTATAATAATAAGAAAGATTAGAGATTTATAACAGAAGCTGCCTATCAAGCTCGGCTTCCATCTGCAAAGCTTTCTCTTTAATTTCTTCCTGGGACAAAATCCCTTTATCAACTAAAAGCTCAATTATTGTACTTATAGCAAGCAGTTGCCTGTAGTGATCGTTTTTCATATCAGATACTTGCGATGCTAATTCAAGAAAATGCCATCCATACGCCGTTGATTTCATTTGGGTAATCTTCCTTTCTTTACCTGTGGTTTATGAGGGGAATTCACTTTTGCTTGCACGAACAGACGGGTTATAATTTCTACATACGTTTATATACTCATCTGATCGCTTTGATTCAATCGTGCAAGTAGACTGAAGGGTATCTAGCGGCTTACTCTCTCGATCTATTACTATTCTAGTCAAATTTCGAATAAACATTCCTATTAATTAAAATCAAAGTATATAAGATGAATAACTAGACAATATGAGTAAGAGGAAGACCCGCAGCGGCGAGGAGTAGGGACTGACCCCTATTTAGAAGGATGGTGCATGACCATGGGCTTGTTCGATGATGATTTTTACTCCACACGGGTTAAGAGACGTATACGCACGGGGAAGCGTAATAACTCTCGGCCTTTTGCAAGAAGGGGCCAAAGCTCCACATTTCGTATTGCATTCATATCCTCGGTTGCGAGCTCATTACTGGTCGTTCTCTTGTTCGTTGCCATCAACGGAGGCGGAGGAGAGAGAGGTAGTGAGGCGAGACCAGCTCTGACAGGGGGTCAGGCGCTCGTTGAAACCTCAGAAAGAATTATTTCGGCGTCTGAGAAGGTTCGTCCGGCGGTTGTCAGCATAGTCAACCTAACCAACCAAGCAATGGCGGAGCAAGATTTAGGCGATAATCCTGATGATGGCGAGATCATGAATAATGCAAACTTAGGCTCTGGTGTTATTTTTCAGAAAACGGACGGTAAAGCTTACATAATTACGAATGCTCATGTCATTGATGATGCAGCAGTCGTTCAAGCTGTCCTTATTAATGGGGATAGGAAAGCTGCTACGATTATTGGCAAAGACGTCGTAACTGATCTTGCGGTATTGCAGGTGGACGGTAAGGGGATTGATACGGTTGTTGACATCGGCAATTCTAGTAAGCTTCGTGATGGCGAAATGGTTATTGCGGTAGGCAATCCATTAGGCTTTGGGGATTCGTTAACGCAGGGGATCGTATCTAATAAGAAGAGGATCATTGCTGTATCCCTTAATCAGGATGGAATCTATGATTGGGAGCAGGAAGTCATCCAGATCGATGCGGCTATCAATCAAGGCAACAGTGGTGGAGCATTGGTGGATCTCAATGGGAAGCTAGTCGGGATCAACAGCATGAAGGTTGCGGATACGGGCGTAGAAGGCATTGGCTTTGCAATCCCGATTGATAATGCGATGCCTATCCTTAAATCCTTAATGGAAAAAGGCAAGGTATCAAGACCTTACATGGGCTTGTACTCTATGGATTTGGGCTTATATTTGGACAGCTCTAAAGACGATGGAATAAATGATGATCCGAATGATGAGACTAATAAAGGTAAAGAAGAGGACGGGGAATTCGAGGTAGCAGCGCCAGTAATTCCTGACGGAATTAAAAGTGGTATAATTGTGCTTGAAGCTGTCGGTCCTTCATTAGCAGCGGGACTGCAGTTCAACGACATCGTTGTAGCGCTGGACGGCAAGCCTATCAAAAGCACAATGGATCTTCGTAAATACTTGTATAACTCCAAGAAAATCGGCGAGTCTATGAAGGTAACGTATTATCGCGATGGGAAGAAACAAACGCTTGAGGTCAAGCTAACAGAAAAAGTGGAACAATCGGAAGAGCGTTAAGCTATAGAGCTAGAAGGGAATAAAGTCATGTATTGTGTATGCCGTGAGCATGTTGAGCTTGCGATTGATAAATTCGTAGATGAGCACGAGGATGCACCGGATCTGGTAAGTCTTGAAACAACGACCTTCTCGGCCTGGACGGCTCCAGAGCATTGCGAATGGTGTGGGAATAAGGCTGAAATTTTAGTTGTATAAAATAAGAGTGCACGACGTTGCAACCGCAATCCGAATAGGAATGCGGTTGTTTTGTGATGTATTGGCATCAGAATAAAAAGTAATAATGGGCAGATTCCCTAGCTCCGATGATAAGCCTTTGGTCGTTCGTTCCATCAATTCTTGTTATGCCTGCGAATAAAGTCGCGACCCCATTGCCATAGGACGCCAATAACAAGCAGGAAAGCGACGGCCAGCCCAGAGAATGTAACGACAAAAGCAATCCATTGGTAGGCGGAGTATTTCATAAGGAACGACCAATTGAAGCTGCCATCCAAATCCTCGATAACGAGGTTCATCCCGTAAATGCCACTTATGACTGTATAGATTGTCAGAATGGTAAGCAGATAGCTAGATTGCTTGGAGGTTCTCGTTTCTTGATACTTGTACAAATCATTCAGTGTCTGCTTCACATCTTCGAACAGCTCGTCGTTACCATAAACGTTGCGAAGCTGGTGAAAAATCTCCCTACCTTGCGTTTGAGCAACGATCTCTACGAAGTAATATTTGGCCGAAAAACAAGTAATATCGCGGATTAAATCCTGAGTATGCTCCTGTTTGCGTTCTAGCTGAACCTGGGAATAAGCAATGGACAGCTTCAACAGAACGATTCGATGAAACAGGTTCAACATCAGCCCATAGTAGTACTCCCCGTACATTTGATTGGCTAAGCGGTTAGAGTTCTCTTTTTTCTCACGGGTAAGGCATATGAAGTTGGTTTCGTCGGTTAAATAATAGGTGTTCGGTGCCCAGCGGTCATATTCGAATTTGTCGCAGTAGTGCTCCATGTAAGGGATATGACTCGCGCCCACCCTTGCATTGCCCAGCAGATCTATTCCATCCAAGCGTCCGGCACGATAACGGTGCAGAACGGTAATATCGCAATCCTCTGGTAATGAGCAGAAACCAATAACGAACATCCTCTCATCCATAAAAAAGGGAAGCTTCTCGAAATGAGCACCTTCCATAGGGCTACGATCTATAAACGCAAGCACGCGTGGAGTCACCACTTGAAATACAAAATCCTCAACTTCGTTGTAGGAGCAGCCGTTACACTCGATGACAGTGTTGAGATCCAGCTTGTTCGTATCCTGAAGATGGCGCATCCGATCTCCGAATTCCAATGCTTGACTATAGGCTACTTTCTGATCCGGATTAATTTCCGTACGTATCGTTAAAAAGCCGGTATTGAAGGGGCACAGAACAATGTCGACGGAATACACTGTGAACTCGAGATGAAGCTGCGTGGAATGGAGTGTGGCTTTAATGTTCAAAGCTTTGGTCAATCTGCGAAAGGCTTCAGGATCCTCGCGGTTAGGGAATAGGACATGGTTGGTGAACGGTAAATAGTACCTCTCCATATCCCGATGGGATATACGGTTATTTGGTCCATAGAATCGATTTTCCATACCCCGGTCACCCAGACGAAATGGGACATACTCCTCCGTAACCAGGCTTTCCCTCATCTGATCTTGGCAATTCTTTTCTAGCGAGAAAGGGAATATAAACTGAAATATGGCCTTATGGAGTAAAGGGTCCTCGCTCTGGGCTATGATCATATGGGCTATCTCCTCCTATGTATAGTCTCTCCAAAGTATTCTTAAGGAACATACACAAATTTTGAAACAATTTCCTAAAAAAGAATTAACAAATTTTCCAAATACCCGTTGACAGTGTTCGGGGCACGATGGTAAAGTGACAAATATACTTTGATGAACGGAAAGGAGGGTTACCGACATGAGAAACGTATTCCAGAGTGGCGGCAATAATGTGCCGTTTAGCGGATCAACTGCTCGATATAGACGTAACCCTCTCGCGAATAACTGCTGACGGCTAGAGAAGAAGAAATCTCTAGATTATCAGGGGTAAGGCGCATGGTTACGGTGACGTAATCGTGCGCCTTTTTTATCGGATGCGAGAACTGTACGGTCTATGGCCGGATTCAGAAATTGCATGCGAAGAGGATGGTTAAATCATCCTCTGGGGCGTATCGCTTACAGCGGTATGCCTTTTTTGTTCTTCATTATAGAGAGGTGTGAACACATAGATATGTTTACTGTACTTAGAAAATTAAGCTGGTTTTTCCGGATGCACTGGAAACGATATTCTGTCGCGGTCTTCATTCTGATTATCGTAGGGATTATGGAAATTATCCCACCGAGGCTGATTGGAGTAGCTATTGATGGGATCCAGCAGGAGACAATGACACCGGGTAAGCTGACCGAGCTGCTCGTATTCTGGGGAGGGTTGACCGTCGTTGCATATGGACTGACGTATGTTTGGCTCTATCAGCTGTTCGGGGGTGCATTTGTACTCGAGCGGTTGCTGAGGTCACGTCTTATGCGGCATCTGCTGAAAATGAACCCAACATTCTACGAACGTAATCGAACGGGAGACTTGATGGCTCGGGCGACGAACGATCTAGGAGCGGTGTCTGTTACGGCAGGCTTTGGTATATTGACGCTTATTGATTCGACGTTGTTCATGCTGACAATTCTAGTTATGATGGCGGGGTTCATTAGTTGGGAGCTTACTCTGGCGTCCTTACTGCCACTTCCCATTATGGCCTTGCTCATGCAGCATTACGGCAAAAAAATTCACGACCGTTTCATGAAGGCTCAGGATGCATTCGGTGGATTAAACGATCAGGTGCTGGAGTCAGTATCGGGTGTCCGTGTCATACGGGCTTTTGTCCAAGAGGAGGCGGACCGCAAGCGGTTCAGCGATTCCACAGACAATGTTTTCTCCAAAAATATCGCGGTTGCTAAGATTGACGCCTTATTCGAGCCAACGTTAAAAATCCTAGTAGGCCTAAGCTATCTAATCGGTCTATGTTATGGCGCGGTACTTGTGTCTAAGGGTAGCATCACCCTAGGAGAGATGGTTACATTTAACATGTTCCTCGGAATGCTCATATGGCCTATGTTCGCCCTTGGGGAACTGATCAATATTATGCAACGGGGTAATGCTTCGTTAGACCGGATTAATGAGACGTTAGGGGTCAAAGAGGACGTGAAGGATGCGGAAGATCCCGTTGCCTTGGACGTTCCAGAATCAATCGCATTCGATCAGGTTACTTTCCGATATCCTTCCTCAACAATTGATAATCTGATCGATATTTCGTTATCTCTTCATAGAGGGCAAACACTCGGTATCGTTGGAAGAACCGGAAGCGGTAAAACAACGTTACTAAAGCAGCTATTGCGTGAGTATCCAATGGGTAAGGGCAGCTTGACGGTAGGCGGTGTTCCGTTAACGGAGCTAGAGCTTAATCGCTTGCGTGGCTGGATTGGTTACGTTCCACAGCAGCCGATTCTGTTCAGTAAAACCATTCGAGAAAACATCTGGTTCGGAACAACGGATGAAAATGGGGACGAAGCACGCTTGAACAAGGCGCTTGAGCTAGCCTCGTTCCGTAAAGATGTGGCATTCCTGCCAGAAGGCTTGGAGACGCTAGTCGGAGAGAAGGGCGTAGCGCTATCCGGTGGGCAGAAGCAACGGGTTAGTATCGCTAGGGCGGTTATCGCTGATCCTGAAATTCTCATGCTTGATGATGCGCTCTCAGCAGTAGATGCGAAGACGGAAACGGAAATTCTAGAAGGAATTCGCACCGAGCGCGCTGGCAAAACAACGATTATTACAACGCACAGGCTAACAGCTGTTCAGCATGCGGATTGGATCGTCGTTCTTGACGAAGGTCGCATAACGGAAGAGGGCACGCATGAGCAGCTTATAGAGCTCGGCGGCTGGTACAAGGAACAGTATGATAGACAGCAGCTTGCTTCCGTCGTGGAAGCTTAATCGGAAGAGAAGAAAAGTAGGTGACAGCAATTATGGTGAGTAACAGCAAACGGTTATTACAGTACGCAATGAATTACAAAAAACCAATTATACTTGCGCTTGTACTGCTCTTGCTTGCAGTAGGTGTTGAGCTAGTGGGTCCTTTCATAGCCAAGCGGATGATAGATACTAACATTATGGGCATTGAGAAGCCATGGTATGAGACGAAGCAGAATGAGAAGTATGCCGTCGCTTATAAGGACGGATGGTACAAGAGAGAGGACCACTGGTCGGCTGGAGAGGAAAAGGGACGCGAGGTTCGTGTTCTGCAATCAGGCAAATCGTATTATTTCGTCGATGCGCCCGGTATTCCGAATAGAGGGAAGCGAACATTCGACAATGGTCAATTTTCGGTAGAGAGGGAAGATGGGAGCAAGCAGCTATTTCCCGCGGCTAAGCTGACGAAGGGCGATACTTATGAATTTTATAAGCCTGAATTTCGTAGTATCCTTATGCTGGCGATAAGCTATATCGGCTTGCTGTTGATTGGAGCTGTTCTTGCATACTGGCAGAAGCTGCTGCTGCAGGTGTCGGCGAACCGAATCGTTCGCAAAATGCGTAATGACGTCTTTCGGCACATTCAACGCTTACCTGTCCAGTATTTCGATAACTTACCTGCAGGTAAAGTTGTAGCCCGGGTAACGAATGACACGGAAGCTATTCGAGAGCTGTACGTTTCCGTTCTAGCTAATTTTTTCTCAGGGATTGTTTATATTACCGCCATTATTGGTGCCTTGTTCTTACTGGATACGAAGCTTGCGTTGATCGCATTGCCGTTCGTTCCTATTCTTTACGCATGGATTGTCATTTACCGGAAGTTCGCGGCCAAGTACAACCATGTCATTCGAACACGTCTTAGTGACATTAACGGGATGATCAACGAATCCATCCAAGGAATGCCGATCATCCAAGCGTTCCGCAAAGAGAAGGAAACGATGGTTGAGTTCCATGAGATGAACGACGAGTACTTTAAGTATCAGACTAAGCTGCTTACTTTGAATTCTGTTACCTCGCATAATCTAGTTAATGTGCTGAGGAGCGCACTGTTCGTCGCAGTTATCTGGTTGTTCGCGGGAGATATGCTAGGGACGGCGGTTACCGTCGGGGTTCTGTATGCATTCATCGACTATATGAACAGGATGATGAGTCCTATTGTCGGGATAGTGAATCAGCTGTCCAACCTGGAGGTAGCTAGAGTGTCGGCGGAGCGGGTGTTCTCATTGCTCAACGAGCCGGGAGTCGAGGTTTCTGACAATCGGATGACGCGTTACAAGGGTAATGTAAGTTTTGAGGATGTTTCGTTCGCTTATAAGCCGGGCGAGGATGTGCTTAAGAACATTACTTTCCATGCGAAGCAAGGCGAGACCGTTGCTCTAGTTGGGCATACCGGTTCGGGTAAAAGCTCAATCCTGAACCTATTGTTCCGGTTTTATGATATTGAGAGAGGAGCCATTTCCATTGATGGCCTCAATATAAGTGATATACCGAAGCAGCAGCTGCGCCAGCATATGGGTATCGTGCTTCAGGACCCGTTCCTGTTTACGGGAACGATAGCTACGAACGTTAGCTTGGACGATCCATCTATTTCCCGGGGAAAGGTGGAGCAGGCACTGCGCGACGTTGGAGCTTACGATATGTTCATGCAGCTTCCGGGTGGCTTGGATGAGCCAGTTATTGAGAAGGGGAGCACGCTGTCGGCAGGGCAGCGCCAGCTGATCTCGTTCGCGCGTGCGCTCGCGTTCGATCCGGCGATTCTGATCCTAGATGAAGCGACAGCTAGCATTGATACAGAGACAGAAGCGATTATCCAAGGCGCGCTCGATGTACTTAAGCGGGGGCGCACAACGTTCGTTATCGCCCACAGGCTGTCGACGATACGTGCGGCGGATCAGATTCTGGTGCTCGACCGTGGTCAAATCACCGAGCGTGGCAACCACGATGAGCTAATGGAGCAAGGCGGCAAGTACTTTGCCATGTACCAGCTTCAGCTGGGCGTCGCGGAGAGTGTAGCTTAATGGAGTTGGGGAGAACTGGTGGGAATTTCCGCTTGTTCTCCCTTTTTTTTGTTGCCCGGGGTGTGCTGAGCTGAACTAGCCGGAACCATTGAGCCAACTAAAGCGACTTAACTGAACAGACCCAACCAACAAAACAGACCCAACCAACAAAACAGACCCGACCAACAAGACAGACCCAACCAACAAGACAGACCCAACCAACAAGACCCAACCCACCAAACCCACCAAACCCACCAACCCACCAAACCCACCAAACCCACCAAACCCACCAAACCCACCAAACCCACCAACCCACCAAACCCACCAAACCCACCAAACCCACCAACCCACCAAACCCACCAAACCCACCAAACCCACCAAACCCACCAAACCACCAAACCCACCAAACCACCAAACAGACCAACTAACCGGGCCAATCCGAACCTATCCAAACCTATGCGAACCTATGCGAACCAACACAGTCCGAGCATTATCTATGATTTTATGGTTACAGTCCCCAGATGGGCAATCGGAGAATTAACTATAAATAGTATGGTTACAGCGCGCCAAGCCTGGAGATTCAGCACATTAGCCATAAATAGTATGGTTACAGCACCCCCAGATGGGCCAATCGGCGAATTAACTATAAATAGTATGGTTACAGCGCCCCAAGTCGGGAGATTCAGCGGATTAGCCATAAATAGTATGGTTACAGTCCCCAGATGGGCCAATCGGAGAATTAACTATAAATAGTATGGTTACAGCGGCCCAAGCCTGGAGATTCAGCGCATTAGCCATAAATAGTATGGTTACAGCACCCCCAGATGGGCCAATCGGAGAATTAACTATAAATAGTACAGCGGTCTGAGCCGGGAGATTCGGCGCAATAGCTATAAATTGTATGGTTACAGCACCCCGAAATGGGGCAATCGACGAATTAACTATAAAATCTATGGTTACAGCACCCCACGCATCTCGGAACTCCACCAACTATGTCTTTAGATCTCTCAGCCCCACCAGTTGGTTTGAGAATTAAACATTTTGTATAATGGCTATATTGAGGCATAAAAAGTTACGGCAGACGGGAAGTGGGCTAGTTATGGGTACGAGCAGAGGAATTATTGGAATAGATATCGGGACGACGAGTACGAAGAGTGTTATTTTCAGCATGGAGGGAATTAGTCTCGGTAGCTCCTCTGTGGAATATCCTTTGCTGCAGGAGCAGCCGGGATGGGCAGAGCAAGAGCCGGATAGCATTGTGCAGGCAGTTGTACAGAGTGTTAAGGGAGCCTTGGTTCAAAGTGGGCTAAATAGTGGAGATATTGCTGGCGTGGGAATAAGCTCTGCGATGCATTCTTTAATCGCAGTGGATGCGGGCGGGCGACCACTTACGAGGAGCATCACATGGGCGGATAGTAGAAGCGAGCTTGAGGCTCGGCGTATTCGTGAGCAGCTAGAGGGAATGGCTATCTATCGTCGGACAGGCACTCCGATCCATCCCATGTCACCATTGCCTAAGCTGATATGGCTAAGGGAAAATCGTCCTGACGTGTGGGAGAAAGCGGATAAGTTCGTATCTGTTAAGGAATATGTTCTGTACCAGCTGTTCGGCGAATGGGTTGTGGATCATTCCGTAGCTTCGGCGACCGGCTTATTGGCACTGGATAAGCTGGATTGGGATGAGCAGGCATTAGCAATTGCCGGAATCGGCAAAACTAAGCTCTCGACATTGCAAGCAGGTACATATAGATTGCAAGGCATAGCTACCCATTATGCGGAGCAGATGGGACTGGAAACCAGCACTCCATTCTTTCTTGGGGCAAGTGATGGTGCGTTAGCGAATCTAGGCGTAGGTGCAGTCGGAGCTGGAGAAATAGCAGTAACTATCGGGACAAGTGCAGCCGTACGAATGATGGCAAACAAACCGTTAACCGATGAGCAGCAGCGTACTTTCTGTTACCATGTGGCAGATTCATCCTACATTATTGGAGGAGCTACGAATAACGGGGGGCTAGTGCTCCAATGGCTTCGGGAATACCTGTTCGCAGGGCAAAAATCAGTAGAAGAGCTACTTGAGGCTGCCGCCAAGGTTGCTCCAGGAGCGGGTGGACTTTTATTTTTACCTTTTTTAACTGGGGAACGGGCACCTATCTATAATGCAGAAGCGAGAGGCACATATTTCGGCGTTAACCTGCGGCATAAGCAAGAGCATTTTGTTCGCTCGGGACTAGAGGGTGTTATGTTAGCTATTTTGTCAGTTGCTGAGGTTTTGGTGGACTTGGCAGGGCCGGCTCGTGAGATTCGGGCATCGGGCGGGTTCGCCAAATCGCCGCTGTGGCTACAGATGCTGGCAGACATACTGGGACAGGAAGTATTAGTTCCTCGAGTGACGGAGGCTTCTGCGCTTGGTGCTGCTGTGTTGGCCATGCAAGGATTAGGAGAAGTCAATGACTGGAGCCACATTAAACAGTGGACACCAATCGTAAAAAGGTTAGAGCCAAACTCGCACAACACAGAAATTTACCGTGAGCTATTCGGCATTTATCAGCAGTTGAACGGGCAGTTGCCAGAGCATTTCGCCGCGATTGCAGAATTCCAACGGAAGCATTGATCGCTCGGTACAATCTTTTGACGTCGGCCTGCGATAGCTACGCTTACTACCTAATTTATATCTTTAAAATTAATCAGTGATAATAATTCTCAATGTTGGCTACAATACAAAGGTATAAAGCGAAAGGCACCCCCGACGGATGCCTTTGCCTTATTAGCTAGCGGATACTTTAGATTTTCGATTCAAACGTTTTGCAATCTGTTTCTTCCGACTGGGAAGCTTGCTTGTTGCGATTGTTAACGACATAGATCGAAGAGGCATTGCATGCATTACCTGGCGCCCAATACTTGCAGGAATTCACTTCGCATAGTACATCCTTAGCCATAGCTCATCTCACCTCCTGTCACTAGGATGGTCGAAGGTGATCGCTTTATACGTGCAGATACCTGCAAACTTCTCGAAAAGAGGAGATTGCGGGTGTTTTTGCGTTATTCAGAATGTATAAGTTTCACCATATCCATTTCTGAATAACCTCCGACATAAACGTTGAACGCCGTGAAAGGACGGCGTCAGCTGTTTATACTTGGTTGCTTCAGAAATCTTTTTGCCTATATGAGGGATGGTTCAAAGGAAAACTTTGTTATACGTAGAATAAAGAGAAGACAGCGAAAAATGTTGATTCCTGTATGAATTGGTCAAAGGGTAGGAGATTATTCGGCTCTTTAGCTACAGAGAGGGGCAAGAAACATCATGGCAATTGTAGAAGTTGTTAAATTTGATGGTCCTGCGGACGTGTTCGCATGGAAATATCCCAATTCAGAATTGGGCACCTGGACACAGTTAATTGTGAATGAAACCCAAGAGGCGATTCTGTTCAAAGGTGGAAAAGCGTTAGATTTATTCGGAGCGGGTAGGCATACACTGAGCACGGCGAACATTCCGGTATTACAAAATGTGGTGAATTTGCCGTTCGGCGGGCGTTCTCCTTTTACAGCGGAAGTGTGGTATGTCAACAAAATTAGCTCCCTGGATGTCAAATGGGGAACATCTACACCGCTGCAGCTTCAGGATCCTAAATATCAAATTATCGTTTCTGTACGCTCTTTCGGGCAGTTCGGCTTACAGATAGAAGACTCACGTAAATTCCTTTTGAAATTAATTGGGACACTTCCGGTGTTTGATAAGGAAGCGATGATTAAGCATTTTCGCGGAGTGTTAATGATGAATATTAAGGAGCTGATCTCATCTTATCTGATTTTCAAGAAGATCAGCATTCTGGAGATCAATGCTTATATTTCAGAAATATCCAAGCATATCGAAGAACGCATAGGGCCTGTTTTCTTGGACTACGGGATTCGGATTCTGAATTTCTTTGTTGATTCCATTAATGTACCGGATGACGATCCAGCAACTGTGAGGCTGAAGGAAGCTCTCGCCAAGAAAGCGGAGATGGATATTCTCGGTTACACTTACCAGCAAGAGCGCACCTTCGACACGCTTGAGGGGGCAGCAAGGAATGAAGGTAGTGGCAGTGCAAATGTGATGGGTGCTGGAATCGGCTTAGGTATGGGCTTCGGTATTGGAGGCTCCGTCGGTAATCAGATGGCGGGATTGACTAGTCAAATGAACACAGCTCCTTCTATTAATAATAAGGCTTGTCCGAAATGCCAGACGGTGACCACCCAGGAAGCGCAATTCTGCATTTCATGTGGTCATAGCTACAAATCAGCTTCGACAGCTACCCAGGCAGCGGAGTCGGAATGCAATGCTTGTGGCAAGATGTTTCCTGTAGGCGCTAAGTTCTGTCTCCATTGCGGTGATCCTAACAATGCTTGCGAGAAATGCGGAGCGGACAATGCCCAAGATGCCGCAAGCTGTGCGAAGTGTGGTCATCATTTTGGTGGCACCCCTTGCCGCAATTGTGGAGAGCAGGTAGATCCTGCGGGCAAGTTCTGTATGAATTGTGGGACTAGCGTGTCGCTAAAATGTGGACAGTGTCAGCATGAGGTGAAGCCTGGTCAGAAGTTCTGCTTGGAATGCGGCAATAAGTTGATAGAGTAGGAGGTGCACAATGGATAAACAACGGGATTATGCGCGTATTGTAACTTTCATTTATGTTCTTGCTTTATTGGTGACACTGGCAGTCGTTTTCTTAATCGGATTACCTTTTGCAAGAACAAGTCATACATGGATATCTCTCGGAACTTTGATTTTGGCCGAAACCTTTATTTACGGAATCGTGGTTCATTATCTCTCGAATGGTAATCGAGCTAGCAGATTAATACCGGGGTATCTCGCATTGGGGACAATTGCCGGTCTGTACTTCATTGCTGTAGTTATTTTTATAGTTGTATTTTCGCTAGCCGCAGATGTATCTACTTACTCCTATTCACTATTACATGTGATTGCTCTTGGGGTTATGGGAATCGCAGCGGGGTTGGTGGCTCTCTATTATAGAAATGCGGAGAGTGATGACGAGAAAATCATTTCTCAGGTCCAATGGGTATCGGCTATGCGTTCAGAGCTGCTCTCAATCAAGCAACAGCTCGAGGGCTGTAAGCATGAGGCAGAATACGGCTTAGTCAAAAAGATAGCGGAATTAGATGAAAAGGTTCGGTTCAGTGATCCAGCCTCTCATCCTTCGCTAGTAATGACAGAGCAAAACCTTCTTCAGCAGGCTAGGCAGTTAGCGAGTGAGGTGAGCACATTCGTAAAAGCATCGGACAAGGATTCGGAAGCTCAAGCCTCGGAGAAGCTCAGGGATCAAATTCGGGATATTAGGAATGTCATATCAACTAGAAATCAACAGCTTATTCAACTGAAATGATCAGAGAGTAGAGAGGGATCCAATTGACTATAGACAAGCCCAAGATTCATGGTGCATTTATTCTTCTAGGAATGGTTTTATTTTTCCCGGTGGGGATTGTGCTGCTGCTAGTTCGGTTCGTGACTCATTATAAGTATAATCATCTCAGAGCAAATGATTATATGCTAGTCGGGCATGCCTTCATTACGTTCTATGCATTTATTGCTTTTATTGTCATGTTGGCTTCAGAAACCACTTCAGATGTGGTAGCTTTACTTATCGTTTTCGGTATTCTTATTGGCGTTCCAGCAATCATTTTCTACATTGTCGGTGCAAGAAGAAAGAAAAAGATGGCGAACCTGTATAATCTGTATTATCACCTGACAACGGCTCAAGGGATTGATGCGATCGACCGGATAGCAGAGCTAACAGGGGAAAAACCGCGAAATGTTACGCAGGATATTAGTTACATGATTGTTTCTGGAAGGCTTACGGATGCAAGATTGGACCCGACGGCTCAGCTCGTTATTATGGGTAACCGCACCGCAAAGGGGCAGGAAAATCCAAATCCAGTGGGCGGACCTGCGACGAGAGAACAAATCATTATGACGGATCAGGTGGCAGCGGCAAGGGCAGGAGCAGGAGCTTCCTCCCAGCCAGCTCCGAAGATGGTTACATGCTCCGGCTGTGGGTCGAGCAGTAAAGTCATTCCGGGACAGCGGCAGGATTGCGAATTTTGCGGGAATAGCTTGTTTATTCCTTCTTAAAAGAGCCTGTGTAGAAGCTTTATCGAAAGTATGTGGATGGGAAACCCGCGTGGCCTTCTTCTTAGGCTATAGCGGGTTTTGGTCTTTTAGGTGGTTATCCACAGTGTATAAGTCACTCCGTATCCATTGCTGGATAACCTCCGACATAAACTTTTTGTGGGTATCCTAGTGGGCGGCGAAAGTTGTTTATGCTTGGAATATGACGAACATTACATTTCATCTGCTCGAATGTGGTAGGATAGAGGGTAATGGCAAAAGAATCGGATAAGTTTGATGGGTTTGGTTTGGAGCCAACAAGGGTTTGGAATATAGGATGGAGTGAATCAGGTGACGGATTTTTTGAGTTTAGGCGTGTCAGAGGGCCGGGTTGCAATACTGAAAGAGATGGGGATTGTAACGCCGACGCCAGTGCAGGAGGAAACTATTCCGATTGTAACAGCAGGCCATGATGTTATTAGCCAAGCGCAGACGGGCACGGGGAAAACGTTAGCTTTCGTACTGCCAATGCTAGATAAGATCAGAACGGACGTGTCTCAAGTACAGGGTTTGATCGTAACACCTACTCGTGAGCTTGCGATACAGATTACGGCTGAGATTAAGAAGCTGCTTACGCGGGAAGATGGAATTAGAGTGCTGGCGGTGTATGGCGGTCAGGACGTTGAAGCCCAACTGCATAAGCTGCAAGGCTCAATGCACATTATTATTGCGACGCCGGGCAGACTGCTTGACCATCTAGGTCGGGGAACGATTTCGTTAGCTGGCGTAAAAATGCTAGTGTTAGATGAAGCGGATCAGATGCTGCACATGGGCTTCCTGAAGGAAGTTGAGGAGATTCTTCGTCATACGCCATACAAGAAGCAGGCTATGCTGTTCTCAGCTACGATGCCAGCTTCAATCCGCGAGATGGCGGGACGGATTTTGCGCAGTCCACAGCATGTTACCGTAAAAAGCGAGCGCGTAACCGTTAAAGCTATCCGCCAATGGGCGGTAGAAACGTCCGATCGTGAGAAGCAAGCAACTTTAGTTAAGCTGCTTGAGGAGACTCAGCCGTATTTGAGCATTATTTTCGTCCGGACGAAGCGTCGGGCTGCGGTATTAAACGAAGCACTACAGGAGATGGGCTATTCTTCTGATGAGCTGCATGGAGACTTGTCCCAAGCGAAGCGGGAGCAGGTTATGAAGCGGTTCCGTGATGCGAGGCTACAGCTATTGATTGCTACAGATATTGCTGCGCGTGGGTTGGACGTTGAGGGTGTCACTCACGTGTTTAACTATGATATTCCAATGGATGTGGAGAGCTATATTCATCGAATCGGCCGGACAGGTCGTGCGGGTGAGAAGGGGCTTGCGATCACATTAGTTGCGCCGAAGGATCGCCGGGAGCTGGGGGATATCGAGGACGGTATTCAGATGGCGATGGAACGCAGAAGTGAGGAAGGCAGACCTCTTGGCGGCGGTGGATTGGAAGGTCCTCGCAACAGTGGGGGTCTTGGACGGAATGGAACAGGCGGACAATCTTCGCGTAGAAGCAGTGCGGGTCAGGCGAAGGGTCGAAGCATTAGCGGCAGCAAAGCTCGCAGTGGCGAGAAGTCGTATGGAGCAGGTAGCCGCGGAGGAGATAAGAGACGCGGTGCTCCAGTTGCGAAGCCAGGCGCGGGTAACCGTTCCAGCACAGGCGAGTGGGTAGATCGTGGCCAAAGCCGTGATGCGGTGAACGCTGGCCGTCCAGGTAGATCTGTTGCAACGGAATCAGCTTCAGATGAGGCAACTGGATTCACGTTCCACGATCGTGGGTCGGACGGTAATAGAGGCGGAGCTGGATCTGGGCGTAAGGCTCCAGCAGCAGGCGGTCGCGGAGGTTTTGGTCGCTCGTCTGGAGCGAGTGGATCTGGACGCTCGGGCGGTTTCGGTAGTGAGCGCAAGTCTTCGGATGCGCGTGGCGGTTTTGGCCGTTCATCGGGCGCCGGAGCTGGCTTCGGTCGCTCGGATGATCGCGGAGCAAGTCGCCCGAGTGCAGGCGGCGGCTCGAGCAGGCGGAATTCCGCTGAGCGTGCATCGGAACGGGCTGCTGAACGTGCGGCGGAATTCGCAAGTAATGAGCGTAAGGGCGAGGGTCGCGGCGGTTACGGTGGACGGTCGAGCACTAGCGGAGGCGCAGGTGCTGGCAGGAAGCCGGAACAACGTAGCGGCGGAAGCAGCTTCGGCGGTGGACGGTCGTCTGGACCTAAGAGTGGTGGTTTTGGCGGAAGCAGCGGCGGGTTTAAAGGGTCTAAGGGACCATCCGGCGGTGGCGGACGCGGAGGACGCGGCTCATCTCGCAGTAGATAAACAAGCTAGCTAAGTGTAGGTGGTGCCTTGGCTCGTATAGTAGGCACTATTAGATAGAAAAGTCTCCAAGTTCCCGAGGAAGCTAGCGGGCTTGGAGACTTTTTGATTTTTTAGAGAGGACAAGTCGTTTGTCGGGTTTTTGGTTAGGTTGGGGTTGTGGTACGATAAGCTTAACAAGATGAGATGAAGCAGGAGCTGAATGATGTAATGGCAGGCAACGGAAAAATTCGCAGCGACGTTAAGCCAGGGCTTGAAGTCGATATTGTATTAAAGCAGGATCAACGAACGGGTAAAACAACTCGTGGAATCGTGAAGGATTTATTGACCAATTCACCTCAGCATCCGCACGGAATAAAGGTTAGACTGCAGGATGGACAAGTTGGTCGAGTTCAGAACATTGTTAGTGGGGGAACTGTCTAATGCAGATTCAGATCGTCTGCGTGGGTAAGCTTAAGGAGAAGTATTGGGTAGGGGCAATCGAGGAATACTCCAAGCGTCTCGGTTCCTATGCACGACTTGATATCCGAGAGTTGCCTGATGAGAAGACACCGGACTCCATGAGCCCAGCAGAAGAAGAGCAAGTAAAAGCTCGCGAAGGCGAGCGCATCCTTGCAGCACTGAAACCGGATGCCCATGTTGTTGCTCTCGCAATTGATGGTGAGACATGGACAAGCGAGCAGCTCGCGGCGAACATGGAACGCCAAGCCACCTATGGAGGCGGCTCCATCTCCTTCGTCATCGGCGGGTCACTCGGCTTATCGTCCGCCGTACTCGCGCGTGCCGACAAGAAGCTTAGCTTCGGTCGCATGACCTACCCGCACCAGCTGATGCGGGTTCTTCTTCTTGAGCAGGTTTACCGGGCTTTTAAGATTAATCGGGGGGAACCTTACCATAAGTGACGGCGAAAAATTAAGTGAAAAAGTTCGCTTCGCCATACATTCGCCCTGTTCCTGGCCGTTGTGATGAAAGATAATTCACATAGAAGTAGTTACCGGCAAGACGAAGCTGAAACTAATTTATTTGAGAGATGTATATTCTACTAGGTGGTATCGAGATGAAAAAAACAATTGAAAATAAAAAAGAACTTGAAGCAATGGAATATGAACTGAGGATTTCACTTATATCAAGCTTTATTATGTCATTTGGAATTGATGATTTATTTATAGAAGATCCAGATTTAGGAATGAAGAAATTTTTTGAACTTTGGAAAGAATATCGACCAGATTTTGATTATGATAATGATATTTTTATTGGTGTAAACGATGTAGCGAAAGAAATTGGTGAGTTCAAACTGGTACTTAATCAGTGTGATGATGCTTTTATGGAAATGTATTTGTATCAGGCGGTTTCAATTTTTGAAAATATGCTAAATGATTTTTATCATGATGAGTTAATGCTGAAATACGATTTTTCAGGAACTAAGGTTAATGCAATAATAACATCTTTAAGCACAATCGATAAAGTTGATTGGTTTCTGCAGATGACCATTGGTAAGAGTTATGTAGGAGAGCATGGATGGAGTGTAATTAAACCATTTATAGATGCTAGAAACTTCTTTATTCACTATAAACCAGACTTATTGGGGCGGTTAGGAGGGATTGCTTTCCAAGCGCGAGCATAGGTGTCGTTGACGCACTCGTCCGAGTCCTCTTTACTTGCGAGAACATTCATCGCGATTTTATGGCAGTACCTCCCATATACAAGGGTAGTCTCATAGATTGCCTTCTCCGAACGCTCCCAATATAGGTTTATTATGTACTCGTCGCTCACACTGTTCCTCCCCTCAGTGTCCGTTTGAAGACCCTTCACTTATAAAGACCGAAAAATTCTTCTCAGGTTGCTGCACGTTTAATCACGTATTTTCCAAAACGCACGAAACAACGTTTAGATGTTCTTCTAACTCTTTCACCATGTCACATGATAGATATCGACATTACCTAACACCATATTCACACATCGGGGCATTCACCTTCATTACGCTAACGGCAAGGGAACTGTTTGAATAGTGGAGAAAGATGCTATAGAGATATTGGTATGATTGAGGTGCGGGGAAAGGTTCGCAATCACAAACGTTGTGGACTTTTAACGAACTTATGTTATCCGAAAACTCCGGTAAATCAATAGGCCATTAAAGAGTAGAAAGTAGAAAATACTTTGGGGGTCATGCTTTTTTGAACAAATATATATACTTATCACTAATTATTCTTTTGCATGCTGGTTGGCTATTTTGGCTGATCCATGATACTCAATGGCATAGGAATATTCATGATCATATCGAAAATCTTTCACCTGGGGCTATTGCAAGCATACCTACTGAGTATAAGTTAAGTAAGGGCCTGTTTTATGGATTTACTTTTGGAATAATAATGATACATGGACTGTTCATTGGGAAATCAAAGTGTAAGCCCTTAACCAAGTTATTAATTGAAATTATCTCTATATTGTTTTTACCAATTTTAATTTTTGCTTTGCTTTTGATAGATACAGTTTGACTATTTAGTCTCATATAACCGCCCAATTACTCGAAGCAGATGGTTACTTCACAGCACTATATGCATACATTGACTATTCAGCCCTCGCCCGTTAAAGGAGGAATTGGAGACAAAGGATCACAATGGCTAAGGAGAACTATACAATGACTATGCCGACAAAAGCACAGATTTTTGAACATTGGATGGAGTGGCTTGATAGGAGGGGGATTGACTGGGGAGAGCCATGTTGTTGGGCTTGCAAACACGATTTTAACGTTAAGTATGATTTGATCAAGCCAAGTGCTACACGTGAAGATATAATAAAGAATTGGGAGAGGGCACCTCTTCCTCTCAACAGATCGCATCCGCTGAGGTAGAAATGAATAAAGAAGAGGAACCCTGTACTGATTAACTAGACTACCCTCCGGTTTTTTCATCGAAATTATACATAAACGTACTATTTAGCACATGGAAAAGAACTCCTTTAAGAAGGAAATACAAGAATTTTGTAGAATATTAGGTGATGGATAAAAATTCCCCCGTTTCTTTCTTTATACAAGGAGTGAATGAAATGAGAGCAAATAGGATTGCAATGATATGGATCACGATTTTTTTGCTGGTATTCATGATGCTGCAGGGAACTCAGAGAACTGCTTTGGCCTCGGGGTGGTCAACGGCTTGGAACGTGGCGGGTCCTGGAACAACAAGCATTATTCCCAATCATGATAATAATGGTTTCTTGTTCAAATACAATTTGCAGGATCAATCCGTATGGTACGGTCAATCATGGACGATAAGCTCGATAGCAACTGAATCAAATACATTTGAATTCGATTGGCATTATTCCGGCATGCATGCCTGGTATATGACACAGGCGAAATTAACCGCATTTGTTACTCATGCGGATGGTTCTACAGACTCTACTAATCTTTATCGTCCTGCCGATGTGAGTGGAGGTTTTGACGTCAGCGGCAATTCTTCTTTAAGTGTAAATCAAGGAGATGAATTTGGATTTATTATCTACGGGAGTAACTTTGATTCTAATGACTTATTAAGTGGAAGTCTGGAGATTAATTATTTGTCACAGAGTGACAACAGTTTGTTAAGCCTGCTGCTTTCCAGCGGCACACTGAGCCCGAGCTTCGAGCCTATGATTACCAGCTATACGGCTAGCGTTAACAACAGTGTGGACAGCCTAACCGCGACACCTGTGCTATACAACACAAAAGCTACTGTCACAATTAACGGAAGTGCAGCAACGAGCGGCCAACCAAGCCAAGCAGTCACGCTCCAAATTGGTGATAATCCGATTGACGTCGTTGTGACAGCGCAGAACGGGGCGACAAATACATACACAGTCCATGTAACAAGGGCGGCAAACGTATATACACCACCGGTGCCCAGCGGTGACGATACTTTATCGGGTTTGATACTCTCCAGCGGTACGCTGAGTCCGACCTTCACGCCTCTGATTACCAACTACACGGTTATGGTCGCAAACAGTGTGAACAGCTTGAATGTGACACCTGTGCTGTCCAGCACAAAAGCTACTGTCACGATTAACGGAAGTGCAGTAACGAGCGATCAGCCAAGCGAAGCGATCGGTCTTACCGTAGGTTCCAACGTCATTCCTATCGTCGTGACGGCAGAGGACGGCACGAGCAAGACGTATCGGGTTACCGTGACGCGCGATGCACAGACAGGACTACCGGGCGATGACGGCTCCGTCGGGCCAAGCTTCAAGCCTGTTACATCGGATAATGGTCAGTTATCGATTCCGAAAGGTCAGGCAGGCGAGGTAAGCTTGCGGAATGAAGTCAAGGTCATTATACCCGCGGATTCTTCCGCCAAAGATTTTAATATTACGATAGAGAAACTGTTGGATACTCAAAATCTGCTTAGCTCTAAAGAAGTTCTAGTCAGTCCGATCTTCGAAATTTTGAAAAGCTTCTCGGAAAATTTCAATCGGCCGGTAACGTTAACCTTCGCGTTCGATCCGTCAAGCTTGATCGGCGACCAGAAGCCAGTGGTATTCTATTATGACGAGACGAAAAAAGTATGGGTAGAAGTTGGCGGCGTAGTAGACGGCGCACAAATCGTCGTGAATGTAAATCATTTTACGAAATACGCAGTGTTCGCCGTCAGGGGGACCCCGGAAGCACCAACGACCGATACGGGCTTGAAAATCAGTGATATTTCCGGTCACTGGGCAGAAGCCCATATTAAGAAAGCATTGGACGAAGGGATCGTCACTGGTTATCCCGACGGCACATTCAAGCCGAATCATTCCATTACGCTAGCCGAATTCGTCGTTATGCTGGCGAACGCGTTAAAGCTTCAAGGAAATGGAGCGCAGTTAACTTTCGCGGATTCAAACAAGATCGGCGCATGGGCACGGAAAGCCGTCTCGTTAGCGGTGGATAAGGGCATCATCATTGGTTATCATGATGGGAGCTTCCGTCCGAACACAGAGATTACCCGAGCGGAGATGGCGGTCATGATCGCTAAAGCGCTGGGTAAATCGGGCGACGCGAACGCTGCAACCGGCTTCGCCGACGAGCGGGATATCGCCCCGTGGGCCAGGGGCAGCGTGGCTTACCTGAAAAAAGCGGGAATCGTAAACGGGAATGGCGGTAACCGCTTCGCGCCGCAAGATCATGCAACAAGAGCCGAGGCTGTGGCGATTCTGTTGAACATACTGGCGCTAAAGAACAAGTAAGATTTGATCTAAACTAAGCGGTTCCTAAGAATAGGAAACAATTCACAGAGGACACCCAATTGGGTGTCCTCGATTTCGCTATATAGATGATACGGTGAACCTTACCATAAGTAGCGGCAAGTTTAATCTAACAGTAAAAAAATGACGACTACACAAAAAGGAAATGCATATTTTTTACTGAATAGTGTAAAATAAATTAGAGAGGGGAGTGACCTTTGATGTTACGAAGAATAACTATGAACAATTTTCGCTCATTTAAAACGAAGACTACAGTTGACCTAACTGCAACAGGATACAAAGTATTATCAAACACAAATGTATATAATAATACAGTGAAAGGAACTTTCTTTGTAGGTGCTAATGCATCAGGTAAAACAAATACAATTATTGCGTTAAAAGTGTTATTTGACCTACTATTTGCTGAAAGAAAAGTGAACGTGGGAATGCAAAGATGTCTATTTTCATCTGAAGCATCATTTAGCTTAGAGTATGAATTTGAATTTTCCAACACTGCGATTAAGTACTATATTGAGTATACGGCGGATAAGAAAAGTTTTGTAGAAACCTTATCTATTCAAGATGAGGTTGTCTTAAATCGAATTGGACAGAGCGCTAAATCAGAAATAACAGAAAACAAGTTGTATGATGATATTGATGCAAATACATTGCTTCTACGTGAAATATATTTCAATACTAAGTTTAGAAATCAGGATGTATTAAAGGAATGGTTTGATTTCCTAATGAATTCGGTTTACATGGATGGGTATAGGGAGACTATCTTTTCTCCAGGAAAATTAGACTTAGATATTGAAGAATACCTAGAAAGCCAAGGAGCAGACGAAATTAATAGCTTCTTTAAACAATTTAATTTTAATCAAAGAATTGAATATTCAAATTCAAGTTCAGGTAACATAACAAAGATAGAGTCTCTTGAGGAAAAGGATATATTTTTCAAACGCGAAGGGGTTGGAGAACCTATACCATTTCCTTTGGAATCGCTAGGGAATCAGAAGTTGTTACGATTATTGCCAGCCTTCTTTCATGTGGTTAAAAATGGAGGAATGTTAATTGTTGACGAGTTCAGCAGTGGTCTTCATAATTTTTTAGAAGAACTACTTATCAAGTACTTTATGAAGAACTCAAAGAACTCTCAACTCTTCATAGTGTCTCATTCTACGAATTTACTTTCTAATACACTTTTAAGACCAGATCAGATATATGCTGTAAGTTTTAATGGTATTGAAGGTAGTACACTAAAAAGATTTTCAACTGAACAGCCACGAGTGGCCCAAAATCTTGAGAAGATGTACACGAGCGGGGTATTTGGAGGAATTCCAGATTACAGAGATGATGCAGTTGATTAAAGTCAATAGGGATAAAAACATAGGGAAAGTGTTGCTAATTGTAGAAGGTTTGAGTACTGAGTTTTACTTACTGCATAGAATATTTACTCGGATTTTCAATTATCAATTTGAAAAGCTAGATCGTATGCTTAAGTATGGAAAGTTCAACGAACAAGAAGGAATTCAATCTTCAGTATTTGTTATAAATACTAAAGAATCTGCAATCTCATTTATTAAAGATACCGACGAGTTTTTGGAGTCTATGTTTGAGAAACTAATTGAAGAATATCAATTTCCAGTTGACCGTGCTGCAATTTTTTATATATTTGATAGAGATGTTAATTCAAATACTGACACTGTATTAATAAGAGACTTATTAAGGTCTTTGAGTAGTTCAAGAGAAAATAATGGGTTTAACAGACAGGGCTTATTATTACTAAGCTATCCGAGTGTAGAAAGTTTTGTTGCTTCTAATTTCATTGAAAATACCTTTAATTTATCATTTGGAACAGGTGATGAACTTAAAAGATATTTAAATGATCAAAAGATAAACCAATGTAAGATTACAGAGGAATCTATTAAATCAGCAGTTATAGAAATGGATTATGCATTGAAACAAGTAGGTGTAACCGAGTACAATCTAGATCATTTTTCAGACACAAATTTATTTATTTTCAATACACAAGAAGAAAAGTACATACTTTATCAGAATTATAGGCTCTTAAGTCTATTATGTGTAATTTTACTGGACTTAGGATTAATTGAAGTCATAGATTCGGAGTAAGAGGTTTATTAATAGGGATAAAACATGCCGTTATAGACAGCACGGTGAACCTTACCATAAGTGACGGCGAAAAATTGGTTGTTGGTATGCCGAGGAATGTTGGTGGGATTGTGGAATAAAGTGAGTTTTAACCTCTACGACCTTTGGGTTAAGGGGTTTTTTGCTTTGGAAAGGGAGAAATATTGATCCATATATTTCCATGATATGATATCATAAATTGACTAGGGATTATTGCGATTTTAGGAATGAAAGTAAAACAGGGGTATTTACGAAGTTCGTGAATAATGCGTTATGTGAAATAATCACGGTGAAAGAAGGGAACATAACTGAAATATAAAAAACCATCTGGATATTTTGGGTTCACTCGAATCTCCAGTAATGGCGAAGAAGTAAAGTCAGAATTCAACGAAGTATCTTTATCATCCAATAAAGAAGAGATAGAATGGTACTCTTGTCATCGATTCTGCTATCAGATGATTAAGTCTGGTGCAAACATTAATGAAGTTATACAAAATGAAGAGAATAATTTTGATTTCACATTGAAAGTTCCAAATGGCACTATTTATTTGGAACTTACAGAAGTAGTAATAAATAAAAAAGGACAGTCTCCTTATAGTTCTCAGAAAATTAGGGCCAGTGATACCGGAATAAAATTGATTTATTATTTCCTATCTGTACAGTCAAACCAACGCATCGCGGTCGCTTACGTGACGATAGGGAGTTATCCGCACCAACTGATGCATGTGCTCTGCTGTAGCAGTGTATCGGGCAATTAGATTAATTGGGGGAACAGTGCCATAAGTGACGGCTAAATTTTTCAAATTAACCGCTTGCTGGGCGTGGAATGATGCCTCCGAGAGAAGGTGGGGGGTGTGCCACCCAGGGGAAAGAACGTTGCGCAGGCGAGCTTGTTACGGTTTGTTTGGGGACAAATCAAAGGGAGCATCTTGTATAAGTTCGGATTCGAGTAAAGCATAGAGGAGGAGCGGGATAGTTTCAAACTTGACTTCGGTGAACGGTTAGTAAGAGATTATGGAGACTAGCCCCGCTGCTTCGGTTTTCTTGTTTTCTGGCATTAGTTCGGTAAGCTCGACGTTGCAGATCTGAACTACAAAACGCAAGTCTCTTGGAAGCCCGGAATGCCGCCGCGCGGCACACTTAGGTACGAGCTGATACAATTAATCAAGTTTAAAAGATGTCAGTAGCATCAACGGTTTTGTGGAGGTAGGAGGGTAAGCGGTGAAGCTTAGAGGGACTATTACAGAACAAGCGTACAGAAGAGAATTACAAGCATCAAGAGTTCGTCTTTTCGACGATATATCTATGCGAAGGTTTTTGGACATTATCCAAGATAGCTTTCCAGCAATGAAGACAGCGTACATTTTATACTGGACGCCTGAACAGGGGGAAGATATTATCAGTTTTCTTGTGGATACGCATTCAGTTATCAAAATTGAATTAGATCGTTACGATGATAAAATAGCTCCGATAGTAGATGTGTATCCAATAGAGAATTTGCTTAGAGGGCGTAGTAAAACGAATCAGATTAAAATAGCCGTAGCATTGGAGTTAGCGAAGAACGATCTGAATAGTTGAAAGCAGACTATGGTGAACGACAGCTGAATTAATGAAATTAGGTTGCCGATTACTTCGGTGGCATATTATTCATGTTAAGGCTTAATGGCAGTTCGTCAATCGGGTGTAGAATCTTGACTATGATACACGGCAGAACATTTTTCGCCGATAGACCCGTTAAGCTGAACCGTATCATAAGTAAGCACAAAGTCATCTTTAATTGAAGCGTCAAAGAACAGTTCAATGTCCTTGACGCTTCTCTCATCGGGATTGTTTCCAACATTTACAGTGATCTTGTTTATAATAGAGTGAAGCAAATCTTTTTGTTTCACTGGTTCAACCTTTGTTATTACCGTTGAGAAGCCCGTTAAAACTTGGTGTATCTGCTTAAAGGAAACCTCTTTTATAATTGGTTTATTGAGTTCATACTCTGTATCCTTCTTCTTTTCAATCAGCATTTTCTTTTCATTTTCCGAACCCAACTTCTCTACTACAGATGAAGGGGGATTGTCTGTGGTCACAATCACGTCAATTAACCTCTTAATGTTTTTCTCAATATTAAGAAGTTGCCCCTGAATATAATCAAGCTGATCTTGCCGGGGTTGTTTTAGTGTTTTGACCTTACCGTTTACATTATCTACAATTTTCCCTAAGAGATCAGGATTGGATGTTATCTGTTCGATTCTCTTAAAGACGAAGGCTATTGTTTCATCTGCCTTTACCAAGTTGGTCTTACACACAGCAGAGCCTTTAGAGCGTAATGCCGCACATTGATAATAACTGATATATTCACCTGTTGAGTTTTTAGTTCTGTGTCCAATCATACCTTGTCCGCACATTGGACAACGCAATAGGGTCGTAAGCGGGAAGTGACCGTGAAAGGTCTTTGTTGGCTTGTGAGATTTCATTTCATTCATTGATTTGGCTTTCTCCCAGACAGCCAGATCAATTATACGTTCATGTTCACCTTGGTTAATGGGGGGAAACGTATGGAAGATGAAAGAAACGAACTCGTGCTAATAGATGTTTCAGATATTGAAACCTACAAAGAACTCCATTTACTGCTTAAAAAGCAACTTCAATTTCCCGATTTCTATGGCATGAATTGGAACGCATTTTGGGATGCGATAACAGGACTTATAGAGATGCCTAAAAATTTAAGACTTATAGGGTGGAATAATTTGAAAAACAATCTTCCTGATGACGCTCAAATAATGCAAGAACTATTGGATGATTTGAATAAGCAGTATCCTTCTTGGGGTTGTAGCGTGGAATACGAATGAAAGAACGATCTTATCAGAAAAGATGTTTTATTCTAGAAGGTAAATAAAGCGATGCAGAGATATATTGACGAAATAGTTAGAACATCCGTCAAACCTCAATCCAATTCATCAATCTTGTTCAATCCTAGATTTATGGAGTGGAATGATTGCATTTTGTTAGATATGGGGGAAAAAAATGACTTACCACAAGAATTTGTTGCTGATAGCATCATCCATGACAGGACAGGATTTGAAGCATCCGAGAATCACCTACACATTAATGATTTCATTTCGACTAATGAACCGTACCAATTACTGCACGTTGGATTAGATGTAATGAGGATATGGGGAACAGAACTAAAGAGGGAATACCCTGACGCCCCTTTCCATCTAATCTTATCATTTGATGGAGACGAATGCGTTGTACGTTTCCATGTATATAGAATTGCTGAGGGAGCATGGATTAATTTGGATTCCCTTGATAAATACAATGAAGGTTTAATGTTGGAAGAAATATGAAAGGATTGGAAAGCGAATAAACAATGGGAAATATGAAGATAAATTACGCTGAACCTTACCACAAATAATGGTGAAAAATTTTCGAGGAAACAGAATTCCTAAACAGGATGGGTTATCATAAGAATGAGTCATGAACACGAGCATATTGTACCAGAATCGGCATGCCGGGGACGGACATCTGAAGGAGAGAAACATATGCAAGCAATCGCAGGGAAAGTAGCATTGATTACGGGAGCGGGTCGCGGCATCGGACGCGCTACGGCCTTCGCGCTGGCGCGAGAAGGAGTCAATGTCGGACTCGTCGGTCGTACGCTGGGAAATTTGCAGAAGGTAGCGGATGAGCTCAAGACGTATGACGTGAAAGTAGCAACGGCGGCAGCGGATGTAGCGGATCTCGATTCGATCACCGCGGCCGTGAAAAAGATTCGCGGAGAGCTCGGAGCTATCGATATCTTGGTCAACAACGCAGGAATTTCCAAATTCGGCGGCTTCATGGAGCTTACGCCGGATGAATGGACAAAGATCATTGACGTCAACGTCAAGGGAGTATATTACACGACGCGCGCGGTGCTGCCGGAGATGATGGAGCGCAACGCGGGAGACATCATCAACATCTCGTCGACCGCAGGCCAGCGGGGAGCTCCTCTCACAAGCGCGTATACGGCATCCAAAGCGGCGGTCATCGGCCTGAGCGAGTCGCTCATGCTAGAGGTTCGCAAGAATAACATTCGCGTATCGACGCTGACCCCGAGCACGATCGCGACCGATATGGCGGTCGAGCTGAAGTTGACCGACGGCAATCCGGACAAGGTCATGCAGCCGGAGGACTTGGCGGACTTCATTGTCGCTCAGCTCAAGCTTCATCCTCGCGTCGTGCTGAAGCACGCCGGGCTTTGGTCGACGAATCCGTAATCGTGTCAGGCTAGAAGAACAATAGAATCGGTTGAAGAAAAAGATCGTTTATCGCTTCGCGCGATAAGCGATCTTTTTTGCGCCGATGGCGTTTTTGTTAACCGACCAGAAAGTATAGAATTTTCGATAATTTTCTGATAGGTCTCCGACATAAACGTTGAACGCCGGCAAAGGACAGCGTCAGCCGTTTATGCTTGTATGAAGGACGCTTTGCTCTTTATGTTGAACTTTTTTCATAGTGTACTACTTTAGTATGACTCTTTCTCCTATTATTCGCTCTATAATCCTACATAGGATCGAATAATAGGTTTTTTTGTGTGAATCGACAATTGGAAACGAGGAGAATCTATTGTTAAGAAAGCTGCTTAATCGTAGTGCCGTACTGGCTCTTGTGCTCTCATTGATTGTATCAACAAGCTTTATATTTCAGAACGGTCTTGCTCTAGCAAGTACAAACGATTCTATCGGGAAAGTACCTAGCATCGCTACCATTTCTTCGGAGATAGACACTTCTTCTTCGGAGCCTGTAAACGTAATCGTTCAAATGGAAAGCGAGCCTGTTGCGGTCAGTAAGAATGCTGCTAAGATGGGCCGTCGATCTTTTAAAGTATCTACTGAAGCATCCATTAAGAAAGAACAATCCGATGTGCTCCTTAAGGCAAGCAAGCAGGGACTTCGTCTACGGAAAAACTATGAATACAATACGGTCTTCAATGGGATGGAAGTGACCCTTCCGGCTGACCAAATCCCAAAATTGGCGGAGCTCCCGGGTGTCAAAGCCATCCATGAAAATCGAACCTTCTATGCGATATCGGATAGCAACTCATCGGCTACAGACGCTGATCATCCCTATTATGAAACGCAGCCGCTTTGGCAAATAGGCGTTGATTATGCATGGAGCCAAGGTTTAACTGGTAAAGGTCTGAAGGTCGGCGTTATCGACACGGGAGTGGATTATTTGCATCCCGACTTAGCGAATGCCTATAAAGGGGGCTATAACTCCTTCCTTCAAACAGAAGATCCCTACGAAGAGAAGCCCTTAGGCTCAAATCCCGGAACTTCCCACGGCACTCATGTAGCGGGTACGATCGTAGGTACTGCCGCGAATACCACATCCAAATTTGCTCAGAAGGGAATCGCCTATGAGGCTGGTCTGTATGCTTATAAAGTGTTAGGTTACAATGCAAGCACAGGCGGGACTTCAGGAACTACTGCACAAGTTATTGATGGCATTGAGCATGCGGTTAAGGACGGCATGGACGTTATTAATTTGTCGCTTGGCTCCGATGACGTCAAGGATTCGGATTCACCGGATTCCATTGCATTGAACAACGCGGTTTTACATGGCACTGTTGTGGTCATCGCTAACGGTAACGCAGGTCCATCGTATTATTCCATGGGAGCGCCGGCTTCTTCCTCGCTATCGATATCTGTCGGCGCGGTTTCCAGTCCGTCTTCCAATTATACGGCTACTGCAACAAGCACTATAACGGGTCAAACATATCAACTCCCTATTAGGGGATGGACACTCGGTAATGATGACTTTGCATCCCTATTCGGCACGGATCCCGTGGATGCTGTGTACGTTCGTCTTGGTTTGGAATCAGATTATAACAATGTCGATGTTACTGGCAAAATAGCGATCGTATCGCGAGGCTACCAGACATTCCTCGAAAAATTCGCTTCCGCCAAAAAACATGGCGCCAAGGCCGTCATCATCTTCAATGGCAATAATAAAATCAATGCCCCATTTACTCCCGACCTCTCAACCTCTATTGCGGGAAAAGACGACTACATCGGTGGCTTCGGCACTGAATTCTATGGAGCTTTTGACTATATTCCGATCATGGATATGAAAGGTAAGGAAGGGCGCGAACTAGCTAGTGCACTGTTGGCTAACCCGAGCGCTAAGCTGACATTTACATTTGATTCCGATTATCAGGAGAAAATTAATCCGGGTGATCGCGTCGCTGACTTCAGTTCCAGGGGGCCAAGCTCCGATGGGAATCTGAGCATTAAACCGGACTTCGTTGCGCCTGGCGTAAACGTTCTCTCGACATTCCCGGCGTACGGGAGAGATTACAGCGCAGCATATGCCCGCTTAGACGGCACGAGCATGGCTACCCCGCACATTACTGGATTAGCCTTGCTGTTAAAGCAAGCGCATCCCGAATGGACGCCATTCGATATTCGCGCCGCGTTAGGCAATACAGCCGATCAGATTAGCGATGAAACGGGTACTTTGTATGACGTTTATTCGCAAGGTGCCGGCCGGGTTAATGTCAAGAATGCGTTATTAACGCCCGCGCTTCTTCAATCGGTTGAAGAGATTACAATCTTGGACAAAGATATGAATCCGCAAGCCGTTACGAATTACGGGGATAATACGAGCTTCGGTACGATACGGAACGGGGAAACCAAAACCAAACAGCTTCAGCTCAAAAATACCTCCGACAATCCTGTACAATATCAGGCTTCGGTTCGGATGCATCCAAGCGTAACCGGCAATAACACATCGGATATAAGCAAAATCGGTGTCGAACTAGGCGAAACCGACGCAGGCACCATTAACGTTAATGCGAATTCCGCCAAAGGGTTCTCATTGAGCGTTACGCCGACCGTGGATACGGCAAAAGGCGTCTACGAAGGAGATGTTGTGCTTACAAGCAACGGGTTGCCTTCGCTCCATCTGCCTTTCAGCATTCATGTCGGCGATGAACTGCCTGACAATGGATTAGGGCTGCAAGAATTGACGTTATCGAACCCTTCTATCATTGTGGATGGAGAAGATACCACTCGTCCTATTGATATTAGCTTTAAACTTACGGCTTCTAATGTTAATGCTATTCTCTTGAAAATCTATGATATAAACAATGAGTACATCGGCATGTTGGACGTACTTTCCGTTGATAGCACATTCAGCGGCAATTTCGGGACGGGTACCCGTATATATGAGGGAATGACACAAAAGTATTATCAAGATTATGAGTATTACTGGAGAACGATACAGAGCCTGCCCGAGGGCCAGTATACACTTAAAGTCACAGCGGCTTCAGCCTATAATCCCGCAAACAATACTGCAGAAAAATTTTTTTCCGCCTATAAAACCTTTAGCGTGAAATCTCTAGATAGTATTGAACAGCCAAAGGTATTGGATGCCAAGAATCGTTTCGTACCGAATATAACGAATACGACGCACACGGGCGTACCTGTGCTTACACTTCCGACTACCGCAGGAATTACCTATGAAATAACCGAAAGCAGCAATACAAACTACATTGGCAACAATGGCATATTACTCTCTTTGCCTAGCAGCGGAACTGCAAATGTTACACTTACCGTTACGATTGCATCCGCAAGCAAACCGTCGTTACAATTGAAGGCATTGGTCAATGTCGTACTTGCGGCGAAGGCCATCACAGGCTTCACGTTTGGTGACCTGTCACCGGTGGTGACGGGGACAGTCGATGAGATAGCCAAAACAGTGGCATTGACGGTGCCGTACGGAACGGACGTGACCACGCTGGTGCCGACGATTACACATACGGGCGCGAGTGTGTCGCCTTCTAGCGGTGCAGCTAAGGATTTTACGAATCCGGTGACCTACACGGTAACGGCAGCAGACAATAGCACGCAGCAGTACGTGGTGACGGTAACAGTGGCAGCGAATCCGGCGAAGGCGATTACAGGCTTTGCATTTAACGGCCTGACGCCAGCTGTGACGGGGGCGGTAAATGAGAGTGCGAAGACGATAGCGTTGACGGTTCCATACGGGACAAATGTAACCGCACTGGTGCCGACAATTACACATACCGGTGCGAGCGTGTCGCCTTCTAGCGGTGCAGCTAAGGATTTCACAAACCCGGTAACGTACACGGTAATGGCAGCAGACAACAGCACGCAGCAGTATTCCGTAAGGGTCACCATTGCAGCTATGAATGCACCCTCCGCACCGGTTATCCAATCGGCAATCGGTGGCGATGGACAGGTAACCATTGAATGGAATCCCGTCACTGCAGCTGCAGGATATAACATATATATGAGCACAACGCCTGGAGCTTACGGAACTGCGTTGGGATCTGTAAGCAGATGTTACGGAGAGCCTTATCATAAGTGACGGCTAAAATTTTCGCGTGGAAGGGCGTAGCGGTAAGGTAAGAGATTGGAGTAGGGTAATCGAAGCTGAAATTATGAGATATGGAAATATGAGACTAGGGGCCCCGATGGATAGGGCCCTGTTGAAGTTTGTCATTTAACTGTCATTGGGGGGTGTTAGAATGATGAACGGAAGTATTAGAAACGATCAGGAGGCCTATGCGTGAAAAACAAATTTATTAAGAATTTAGTATTATCTATGGTTATTGCATGCTTACTATTTTCAACGTTTGGTGTAGCTATGGGTGCATCACCAGCTATTACATCAGACATCAAAGGACATTGGGCGGAAAGTCAAATATCTGCTTGGGTTGACAAAGGCTTTATTAAAGGCTACAAAGATGGCAGCTTTAAGCCGGAAAATCCGATTACAAGAGCGGAATTCATCGTTCTGGTCAATCGTGCGTTTGGATTCACGGAGCAAGATCAGATCGCATTTCGTGATATAGCCGCAGATAACTGGGCTTATGCTGAAGTGGCGAAGGCAGTTAAAGCAGGGTACATCAAAGGCTATGATGACGGAACGATCGGCGCTAGTAAAGAGATTAGCAGACAAGAAGTAACTGTTGTCGTGGACAAGCTGTTAGGCCTGTCACAAGCCGAGAACACAGCGGCGAGTTTTGCAGACGCTTCTTCCATCGCATCATGGGCCAAGGGGGCTGTGAATGCAGCGGCAGCTAATGGCATCCTGAAAGGTTATGAGAACAATAGCTTTATGCCATTGAACTCGATTACCCGCGCAGAGGCAGTAGTAGCTTTGGACCGTGCGGTTGCATACAGAGGGGATCAAGCCGACATTTACAACGCAGCGGGCACGCATGGCCCAGCGACTGGAGTTAGAACGATTAATAAGAATGTTGCGATCAACGCAGCAGGCGTAACCTTGCGCAACTTGGTCATTAACGGGGACTTATTACTAGGTGAAGGTATTGGAGAAGGTGATGCTTTCTTAGAGAACGTCAAGGTCACAGGGAAAGTCACTGTGCAAGGCGGGGGCGAGAACAGTATACATTTTAAGAATTCCGTGCTTAGTGAGATTATTATCGATAAAAAAACCGGCAATGGAATTGTGCGTATCGTATCAGAAGGCACAACAACGATTGCACTCGTTGTCGTTAATTCCTCGGTAACGCTTCAGGAAAGCAACGCCACTGGTACTGGTTTCGGAAATGTAAATCTAAGCGCTTCTCTTCCGGCGCAAGCCAAAGTAACGTTAATAGGGGCATTCGAGACAGTCAATGTGAAAGCACAGAATATCCAAGTAACTGTACCTGAAAATTCTAAAATAAACGAGCTTATTTTAGATGCGATCGTGAAGTGGTTGGGCAAAGGTACGATTGTTGTAGCCGTGATTAACCTACCGGGCTCAACTTTTGAAACACCTCCACTTACGATCAAAACACCTACTGCACCACCGTCCTCCGGAGGAGGCGGGTCTGCCGTCACGCCGTCGCCAACGTCAACACCGTCACCAACACCAACACCAACACCAACACCAACACCAACACCAACACCAACACCAACACCAACACCAACACCAACACCAACACCAACACCAACACCAACACCAACACCAACACCAACACCAACACCAACACCAACACCAACACCAACACCAACACCAACACCAACACCAACGTCAACACCGTCGCCAACACCAACGCCGGACACAACAAAGCCAACGGTTGTTAGCGCAGCTTTTACAAATAGAACGACACTCGTTATTACTTTCAGCGAACCGATCATTGCGACGAGTAGCAATTTCTCTGAGTTCATCACCATCTCTGATGGTCGCGGGGATTCTACGATTACTAAATCGTCAGGAACTGGGACTAATCAGATAACCTTGACTTTGTATAATCATTATTATGGTCCGAATGGCGGATCCACGAGTGTTATTGCCATCCATGATGTGGTTGACCTCGCGGGCAACGTAATGGAAAGTGTGGCTAACCAATTCATCGCTAGATACGACAACACGCCGCCATCCGTCATTGCACTTGGGAATATTTATGAGGAATTCACAATACTGGCAAACGGATCAATTTTGCTTAAATTCAGCGATGTACTTTCAGATTCATCAATAAAAAAAGTAGAAAAAGTGATATCCGCAAATGCAGACCACTCGTTATCCTACGAATGGGAATACCTATACGATGAAGTTACAGATGAACCTTATCATGAGCTTACCATCTCTGCTTCTGTTGATACGCACTTCATGAATGATGTGATTGTAAGTGTTGAAGATAAATTTGGTAATGTTTCTCAAGACTTTCCATTGATTCAAACTTCAAGTAATCGTTCGCCAATGGCACTTTGGGCCAACTTCACGTCGGCAACGACGCTTGAAGTGACGTTTAGCGAGCCTGTCACGGTTACGCAGTTGACTTATTTCACGCCTGGGGCAGTCACTCATTACAAAGGAGTCGGAACCGCAACTGGCTTCACAATCTTGGGAATGGCGGGATCGGGTACATCGGTTATTACGTTAACCGTGGAGGGTACGTTAGGAAATGGACTTGCGCCATTGGTTGGTGGAGATACAGCAGTGATGAGTGTGAGCTCAGGGATCGAAGATTTAACAGGAAAGGCGCTTGAAGCTAATCTTTCCCTACCAATTACGAAATTTGATAACGTCAACCCAAAACTTGTTTCTGCCGCATTTATAAGTGCAACTGAGATTACACTTACATTCAACGAACCGGTATTTGCTGAGAAATCGAATTTTACGGTACAGGACTTGCGTCATTACAGAAATTATAACAGAGTACCTTCCGCAGCTGGCAATTTAGTGATCGAGGAAGTTTTAGACTCGGGTACGAGTATTCTTACATTGAAGGTGAAGGGCAGTAATGCACCTATAGCTATTGGTAAACGAGATTCAGCTGTTATTACTGTTAGTGGACTTACAGATTTGTCCGCAAATGGGGGTTACATTTATATCGAAGCTTTGAGCTTAGATAGATCGACCCCAACGGTCACACCGCTAGGCAACGAGGCAGAATCCTTTACGATTGAGGCAGGAACATCAGTCCAATTGACTTTTTCTGAAACGTTACAGGAGAATAATGGGAAACTTGTTGTTGAACAAGCTATAACAAACGGTGCGCCCCAAAACGCTGGTCTTACGTACGCATGGGACAATGAAGTTAAGGTATTGACGATCACGGCAGGTGCGAGAAATGTGACGTTTGAAGATTCCGTATATGCACAACAAATTGATGATTTATATGGTTATTATTCAGATAATGTCTTATTAATCTCTTCTAAAGATATCAAACCACCTATGGTTGATAATGCCTACTTCAATTTGGGTGGCGGCTTGACACAAATTGTGCTCAACTTTACAGAAAAGGTAACGGCTAGCATGAATGACTTTACGGCTGGGCCGATCAGCCATAATGGTGGACCGGGCTTGGCAACCGGCTATCGGATTACGGGAATATCAGGTTCAGGGACAAGCAGGATTAAGTTAACTGTCGAAAGTATAGATAGTCATCCTATTGTTTACTTGGATTCATCAACGATTACAATCGGGGCTGGCGTAAAGGACTTATCACAGAATCCGTACTATACTCCAGCGACTCCTGTAGAAGTTATGATGTATGATTAATAGTAAGTAAGAAAGTTCAACCTCATCGTTTCTTTCAAAAATAAACCTACTATTAGGCTAGATGCCTAATAGTAGGTTTTTTCTAGTTAAACGAATCTTAACAATAAGGCTTTAATGTAAGGGTTAAAGGAGGAGGAAACATGATGCAAGATGCTATCGTTTGGGGGCCGCTGATTATTAAATATAATTGGATCGCGATTGCCTTTTCTGCACTGGCAGCTTATGCAGCCATGAAATATTGGTTGAAAGGTAAGGGTGATGTAAGCAAGCCTATTCTAGAAGATATAACCGGTGTTTGTTTATGGGCATTTATGATTTGGAAGTTTAGTGTCATTATTTTTAATCCCGTCGCTGTTTTGAATAATCCGTACTATATTCTTTATTTTACCGGAGGCGATCGTGGGATCTTGCTAGCGGCAATTGTAGTCCTTATTTTCTTATTTGTTCAATGCAATAAGCGCAAAATCACCTTTTGGTTGTATGCGGCGGTGTTGGTGGTAGGCTTGTTTTCCTATAAATTGGTCTATTCTTTGTTCCAGCTCATCTTTTCGGTTACTTTTTTATAAGTTATTCGACGCCAGTGTTCTTAGATAGGAATACTTTGCTGGAGGAATTATAAATGGACAATATATCAATTTTATTTGCTGTAACGGCAGGGATGCTATCCTTTTTTTCACCCTGTATTTTTCCGCTTTTACCTGCTTATCTTGCTAATCTCACAGGCTCTTATGAGAGTGGTAAGCATAAAAGTGTTTCCATTAGAACTATGATGAATCGTTCGATTCTCTTCATTCTTGGTTTTACTGCGGTTTTCATGCTTATGGGTGCTTCCGCGAGTATGATCGGACAAGTTTTCACTGCGAATCGAGGGCTGCTAGAAAAAATTAGCGGGCTGCTTATTATTATATTTGGTCTACAGATCGCAGGAGTTTTAAATTTTCGTATTCTCATGTTTCAAAAACAGTGGGAAACCAAAGCTCCAAAGAACAGAAGCGGTTGGTATTCATTTGTCGTTGGGGTTGCTTTTGGAACGGGCTGGACACCTTGCGTCGGTCTGGCTTTATCTTCGATTTTGCTGCTGGCTGGATCTTCTGAAACGATGTATAGTGGAATCTTTTTATTGTTATTTTATTCGATGGGCCTAGGCATTCCGTTTCTATTGTTATCGTTCTTGATTACGAAATCTAAGGGCATCATGAAAAAAATAAATAAATGGTTACCCCGTTTGTCTCTACTGAACGGTTGGATTTTGATCGCGATGGGATTGCTGTTATTTATGGGGCAACTGCAAAAATTAAGTGCATGGCTCGCTTCCTTCGGACCAAGCTTCTAATAAGAAAGGATGATTTTCTCTATGAAAAAAAATATTATCGTGGTTGTTATGCTGCTTGCTTTGGTTGCGTGGGGGATTAACGATACAATTAAGAAAAATGATGATCGACAAGCAAGCTTAGCTGGAAGCGAACAAGCTATTGAGGGAATCGATATCTCCTCACAAACCATTGGTATTAATCAAGGCAACGTTGCACCAGACTTTGAGTTAAATACACTGGATGGGGACAGTTATAAGCTTTCTGACTTCAGAGGACAGAAGGTAATCGTCAATATGTGGGCAACCTGGTGTCCACCGTGTAGAGCTGAAATGCCGGATATGCAAAAATTTTATGAAAAGCACAAAGATGAAAATACTACTGTTATTGCTATAAATATGACAACTTCAGAGAAGAGTATAGATCGTATTTCCAAGTTTATAAATGAATTTGGAATTACATTCCCCGTTTTATTGGATGAGCAAAATAAAGTAGGTGACATTTACCAAGTATACGCACTTCCTACAAGCTTTATCATTGATTCGAAGGGCGTTATTCAGCAAAAAGTTACAGGTCCAATGAATCATGAAATGATGGAAAAAATGGTTTCAAAAATTCGCTAAGTAAATTTGGAGGTCTATAGAATGACTGTCAAGGGGACCGGGATTTTAGTTGTAGAAGATGATGTGAAAATCCGAAAATTGATTGTCCTGTACCTGGAGAAGGAAGGGTATGAAACCTATGAGGCTGGAGATGGGGAGGGAGCTCTAGCTGCCCTGAAAAAATATGATCCGTGCCTTGTTATTCTAGATTTAATGCTTCCGAAAATAAGTGGTGAAGAAGTCTGCAAGAGCATTCGAGCAGATTTGAAGGAAGAAATTCCTATTATTATGCTAACGGCTAAAGTAGAGGAACAAAGCCGGATTGAAGGATTAAAATCGGGGGCCGATGATTATGTAACGAAACCGTTTAGTCCGGGTGAACTGGTTGCACGGGTAGAATCCATTTTGCGGAGGACGGGCCAGCGGTGCAGCAAACTTACGTACCGCGGAGTTACTATTAAGACGTTACGTGGTGAAGTGCATTTTAGAGGGGAAACCATACAACTCACACAGCATGAGTTCCGTCTTTTGTATTTTCTGATGATACATCCAAATCAAATTTTAACTAGGGAACAGATCATTGATGAACTGTATCCCAATAATGAAAAGGCAGTAACAGAAAGGTCGATCGATGTTCATATTGGACGCTTGAGAGAGAAACTGATGTGGGATGGGGACAGCGAACTAATTGAAACTATCCGAGGAATGGGGTATCGCTTTGTTGCTTTTCAAAAATAATCCATTACGAATCAACATCATGTGGAAAGTTACATTGATCAATGTAGCGGTTATTGGTATTGCTATTTGGGTCGCAGGAGTTTCGGTAAAAGACTATGCCTGTATGTTGTTTTCTAGTTCTCCGTCTGTGACTCCAGAAGAGAGTGCCATTTTTACACAAACGATGCAAGCCTTTTTAATTAAAGCCAGTCTGACGGCTGTGTTGATTGCAGCGATCCTCCATTACTTTTTTGTTAAAAAGCTGCTTCTTCCGCTTAAACAATTGGGTCATGCAACGCAACAAATGGCTCAAGGGGAAATGCCAAACCCACTTCCGATTCATGTTCAAGATGAAATTGGCCAGTTAACGGCTGATTTTAATCATTTAAGTCTGAAATTGAAACAAGTAGAGGATTTAAGAAAAAAAATGCTGTCTGATATCGCACATGAACTGCGGACACCATTAACGAATATAAACGGATATTTGGAAGCTTTAAGTACGGGGATAATTCAGGGTAATAAAGAGCTTTACCAATCCCTTCACGAAGAATCGATACGCATTACCCGTTTAGTTGAGCAGTTGCACCAATTGAATGTATGGCAAGGAAAGAAAATTTCCAATGAAAATAAAGTGAATGTACTCTCAATAGAAAAGATGATTGAATCCTGTATAGATCATTTTACATTGGAGTTTAAGAATAGAGGGGTCACTATTGATCTCAATACGGAAGCAGCGAAAGTAGTAGGGGATGAGGACGGGTTAAAACAAGTACTTCATAATCTTATGACCAATGTGCTGCAATATGACCAGGGTGGCTGGGTCGAGATTACAGGGAAGCAGAACAAGTCTGACTACGAAGTTATCGTTAAGAATCTAGGTCAGCCGATTCCAGAAGAAGATCAATCTCTAATATTCGAGAGATTCTATCGGTTAGATTCTTCCCGCAGCAGGGATTCGGGAGGATCAGGATTAGGGTTATCTTTAGTGAAGGAAATTATAGAGCAGCAAGGCGGAAAGGCAGGGTTGTTATCAAAAGGAAATGAGCATTCTTTTTGGTTTACTGTAACGTTAAAGTAAAAGCTAGAATAGCTGCCAAGTCCCTGATGTAAGCTTTGGTATCGTAACTCGTTCAGGGACTTGACCACACTAAGCCTCGTCGTGTTTCTAAGTTGCCGCTAACCGAGGAATTCCACGCACACAGGTTGCTCTTGCATGGTTGCTGCAAAAAGAAGAGGTAACAGCCCCGATTATCGGATCGACCAAAATCAGCCATCTGGAAGATGCGGTTCCGGCGTTGTCGGTTAGATTGACTTCTGAAGAAATTACCCGGTTAGAAGAACTATATATTCCACATCCATTTGTATAAGTTTGACGCTAGTAAGGCGTGCATCTGCTAATCATGCAAAGCCTGATTCTTATATGGTCAATTCTATAGAAAGAACTCTTCATGCTATTTCTCATGAAGAGTTCTTTCGCTTTTGTGGTGCTCAGGTGAACCGTATCATCTATGGAATGAGAATTATTGGGCAAAATTCCTATAGAGGAATGTTACGATTTGTCCACGTGTACAAGTCATATTTGGGGAAAATGTATTGCTGTCCGTGCCGCTGGTGATCTCCTTGCTGACTGCCCAGGTCACAGCTTGTGCATACTCCGCACTACTGGGTACATCGGCAAATTCGCTTGTCCCAGCGTCGGGCTTACCCGCAAGCTTCCATAAGTAGGTCACAGTCATGCTTCGGGTAGAGGGAGCATTTGCCCTAAACGTGGAACCAGAGACAAGACCCTTTTCATAGGCCCACAGTGCAGCCTTATAATAGTAATTACTTTCCCTAACATCAGAAAAAGGATTGCTGATTGTAGGCTCAGGAGAGTTCTGGGCTTTCCAGAGCAACGTCAGTATTTCCCCCGTAGTGCTTACTTGGTTCGGGGAAAATGTGGTTGCGCTGGTGCCGGTGGTAATGCCTTCTTTGATTGCCCATATTATGGAGATGGTATAGTAAGCGTTGGCGGCAACGTCATAAAAAGCGGTGGGAGGTTTCAACCTTGCCGTCAAGTTGGAAAGCTTCACAGGGATGGTCTGCATGGCAAAGTTAAATATATCCACACCGTTGCCTGTCACTGTTCCCAAGTTGCCGTAGCTGCTACGGCCACCCAACCAGACGGAGCCATCCGTTTTGACGATAATGGTATGGAGGCTGCCACTGCTAATGGATGCCACGCCATCCATCAATTTGATAGGAATGGTCTGCACTGGAAAATCCCCATAACCCTGATTTCTTGTCCGGTCTCCGGTGTAACCGTTGCCTAACTGTCCGTTTTGATTGTCTCCGAACAACCACAGGGAGCCGTCTGTCTTGACGGCGGCGGTGTGACTTCCGCCTAAGCTAACGGTGGCCACATTGTCCATTACCTTAATAGGGACTGAGGATTCCTTTATCTCTAAGGAGCCGTTACCTAACTCCCCTACTCTGTTATCTCCCCACGTCCACAGAGTGCCATCTGTCTTAACAACGGCGGTGTGAATTGAGCCTAAGCTAACGGTGGTCACATTGTCCAACACCTTAATAGGGACTGAGGAATCCTTTAAGGAGCCGTTACCCAACTGTCCTTGTCCGTTACGTCCCCACATCCACAGAGTGCCATCAGTCTTGATGGCGGCAACGTGGCGGAATCCGCTGAGACTAACGGAAGCCACATTGTCCATCACCTTGATTGGAACTGCAGAATCTCCAGGTTTCCCCTTGCCTAACTGTCCGTAGTCATTAGCTCCCCACATCCAGAGGGAACCATCCGTTTTGATAGCGGCAGTATAGCCAGAAGTGAGAGAACTTCCTCCGAGACTAACAGCAGCGACTTTGTCCATCACCTTAACAGGGACTAAAGAATCCTTTTTGGAGCCGTTACCCAGCTGCCCGTTGTAGTTCTCCCCCCACATCCAGAGGGAGCCATCAGTCTTGATCGCAGCAGTGTTTCTCCCACCAGAACTTACAGAAACCACATTATCTAACACTTTTATCGGAACGGTTTGATAGACGAAATCACCTTCGACCGAATGATATTGTCACAAGGGAGGAACTGGCAGTCATCTTTGCGAGGGCGATCGCATACGATAGCGGCACCGTCTTCAACGCAGACGAGGGTGGATTGGAATTGCTGAACGATTCGGGCGAGGTATCGAATTGGGCTGTCGGAGCTGTACAGCAAATGCTTTCCAGCGGCATCGTGATAGGCGACAATGCTGGCAATTTTAGACCGCACCAAACCGCAACCCGCGCAGAAATGGTGATTATGCTGAGCCGTCTGCTCGGTAAGCTTGGATATATGTAAAAAAGTTGCTGGCGCCTGCATTCAACAGTCGCCAGTTTTTTTGCGTTCAATTACAACTAACAGTATTTGTATATAGTTATATTCCGACCCTAATGACAAAACATATGACATAAAGACGACCATTTATATACCAAGCTGATCGAGCGAATGGTGAAGATAACGATTGGCTCTGGATCAACTTTTTTTCACAATGAAGGTAATCCCCAAATAGGCAATGATCAGAATCCATAATTGGTAAGCAATCGCATTGATCTCTACGGCATAGGACCATCCAGCCCATTCCAAGATACCTGTCAAAATGCCAATCCCGCAGCCTATGGAAAGAACGGCTACCGCAGCATTGATATAGCGGGAACGGTATAATGCAACGGCTGTCAGGATCGCCCATACTCCCATGGTTAGAAAGCCAAGCGTTTCTCCAATTGTTACACCCAGATACATATGAAGCATATTAAAGCTAGTCTCAATCACCCATTGTTGATCCGCTGTCAGACGATCAGTTGCGACATATTGACCAGCCAAATAATTAACGGTGAACAACCATCTCGAGAAACCAAGCACATGGAAGACAGCGCTGGTAATGCCAATTCCAGCCGCAGTAAGGCTCAAGCTTCGATTGGCCTGGTTTGTAAGTCGGTAAAGCGAGAGAACGACCGGAATGATAAGCAGGCTCGATAAGACCATTCCTGCCCAATAAAGCTTTAACGTGATTCCGCCTTCGTCATATTGTTGCAGGATGACGGAGGTCGGCTCCCTCAAAATGTCGGGGTAATCGAAACGGCTAATAAGTCCCGACCATGAGATGACAATAAAAAGCGGCATGAGCAAAAGCAGTATCCCCACCATTCGCATTTCGTAACGGCTCAACATTTTACACTCCTTACAATATTTATTTTGATATAATCATCATAGGTGTGAAAGCATCTGAGTCCTATGATGAATAACGCAATAAAGTTATTCTGTGGCGAAGAGAAGGAGTATAGATATGGGCCATGGCTTATCTGTCGCGCTAATTTCCCCAATTCTGAGTTTCTTGGTAAGGCAAGGCTATGATTCGGAATCGTTCTGCCGCTTCGCTTCATTGGATACAAGAATCCTTCAAGAAGCAGAGGCTCGAATCTCGGAAGAGGAATACGACCGACTGCTGGTTGCTGCTGCTGCTTTTACAGATGACAGCTGCTTTGGTCTGCATTTAGGACAATCAATCGAGTTGTCCAATCTCGGCATTCTTGGTTATGTACTCCTGAATTGCAACACGATTGGAGAAGCGCTGGCTGCTTATCGAACCTATAATATTATTCTGTGCAGCGGAATCGATGTGGAGCCGAGGACGAATCATAGAGAGACGACCATCGCATTTAGAGTTAGTGATCCTGCTAGGCAAGCTTCCAGACAAGCGGTTGACGGTATGATTAGCTCCTTATATACCATTCTTCTTAAACTGGGCTGTCGCAACATTGCTCTTGGCAAGCTGCAACTGGCGTATGATGCCTCGGAAGAAGAGCGTGACACATACATGAGCATCTTCGGTATTCGTCCCGAATTTGGCGGAGAAAGTAATCTCCTGAGTCTGGATAGCGAGGTTATGCAGTACCCCATCCTTTTTTCGAATCAGGAGTTGCTAAGCACGTTTGAGGCTTATGCGGAAGAAACGAGAAAGCAGTTGTTGTATGGCCGTTCCTTTGCGGATCAGGTGTACAAATGGATTGCGGGATGTATGCCCTCCAGGTTTCCGGATGTGAAAGAAGCCGCACAAAACTTCAATGTCAGCGTTCGAATGTTACAAGTCAAATTGAGACAAGAGGAAACGACGTACAACAGCTTGTTCAACAAGGCGCGAAAGGAATTTGCCGTGCACTACCTGAAGAAAACGCGGCTTGCAGTTGCTGAAATCGCCTATTTGCTTCAATTCTCAGAGCCGAGTGCTTTCCAGAGCGCTTTTAAGAAATGGACCGGACTGCCGCCGGGAGAGTTTAGGGAAACTTGTCGTGACAGACAGCGCGGTGAACGGTACCATAAGTGACGGCGAAAAATTGGATGATAAGTAGGTTGCGGCATTGATTACTATCGGAAAATCCGCAGCGGACTTGGAAAGATGCCTTATTCCGTATGGGATTGGGGCTGCAACGCTCGTCGGAAAAGTCGTCTCTAGCTGATTGATGTTTCGCATTTAAAACCCCTCTTGAAGAAAGTAAAAAGCCCCCTCGTGAAAGGGGGCTCTGACCTATCAGAATCTTGATATATTATTGAAAGTATCTCATATGCGGATCAAAATGGAATTCGTTTTGTGCAAATTACGTAGTCATGTTGGGCTGCCTACAAAACGGTTTCTTGCTGCTCCTATACCGACTAAAAAGAGTAGAACCGAAGCGCCAAGCAGAATGAAAAGTGGCAGGTTCCAACTATTTGTCGCATCATGCAGATATCCTATAAGAGCAGGACCGACTGCGGCAAAAAGATATCCGATCGATTGTGCCATGCCAGACAGTTTCGCTGCTTGATGCGCATTTTCAGTACGTAACCCGAAAAACATCATGGACAAACTAAAGGCGAAGCCTCCACCAATTCCGAGCATGATGATCCACAACAGAATGATATTGGAGCTTCCGTAAAGAAGTCCAATCGTTCCCGTCATAAGCAAAATGGTTGTAATGACCACTAACAACCGTTGGCTAGACATGCGCCCAGCAATAACGGGGACAATAAAGGCAAATGGAAGCATAACTAGCTGCATGATCGAGAGGTACCATCCTGATTGGTTTGGATCAATTCCTTGCTGCTTTAAAATTTCAGGCAACCATGCGATCAACACATAGAAAACCATGGACTGTATACCCATAAACAAGGTTACTTGCCAGGCAATGAGGGATTTCCAAACATTCACATCGTTGCTGGCCATTTGTTGACTCGTCGTGGTTGTTTGCTTCGTTGGATTTCTTAATTGGGGTAACCAACAGAGGATCGATACAAAACTTAGAATCCCCCATATTCCCAATGCTCCCTGCCATTTTAGACCTGCGTTTACGGCTAGAGGCACACTGATTCCCGATGCGATTGCTCCACATAAACTCATTGAAATGGAGTAAACACCTGTCATGGAGCCCATTTTATTTGGGAAATCCCTTTTGATTAAACTTGGCAATAATACATTACATACGGCAATTGCGAATCCAAGAATTGCAGTCCCAATAAACAGATTAGCTGCGCCAGATGAAGAACGTATTACAATACCTACAGTCAGAAAGATTAGAGCAATCAAAATGATACGTTCCACCCCATACCTTCGTCCTAACTTTGGTACTAGAGGCGATAATAAAGCAAAGGCAAGCAAGGGTACCGTTGTGATCAGGCCTGCTAATGTATTTGAAATATGAACGTCATCCCTTATTAGACTCATTAAAGGACTGACTGATGTTAAGGGAGTACGTAAATTAGCTGCAATAACAATAATGCCGAGAATGATCAGCCCTATAGAGGATGGTACGGCTTTATTATTTTGTTTGTTCGGCATTCTTCATTTCTCCTTCCTGAATTCATACGTATTATTTGCTTCCTGCTGATTGAAAAACTATGAAATAATATCCGCGCGAATAATAAAAGTATAGTACAGTATACTTTTATTGACAATAAGTATTTTATAGTAAACTAAAAACCGTCTAAAAATTAAAAATACAACTCTGAATTCCCCTCATGGGATTCGGAGTTGTATTTAATAAGTGGAATTTTCAACTTTTAGAAACCATACTTTAAGGCTATATGGAGCACTGTTTCGCTATTCGTATGATTGGTATAAGAGTGAGGACAATCTGCACGAAAACTGATTGTATCATATTGATTCAATGTGTAAATCTCTCCATTGACTTGAATTTCAATGGAACCAGTCATGACTGTCGCAATTTCAGTTGTATTGACATGATGACCTTCAGGTTGATACGAGCTATTTGGCTGTAAGTAAGCCCGACACATTTCAATATCGTTACTTTTAAAGATTGGTTCAATGATCCAATTGTTTTGATCATTAGAAAACCGCAGTCCTTCACCTGCTCGATACAAACTAGCAGAGTCTTCTGATTTGAACAAAGCCAATAGCGGTAAAGATATACCTTTTGAAATTTTCCATATAATTGCCAAAGTTGGATTTGTCTCGCCACGTTCGATATTCCCCAGAGTAAGTTTGCTTACGCCCGTTAGTTCCGATAAGTCGTCTAAGCTCATGTTTTTTTCTTTTCTGTACTTTTTCAAGGCAACGCCAATTTGTAATACAATTTCTTTTGAATCATTGATTTCATCCATTAGATTCACCTCAACAAAAAACAGTTATCGTTAGTATACTGTTTATCTAAACCCTTTTCCATACAATGGATACTGGGTGATGGACTACACTCCTATGCAAAAATTTGACGTCTATGTAACTAGTCTACCTGTTTTTCTCTACCTATTTGGAAATGAGTCATAACGATTCTCCTTTGGGCAAAGATAAAGCCTTTATTCCGACAATGGAATAGAGGCTTTATTTGATTGCTTGCTCTGCAAGCAAAGTTTCGATTTCGATGGTGAGAGTACATAACGTCGACAGTGGAAATTGCAGCACAAAATTTCCGGGCAATAGAAACATCGAACCATGATCGCGGTATAAACAATAAGCATTGTGTTTACAAGTCGGTGATGTTGATATATCAAGGAGGTCAATCCAGATGAAAAGACAGTCCAGCGTTCGCTTGGCGGCGATTATCGTTTTGCTGCTCCCATTCCTGCTCGGAGGCTGTTCCGATTTGTTCGGCAAATCGTCTCCGGAACCTTCAGCTTCGGAAACGTCCACGGGTGCTCCTTCTTCGGACCCTTCGACAGCGCCGGATTCGTCGGGGGGCGTAACCGCGTATTTGTCAGCGTGGGAACGGCTTGATTATGCGGGGATGTATGCGCTACTTTCGCCTTTCGTGAAGAACGATCTGACGGAAGAGCAGTTCGTCAAGCGGTATCAGACGATCTACGATGCGCTTAAGGTGTCCAATCTGGTCGTAACGGCGCTTCCGGCCGAACATCAGACGTTAGACGGAGCAAGTACGGAAGGTACGGCGGTGACGGGGGCCGGAACCGCTGTCAAAGGATTCGCGTATCACGCCACTATGGATACGGCGGAAGGACCCATCTCATTCAACAATAAGGGCCGGGTTAGAAAGACGGTGGAGGACGGTGTAACTTCCTGGTTGATCGATTGGAATCCTTCGTATATTTTCCCCGGCATGGAAGAAGGGGATACGGTGCGAATCGAGAAGACTCCGGCGGTACGTGGCGAAATTGTCGATCGCAACGGCAATCCGCTAGCGGTCAACATCGAGGCGGCGCAACTCGGCATTGTGCCAAGCAAGCTTGGGGATTCTGCCGATACGGTTAAAGCAACGATGGCAAAGAAGCTGGGCATGGCCGTACAGGATATCGACCGCAAGCTTAGTGCGTCGTGGGTGAAGCCAAATCTGTTCGTTCCGATCGCTGTAGTGGTCGATGATGCGGTGAGGGAAGAACTCGTCGCGCTTCCGGGGGTTGCTGCTCAGAAGGTTATGGTGCGGCGCTATCCACTCGGCGAAGCGGCTGCTCATCTGATCGGTTATATCGGGGAGATCAACGCCGATGAGCTGAAGACGCGCGAAGCTGAGGGCTACAAGGCGGGCGATATGATCGGCAAGACGGGGCTGGAGCTTATGCTTGAGACGCAATTGCACGGTACTTCAGGTAAAGCAGCTGTTATTGTTGATAGGACAGGTGTGCGAAAATCCGTGGTCGCGGGGCAGGCTGCCAGTAACGGTGTGAAGTACAAGTTGACGATCGATACGGTATTGCAGCAAGCGATCTACGAGGAAGTAAAGGCCGATGAAGCTTCAGTTGCGGCAATCCGACCCGAGACTGGCGAAGTGCTGGCGCTGCTCAGCAGCCCGTCGTACGATCCGAACGCTTTCGTACAGGGCGTGTCCAAGGAACAATACCGACAATGGAATGAAGATCCGCGTCATCCGTTCCTGAACCGTTTCTCCCAGGCGTATGCGCCTGGCTCGTCCTTTAAGGTCATAACGGCAGCGATCGGACTCGACAGCGGCGCGCTTGATCCGGACGAGGCGAAGGAGATTCCCGGATTGACCTGGAAGAAAGACAGTTCCTGGGGCAAGTATTACGTGAAGCGGGTGCACGACATGAATCCGGTCGATCTGTCGCAGGCATTAATCTATTCTGACAATATCTACTTCGCTCAGACGGCACTGGCAATCGGCAAAAAGCAATTCGTCGCAGGCGCGGCACGATTCGGGATAGGCGAACCGCTTCCACTCGCCTATCCGCTCAGCGCTTCGCAGCTGGCCAGGGGCGGAGGTGCGCCGTCCGGCGATATTCAGCTTGCCGACTCCGGCTACGGGCAAGGACAGGTGGCGATGACGACGCTGCATGTCGCCTTCTCCTACTCCGCGCTTGTCAATGGCGGAAATATCGCCTATCCGCAGCTGTCGGAGGCCGATTCGGCTTTTGCAGGAAAACTGTGGAAGGAGCAAGCGATGTCGGTGGATACGGCGGAACGAGTCAAGGCCGATCTCGTGAAGGCAGTAGCGAGTCCGGAAGGCGTCGGGCATGGCGCCTATATTGCCGGGGCTTCGATCGCCGGCAAGACGGGCACCGCGGAGCTGAAAGCGAGCAAGGGCACAGAAGGCCAGGAAAACGGCTGGTTCGTCGGTTTTGACGCGGATGACCCGCAACTGCTAATCTCTATGATGATCGAGAACGTACAGGGTCGCGGGGGCAGCCGCTACGTGGCGCCAAAAGTAAAACGAATTTTCGAGCAAATTAAGCAGTAATAAACTGACCATTATTAAGAGCGCAGCTCGGGCAAAATACAATTTAGATTCAGTAAACCCCGAGTTGAAGTCTTTCTGACGATTGCGAGTGCGATGCTGAGCAATGAGCAGATAGAATATTATTAAAACTTCCTTTTCAATAGTCGAAAGAGACTGCGAGCTTTACGCAGTCTCTTTTTTGTATCTCTTAATCTACTCTTAAACTGAAGCTGATACTATTCGCATAGTACCCCTATTATATCTGACGGGCACATAATGATTGCGGAGGACGAAAGCATCAGATCTATTTAAATATTGGAATTCTATTAATTATTATTTTCTATTATTTATAACAAAGGAGAGACAGGAGTGCATAATATTTTGGAAATGGTAAAACAGAAAAAGATATTTACAGTAATCCTCGCTTTAGCAGTATTCATCAACGTTTTTTCGGGAGTCGCTAAAGCTCAGGGTACGGCCACATTGAAGATTTCAACAATTTCCATGGATTCAACTTATGGGGAGGATGTAACCTTTAACGTCACTGCACTCGATCCTGTAGTCGGCGGAACGACCCCTAGCGGGACAGTCACCTTCAGGGATGGCAATCAGGACCTTATGACAGTTGGATTAACTACGGCTGAACCAGTAATTACGAGAACGAACTGTGGCTCATCATGTCCCATTATTCAATGGGGGGCATACACCTTCCGGGCTTATAGTTTTGGGGATAATCGCATTGCGCTGAACATTATTACTTACGACGCTTCCGGCAATATGGTTAACCAGCTGGAAAAGGCAGGAGCGCGTTATTTATCGAACATTACGATGGATGCTACTGCTCAGACTTTCACCTTCTGGGGTCAAGATAACATGACAATTACGGTGGGATGGGGAGAGCTCCTAAGCGCTTCGTCCAGCGCCAGCTTTAAGACATCCGCTCTGGCGATCGGTACGCACGCCATTACCGCTGCCTTTCCAGGGGACGACGCCCATGCCGCAAGCGAAGCGACCACTACGTTTACCGTACACCCTAGATATACCGTGGCGTATAGCGGCAATGGCAGCACTGGAGGAGAGGTGCCCGCTAACAGCGGCTCATATAATGGCATTAAGGTGTCGGTTTCTGGCAACAACGGAAATCTGGTGAAGACAGGCTACACTTTCGCAGGCTGGAACACGCGGGCGGATGGACATGGAGTGGATTATAAAGCAAACGTTGAAGGCGTGATCACGTCCGATGTGACGCTGTACGCGAAATGGAGTAAGACTTTAGACGTTGGAACGGGTATTGCAAGTGATCCTTATCGGATTACAACCGGTGAGGAGCTGGATACGGTCAGGAATTATTTGGGTTCGGATCTGTATTTCAAGCTGACGGCGGATATTGATTTGAGCAGCTATGGCCAAGGATGGTTGCCGATCGGGGGTTCTAGCGGCCGATTTCAGGGGCATATGGACGGCAATGGACACAAGATCACAGGCCTGACGATTAATAGACCTAATGATAATTTTTCAGGGTTGTTTGGGTATATAGACTATGATGCAAGTGTTTCCAATATGATTCTGGAAAATGTAAATGTTACAGGTAAACAATATGTAGGCGGCTTGGTAGGCCGTATCGATGGCGGTGAGATAAGCAACAGCTATGTATCAGGGAGTGTAACAGGAACAAGCGGATTTGTAGGCGGTTTGATTGGCTACAATTACTATGGAACGGTTAGTAACAGCTTCGCAAAAGCAAATGTAACAGGAGGCAGCACCAATGTAGGCGGTTTGGTTGGATCCAATTTCGGAGAAGTCAGCTACGGTTATGCAGCAGGAAACGTAACAGGAACCGGCAACAATGTAGGCGGTTTGATTGGCACCAACAGTGGAACGATCAGCTACAGCTATGCAGCAGGAAGTGTAACGGGAAGCGGCACCAAAGTAGGCGGTTTGATTGGCAACAATGGTAGTGGAGAGATCAGCTACAGCTTCTACGACTCTGGTACAACAGGTCAATCGGATACAGGCAAAGGCGTTGGCCGATCGACCACGGAGATGAAGACGCAAAGCACTTATGCAGATTCAAATTGGGATTTCACAAGCATTTGGGGGATAAGTCCATCGCGCAATAACGGATATCCCTATTTGCAGGCCATACAAAAGTTTGTGACTTATGACGGGAACGGAAACACAGCCGGGAATGTGCCGACTGACAGCAAGTCGTATTCGCAGGGCGAAACAGTCAACGTTTATAGCAATACGATAACTTTACTCAAGACTCACTATACGTTTGCAGGTTGGAATACGCAGGCGGATGGAACCGGAACAGATTATGCTTTAGGCGCTTCATTCAGCATGGGCTTGTCCGATGTGACGTTATATGCAAAATGGATATTGACCCCTACATTCAAAGTGACGTATAACGGCAACGGCAGTACGGGAGGAAGCGTACCGACGGACAGTGGCTCGTATGAGCAGGGCGATACGGTGTCGGTATCCGGGAACAACGAAAATCTGGAGAAGACTCACTATACGTTTGCAGGTTGGAATACGCAAGCGGATGGAACCGGGACAGATTATGCTCCAGATGCTGCATTCAGCATGGGCTCGTCCGTTGTGACACTATATGCAAAATGGATATTGACCCCTATAGCGAACACATTATTGTCCGGCTTGTCATTGGATCAGGGGACGCTTCATTTTTCACCAACGCAGACGAATTATACTGTAGAAGTTGAGAATTCGGTTTCGAATCTTAACCTTTTTCTGAGTAAAGGGGATCCTAACCAATCTCTAACGGTTACGGGGGCGAATTACAATTCGGTAACGGGAAATGTATATGGCTACAGTGCATCAAGCTTGTTCTTCGGACATAACCCTATTCGGATTACCGTGACGGCGCAAGACGGCTCAAACACGACATACGTGGTCACAATTGCCCGAGAAGGTATCAAAGGAGAGCCGATGCAATTAGACCCTTCGGTTCGTACGCTTACGTACCCGGGCGGGCTCGTAATTAAGCTGCCTGACGGACTGGCGATTCCCGAAGGGGCGACATTGACGGTACAAGATTCGAACGCCGTGCCGTCCGAGGAGATTAAACTGGCTAGAGCAGGACAAGTTATTGATTTCCAATTTGTAGACATGACCATTACTCAACCTGTAAAGATTACACTAGGGTATGACGAGAGTTCGGACCGGAGTAAAATCGCTATTTATTATTACAACGTGACAACGGGTAAGTGGGAATATCATGCTTCTCAAGTAACGGACAACGGCATCGAGACGACAGTCAGCCATTTCTCCACATACGGAGTGCTTGCGGATACAACCGCACCAGACCAGGTAACAATCACATCGGGCGCAAAAACGACAAACTCGATCACGCTTCACCTCGCCGCGAACGATGATTCAGGCGTGGCTAAATATATGATTTATCGCGACGGGACGCTTATTGCAGAAACGGCTGGAAGTACGTACGTCGATGCCGGACTTTCCGCTTCGAAGACCTATACTTATACAGCTAAAGCCGTCGATATGCTGGGTAATATTTCGAATGTTAGCGAAAGCGTGACGGTCTCAACGAACGGCGATGGTGGCTCATACACGCCAACTCCGCCAACGAGTGATCCCAAGGTCACCTCTACAGATGGTCATTTAACACTTCCCGCAGGCAAAGCGGGAGAGGTTAGCCTCGGCGATGCGATCAAGATCGTCATTCCAACTCATGCTAGCTTCAAAGAGCTGAAATTAACGATCGACAAAGTCGCGGACATACAGACGCTGATTACGGGTAAGGACGTTCTACTCAGCTCGGTATTCGAAGTTCTGAAAAACTTCACGGAGAACTTCGACAAACCTGTCACGCTCTCTTTCAAGTTTGATCCAGCTCGCTTGAAGAGCAATGAGAAGCCGGTCGTCTTCTACTATGACGAAATGAAGAAGGAATGGGTGAAAGTCGGCGGCACAGTGAGCGGCAATATCATTTCCGTAGATGTTAATCACTTCACGAAATACGCCGTATTGGCGGTAGCCGATGCTACCCTGCCGGCAACGGATGGATTAACGAAAGTGAGCTTCAGCGATATTGCCGCACATTGGGCGGAAGCCAGTATTAAGCAAGCGGTAAGCGCGGGCATCGTTAAGGGTTATCCGGACAATACGTTCAAGCCGGGTCGCACCGTGACGCGCGCGGAATTTGCGGTCATGCTGATGAATGCGCTCAAACCGCAAGGAGATGGAGCCGCCCTGACGTTCACCGACAAGGCGATGATTGGCTCCTGGGCGCAGAAATCCATCGCGCAGGCCGTGTACGCGGGTATTATTAGTGGTTATGAGGACGGCTCCTTCCGTCCGAATGCGGAAATCACTCGTGCAGAAATGGCTAAGATGGTTGCAAAGGCCTTGGGCCTGACTGGCGGAACAACTGAGGCACCTGGCTTTGCAGATGATAAAGACATTCCGAACTGGGCGAAAGACGCTGTGGCCACGATAAAAAATCTAGGTATTATTGAAGGCAAAGGCGCGAACCAATTCGCTCCTGGAGATAAAACGACAAGAGCAGAGGCGGTAACGGTGCTCTTAAAAATGCTGGAACAAAAAAGCAAGTAAAGAATCTAGACCAAGGCTGTTTTGAAGTCAAATTCAAAGCAGCCTTGTTTTGTAGAACTGATAACCCGGATTCCCCTGCCCCAAGGTCAGATCAGACAAGTTTTCTCTTAGGAGAGAGTTTGTCTTTTTTTTTCTGTGAGGAGAACGAAAGTATACCCAAATTCGACTGTTTTGCTACGTTCGTATAATAGAATGCGCGAAAGTTAGATGATACTGTTAATATAGCGCGAAAAGAGTGTTTTCATCATAGTTCCCTCCAATCGAATAGTACTACAATTGGCGGTATTTAGGCTTAATTGAATAAAAAAGGGGAAATAATATTGCGAGGAACAAATAGCTTGAAAAAGAGTTTATTATTGTTTTTATGTTTTGCTTTAATCGTAAGCTGGGGATCTGTGTATAGCCCGTCTAAGGCTTCGGCTGCCAGTTCGGCTTTACTACCTATGGGACAGCCGGTGGAGCAGGTCGTCGGAGGGACGGAAGTTGTTTTTTTTGATGATGATGGGGAAGCCCTTGATGATGGGGTTTCCGAAGAAATTCCGATTGGATTCGATTTTGATTTTTACGGCAAGCCATTTGATCATGTATATGCTGCAACCAATGGTTACCTTATGTTCGAGGATCCAGTTATCGAATATCGAAGCTATGATAGTTTGCCATTGGAGACACTTGATCACTATATCGCTCCCTATTTCGCGGATTATGAGCTTCTCCCAATTAGTAAAGTCCTCTATAAGACGGTAGGAGAAATAGGTAAAAGAAAGTTCGTTATTCAATATACGAATATGGCTTTCTATGATACCCCAACCCCTTTTGGAACCTTTCAAGTCATCCTATATGAAGAAAACAATGAAATTCAATTTCAGTATCCGCAGCTTGTCGGCTACGAATACTTGGAAAATGCATTTGGAGCAAATGCATTAATCGGAATACAGGGTCCGACCGGAATTGAACCAAGAAATGTAACATATTCTCAAATGACCAAGAGCATAACGGAAAAACAAGCGATTCGGTTTACGCCTAGTGATCCGAATGAGTATGTACTGGTAAGTAATATAGATAATGAATTTGCAGCCTATGATGAGAGGGTTGTTTATGAACCTATTTTATTAAGTATTGATGTTTTCCCAGGTAGTTCTGTGGCGGTTAGTCCCGTGGATGGCTCCTATGCAGCTTCAAATCATACCTTCCAATGGAGCAATGCAATCGGTGCCACTTCTTATCGGTTGCTTATCGCCGAGGATGCCAATCTTGAGAGGATTGTTCAGGATGAGAGCGGAATTGGGCAAACATCCTTTGACATCATAGGTTTGGACGAAGGGACGACATATTATTGGAAAGTTGTTGCTGTAAACGATGCGGGTTACTTAACTTATTCGAACACATATCGTTTCAAGGTACCTTTCGAAAAAGTATTGCCACTGAACCAGCCTGTGGAAACACTGGTTCAAGGTCAGGAACTCGATTTTACCGATTCTTCCACTGTAACTTTTGATCTGCCGTTTAAGGTTAACGTTTACAATAGGGATTATAGTCAGGTGGAAATCGGTAATGATGGATATTTGAGGTTTAACGATGAGAATTATAATAATGAAATTGGACAAGGGGTATTTGACAATCAAAGAACAGTCCTATATGCGACTCTTGGAGAAGCTCCGAATCGGAAAATTGTGATTCAATATACGAATAGATATTTGGATGACGTATCCCTAGGAACTGTACAAGTTATATTTTACGAATCTAATAAATTCATTCAATTTCAATATCCTTTACTCTTAGCCCCCGAAATAGGATATACAACTGCTAGTACTTATGTTGTGAGCGAGAGTACTCATGATGATGATGAATATTGGGAATCTTCGTATTTGGGAATCTTGAGCGAAAAGCGAGCGATCCGCTTTACTCCTAATGGGCCGACAAGCTATGTTGTGACTAAAAAAGCCGACTATGATCCTATGTTATTGGTTTCTGCTGATTATCCCGCTCCTTCGACGATTGTAAGTCCGGCGGACGGATCCATTTCGACTTCTAGAGTGCAATTTAAATGGAAAAACACGAGTGGAGCAGCTTACTACGATTTGCTTCTGGCAACGGATCCTAGCTTTTCAGCCAACTCGCGAGTGAAATTGAAACCAGATCAATACATTGGGTCTACATCCCATACCCAGAGTGGATGGAAAGAAGGGGTGTATTACTGGAAAGTCGTTTCTATTAATGCTGTTAATGATATTGATCATAATACTGGTTATAGCTACTCAAATACCTATCAGTTCATAGTACCCTCATCTAACCCATCAACATCCATCGTTACCGCTGATGTAAGCTCGATTACGTCTATGACAGCGACTGCAGGAGGCAATGTGACTGTGTATGGAGCCGCTACCGTTGCGGAGCGGGGAATCGTATATTCCAAGAATGCAAATCCGTCATACAGTAGTAATACTAAAGTAGCAGCCGCCCTTGGTGGATCAGGAGCCTTTACGGTTGATCTTGCTGGGCTTCAATCTAATACAACCTACTATGCTCGAGCGTATGCGATTAGTGGGGATTACATTTTCTACGGACAAGATGTCACTTTTACAACGTTAGGCTCTCATGGCTCTCCTGCGAGCTTAAGTGCGCTAAGCTTAAGTGGGATTCAATTGGTGAGTGGTAATGTATATTCCTATACGGCGAGTGTGCCGAACACGTTATCGAGTACTGCTATTACAGCTACAGTGCAAGATGCTGACTACCGCAGTGTGACAGCGAACGTGTACAATAGCTCAGATACACTTGTGTGGGGTCCGATCGACCTGGCAAGTGGAGTAATGAGCAGCGAAATTCCACTTCACGTAGGTACGAATAAAATTGAAATTGTCGTCATAGCCATAGATGGCAGCGAAACGACTTACACGGTAAATGTAACTCGTGATCCTCCAAGCGGAGATCAATCGGTCACTGTCAATACCGATACAACCGTAAATGCGATAACCTCAATGACAGCAACTGTCGGAGGAAGCGTGATTACTGATGGCATTGCTACAGTCGCGGAACGAGGAATCGTATATTCCTTAAATGCTAATCCGACGATTAATGATACTAAAATACCAGCGGATATAGGAGGAGTAGGAGCCTTTACGGTTAATCTGGTTGGACTTCAATCCAATAAAACCCACCATGCTCGGGCTTATGCGATTAGTGAGGGTAGAGTTAATTACGGACAAGATGTTGCCTTTTCGACGCTAGGCTCTCATGCGAGCTTGAGTGCACTAAGCTTAAGTGGGATTACGTTATCGGTGAGCGGAAGCGTATATTCATATACGGCGAGCGTACCAAACAAGGTATCGAGTACTGCTGTTACAGCTACAGTGCAAGAGGCTGACTACCGCAGTGTGACAGCGAACGTGTACAATAGCTCAGATACACTTGTGCTGGGTCCGATCGACTTAGCAAGTGGAGTAATGAGCAGCGAAATTCCACTTCACGTAGGTACGAATAAAATTGAAATTGTCGTCTTGGCTCTGGATGGTAGCGGAACGACTTACACGGTAACGGTTACTCGTGCTGCTGCACAGACTACACCTCCTCCAGGTGGTGACGGTAGTGGCGGTGCTCCGAGCGTAGTTAGATCGAAGGATGGGAAGATCACAGTTCCAGTCGGCAGAGCAGGAGAAGTGAGCCTGAATAATGAGATTGAAATTACTATTCCAGCCAATGCTTCCAAGAAACATCTGGAACTTACGATCGAGAAAGTATTGAACACGCAAGGTTTACTGAGCAATAGGGAGATTCTAGCGAGCTCGGTATTTGAGATTCTGAAGAATTTCACGGAAAACTTCGATAAATCGGTCACGATCACAATGCTGTTCGATCCATTGAAATTGAAGAGCGGCCAAACAGTTGCGATATTCTACTATGATGAAGTGAAGAAAACATGGGTGAAGGTGGAAGGCGGTAAGATCAGTAAAGACCGCATCAGTGCAGAGGTTAATCACTTCACGAAGTTTGCCGTACTTGTCGTAGATGAGAAAACAGGCTTGCCAGTACTAGAGCAATCCACCGACACGACAACCAATCCGACGACTGAAGTTAAATTTAGCGATATCGCGAAACACTGGGCAGAAGCCAGTATCAAGCAAGCGGTAATCAGTGGCATAGTCAAAGGATATACGGACGGAACATTTAGGCCGAATTCAACGGTTACCCGTGAAGAATTCGCAGTAATGCTGATGAATGCGTTGAAGCCGCAAGGTAAAGGAGCGGAGCTAACTTTCACAGATAATGCGAAAATCGGAATATGGTCGCAGATAGCTATTGCTCAAGCGGTACAAGCTGGCATAATTAAAGGCAATAAAGACGGAAGCTTCCGTCCGAAAAATGAGGTTACCCGTGCGGAGATGGCAGTGATGATCGCCAACGCTTTGGAACAACCTATCGAAGAGAATGCCACAACTAGCTTCGCAGATGATAAGGCCATTCCAGCTTGGGCGAAGGGCAGTATTGCGATCGTACAACAAGCAGATATTGTACAGGGGAAAAGCGGAAACAAATTCTACCCGCAGCAATCTACGACAAGAGCAGAGGCAGTATCTGTTATCCTGAAATTGCTGAAACAATTGAATAAGTAGATCGATCAAGAGGTTATCTTCAAAGAGAAATCTTCGGAGAAGCCTCTTTTTTCTGTTCTAACCGTTAACCGGACAAGTATTCAGCAGCTCTAAGTTCTAAACGTCTTGACTGATGGCAAGATAGTTGGTGTCAACTTGGTAACTAATAACGCCAGATAGCTTCTCAACCCACTTGTACTCTGATACAATGTCCATGTTGATTGGGTGGAGTTTCCAGACCGCCAATTGGCGGAGGGGCTGGAACAAAGCTGAAGAGCAATGGCGTAAACAAAGCGAGGACTAATTTATCGTGGAATACGAAGCCGAAGCCTAATATGCGAAGCTGAACCCGTAACCTCCCGTAAACGATCAGCTCTACTGAAATGACGGAAGGAAGTGCGCGAACCGTGCCACGTAAACGTAAAAATATTTTACTCATCACGAGCGATCAGCAGCACTGGAATACCCTGGGATTCCGCAATCCAGAAATATCGACGCCGAATCTGGATCGTCTCGCGGCGCAGGGGACGACTTATAACCGGGCTTATTGCCCGAATCCGACGTGTACACCGACCCGTTCTTCCATTATTACTGGCCAATATCCGAGCCAGCACGGAGCTTGGTCGCTCGGGACGAAGCTGTCCGAAGATCAGCGTACGGTCGGCGAAGATTTCACGGCGGCGGGCTATCGGACGGCGCTCATCGGAAAGGCACATTTTCAACCGCTCGCTTCCACGGAGGAATACGTGTCCTACGAATCGTACCCAATCTTGCAAGATCTCGATTTCTGGCGGAAGTTCAATGGCCCGTTCTACGGCTTCCAGCACATCGAGCTAACGCGGAACCATACGAACGAAGGCCATGCTGGACAGCATTATGGGGTTTGGCTGGAGGAGAACGGCTGCGACAATTGGCGCGACTACTACATGAAGCCGGCTGGCTCCATGGATCCGGCGGAACGGCATAAGTGGCGTATCCCGGAGCGGTTCCATTATGACGCCTGGATCGCCGAGCGCACGAACGCGTTGCTGGCAGAATACGTGGACAACGATGAGCCGTTCTTCCTCTGGTCGAGCTTCTTCGATCCGCATCCGCCTTACCTCGTGTCGGAGCCTTGGGATACGATGTACGATCCAGACAAGCTTACGCTGCCTACAGTTACCAAAGGCGAGCATGACGCCAATCCGCCTCACTTCGGGCTGACGCAGCAGACCAACCCGGATTTCTCGGCGTTCGGCGAAACGGGCAAGGGTATGATTGGCATGCACTCCCACGTTCACGACGAGCAGGAGCTGCGTAAGGATATTGCCGTCTACTATGGCATGATCAGTCTCATGGACAAGTACATCGGCAAGATTCTCGACCAACTGGATCGGCTTGGGCTCGCGGACGACACTGTCGTCATGTTTACATCCGATCACGGGCATGCGTTCGGCCATCATGGCCTTATCGCAAAGGGCCCATTCCACTACGAGGACTTGCTCCGGGTGCCGATGATCGTACGACATCCGGAGCAGAAGGTAAGAGGACAGGTATCGGATGCATTGCAGTCGCTTGTCGACTGCGCGCCGACGTTCCTTGGACTTGCGGAATTGCCGATTCCGCGCTCGATGACGGGAATCGACCAGAGTGCGGTGTGGCTAGGCGAGATGGAACGCATCCGGGACCATATTCTGTGCGAGAACCATCATGAGCCGACATTGATTCATTTGAAAACGTACGTGGACGACCGCTACAAGCTGACTGTTTACTACAACAGGGAGTATGGCGAGCTGTTCGACCTCCAAGAGGATCCGGGGGAGCTGCGCAACCTATGGAACGATCCGCGGGCAGCGGAGCTGAAGTCGAAGCTGATGCTCCGGTACATCTGGGCGGAGCTTGGCAAGGAACCGATGTGGATGCCACGAGTGTCGGGAGCATAGAATCCGTTCTATATCGATGCGTATGCAGTGACGAAGGTATAACTTTAAATCATAAGGCTCGAACAGTGCTTTAAGCGGCTGTTAAGAGCCTTTTGATGTTTCTCAAAATTAATAATACCAGTTCTATAAGTCTTGCAAGTTGCCGCACTTGTGTGTCACAATCCAAATAATTGAAAAAGTCGCTTTTTGACGAATTAGTGAAGAATGAGCATAGCGGGAGCTTTACGAAGAGCGGAAGGCTGTACGGAATAAGTTCGTACAAATTTCAGCCGTAATAGGGACCGTTTTAACGTTATTCTTGGGGGCTTGTGATCCGTATGTTGATGAAATTTCTGAATGATTTTCTTTTGCCCGGTTCACTTAAAAAACGTCTAGTCATTTTACTACTTATATGCTCTTTGTCCCCGCTCATCGTAATTGGCGGTATTTCTTACTATTCGATGCACTCCATCCTTTCAAACAAGGCAGAACGGGCTGTTCGTGCGAATCTTCAGCAGGTCAGACTTACGTTCGAGAATACTTTCTCCCAGTTGAATCATGCCTCGCAGCTTCTCGCCTTTGATGGACGTGTCGGTCAAAGCTTGGATGTCTATCTCCAGTCTGAGCAATTCGAGAGGAGAGAACGGCAAGAAGAAATTCAAAGTCAAGTCAATTTAATCCATTTCACTAATCCTTCGCTCGGACTTATGTTCTATTATTCGGCAGATACATTGGAGCACTTCTTTGAGAACTATTCCGTTAGCAATTTTAACCCTGAAGCTCTGCCTTTGCTGTCCCAATTCACGGGAATAAACTATTATGGCCCTCATAAGTCATTTAACTCCCTAAATGGGGATAACGTTGTTTTGTCCGTCATTCGGAAAGTAAACCTGCCTTCGAAAGGAAATATATATGTCTATATTGAAACCAACTACAAATTTGCCGAGAGCATCATAAAGAATGACTTATCTGTACAGTATTTGATCGCTGATCGAACGGGCACTATTGTTTATAGTGAAAATCAGAAGGACTTTCCGCTACATACTAAATACTTTCAAAACGATAAGAAAACCGAATCGCAAAAAAAATATTTGACGTTTGAAGATGTAAGCAATCAACAATGGAAGGTTATTTCTACCATCGATAATAAAGTTTATACACAGGAAATTAGCAGCTGGGTGAAGCAATTTATGATATTTGCGATATGCTCTCTGTTGCTAAGCTTTCTGATTGCCTGGATCTTATGGCGCAGTATTTATAAGCCGCTTCAAATTTTATCCAAATCGATAGAATTTATTAAAAACAATAAGCTGATCTATTCGGTCCCCGCTACCCAAATCGTAGAGTTTGATCTCATTGGGGATGAGTTGGAAATGATGAGAAAACGAATTGGGGAATTGATAAACGAGGTTCGTGATAAAGAAAAGAAGAAAGCTCTTCTCGAAATCGAAAAGCTAACCCATCAGATTAATCCGCATTTCCTTTACAATACGCTGGATACGATAAGATGGCTGGCACGTGCGAACGGACAAGCTGAGATTGATACTTTAGTATCCACCCTTAATAAAGTATTGCACTATAACCTTGGTAAAGGCGGTCCTGCAGTCATTCGCCAAGAGATTGAAGCATTGCACAATTATGTGAAATTGCAAGGGATTCGATATAATTTTGATTTTGATGTTAAAATTTTCGTGTCCGATGACATACTTGAGCTCCCGATCCCCAGATTTTTATTGCAGCCGTTAGTTGAAAATTCACTCTACCACGGGCTTGAGGATAACGGCTCCATTCAAGTTAGAGTGGAGAGAGATGGGGAAAGACATGTCAATTTATTTGTATCCGATAATGGACAAGGGATGTCCGACAAACAGATTCGCCGTTTAACGGGCACAGACAACGGTGATCAAGATAACATGGGTTTGGGGATCGGTTTGAATTATGTATACCGGATGTTAAAGTTCAAGTACGGCGAGGAAGCGGATTTGACGATCGAGAGCAATGACGGAAAAGGAACGTTGATCAAGCTTCGTATACCAATTATGGAACAGCTGCCAAACAGCCTTATGGAATATGGGGGTGACACCGATGATTAAAGTGCTGGTGGTGGATGACGATCATCTTGTAAGACGCGGATTCATATCGATGATGCCTTGGAGCCTGCATGGGATGGAAGTCGTCGGGGAGGCATCGAATGGGCTCAAGGCATTAGAGTTTCTGCAAGAACATTCCATCGACTTGCTTATCGTCGATTTGTTAATGCCGATGATGTCGGGCATGGAGCTAATGCGAGAAGTGAGGAAATTGTATCCTTCCCTTCATATTGTCGTTCTTACGTTTCATCAGGAGTTCGAGTATATTCAAGAATCATTGCGTCTCGGAGCTGTTGACTATATTACAAAATTAGAGCTGGAAAACGAGCAAATGGACAGTGTCTTGGAGAGGATCTCTCAACGTATCTTAGAGAAAACACGGGATCAAACGAAACCCGCGGACGAGACGAGTCAGTCGATTACAGACGGCGTTCGGGATCAAACGCAAATGTCGCTACACCACAACGGCTATTCGGAGGAAGTAAGAAACGCTGTCATTAAAGCGATGGAATATATTAAAAGCGAAATTCATCATGACCTTCATCTCCCTGCCGTAGCGGCGAAAGTAGGCATAAGCCGGAGTTACTTTAGTCGTTGCTTCAAAGACATTGCCGGCACAAACTTCAACGATTATGTTCGGGGGTTAAGGATTGAAAAGGCAAAGCAGCTGTTAATGCAATCGAATCGTTCCATTCGCTGGATAGCATCAGAATCGGGATATCCGAACGAGAAATACTTTTGTCGGATTTTTCGAGAGGCAACAGGGTTTTTGCCCAGTCATTATCGAAAAATAGAGGGGAGATCGTCGAAATGACGGTCTCTTTTTTGTACTTGTATGATTCACTTTTTGTCTACTGGAAAGTCACTTATTTTCTCTTATCCTCTAATGGGCTGCTTAACTGTAGATAATAAGAAACTAATCAAAGATACATTTAACCCATGGCTACCTTCATAGCCGTTATAGTAAAAATAAGCTTTTACATAAGAGAGGGGATTTCAATGAGAAACAGAAAGATGCTAGCGTTTGTAATCGCTTTAACTTTGGTGCTATCGGCATGCGCGAAAAATGAGAGCAATGAAGGGAAAGCATCAAACTCGGGAGCGAGCCCAACGGCTTCGCAAAGCGCTGAAGGTACTGCCTCGGCAACAAGTGCTTCGGAGGAAAATCCGTTCAAGATGGCAGAGCCTGTTGAAATCTCCATTATTAAATCTGTCGTTCCCGATCTTAAGCTGCCTCCAGGCGAGTCCATCGAGGACAATCACTTTGCGAAATACTTGGCGGATAAAACGAATATTCGCTTTAAAGTACTATGGTACGCGACGGGAGACGATTTTACCCAGAAGCAGAAATTAGCGATCGCTAGCAACGACTTGCCAGATATCATGTCTGTTGATGAGACAACGTTTCGTTCTTTGGTTGAAGGTGGGCAGGTTGAAGATTTAACCGAGTATTACAATAAATATGCCTCGGATAAAGTTAAGGAAATGTACGGAGCTGCCAACAATCTACCTTTGGAGAAAGCAACGATAGATGGAAAGCTTTACGCCATGCCGAATATTAGCGTGCTGGCCGACTCGATCAGTATGGCATGGGTAAGACAGGATTGGCTGGATAAGTTAAAGCTTCCGGCGCCGAAAACAGTGGACGATATCGCTACGATCGCCAAGGCTTTTGTCGAGCAAGATCCTGACGGGAACAATAAGAAAGATACCGTTGGTTTGTTAGGCAACAATGTAGAACTATATTCATTCGCTTATACAGGCAGCTATGATTTTACCGCGATTTTCCATGCGTTTGATTCCTATCCCGGCTTATGGTTGAAGGATGAGAACGGAAAGGTTGTATATGGCTCGACAACGCTGCAAACGAAACAGACCTTGGCTAAGCTCAAGGAGATGTACAGCAACGGACTTATTGATAAAGAGTTCATGATCCGTAAAGAATCGAGCCAGCTCGTCAACAACGGTAAAGCAGGGCTGTTCTTCGGGCCTTGGTGGGCTCCTTGGCCGCTGGGCGACTCCATTAAAGTAGACAAAAACGCAGATTGGAAACCGTACCTGATTCAGGATTCGCAAGGTAAATACAATACGCACATGGTTCCGCCAACGACGCAATTCCTTGTCGTGAAGAAAGGCTTCAAGTATCCGGAAGCGCTCGTGAAACATATCAACTTCTACTTGAGTAACGGTACGGGCGTTAGCGGGGCGCGAGATAAGGCGGAGGAGGATCAACTGTTAGATTACAGCTTGCTCCAGCATCTCTATCCTTTGTATACGACATTCGACTACCCTGACGCAGTGGCGCGCAAGCATGAAGTGCTGAAGAAAGCTTTGGATGGACAGATCGCGCCGGAAGAGCTTACGCCGGAAATGAAAGGGCATTACGATCGTTGGCAGAGGGATCTGAAAAATCCGAAGGCCGAACCGGGAGATTGGTCTGCTCCTTATGCATATTTGTACGGCGGCGGACTTCTGACGCAGAAAATGGATAAAGAAGTATACAATGCGTTTACGGCAACGACCAAAACGATGAGTCAAAAATGGGCGAATCTCTTGAAGATGGAAAAGGAAGTTTTCTTCAAAATCGTTGCAGGAGATAAGCCGGTAGATGACTTCGACAAATTCGTCGAAGCTTGGAAGAAGCAAGGCGGAGATCAGATTATTGCGGAGATCGAGGCGGAATTGCAAAAATAACCGAGAAGCGAGGGACGCATGCTATTGCGTCCCTCGTTATAACAAGAAGAGCATATATGTATAACAGATTGGATGTGGAAAACGATGAAATACCGGTCTAACCAAGCACATTACCACATGATGTTGTTGCCGGGACTCTTGCTCCTTGTAGTGTTTAGTATTATCCCGATGGCAGGGATTGTCATGGCTTTTCAAGATTTCAAAATAGGTCTCGGCATATGGAGATCCCCTTGGATTGGCTTGCAAAACTTCAAATACTTATTCGAACTGTCCGATAGCAGGGTCATTTTCTACAATACTATTTTTATTGCGGTGTTCAAGATCATTGGAAATCTATTGGTTCCCTTGACATTCGCCATTCTTCTGAACGAGTTAAGGGGCCGTTTTTTTAAGAGATTCGTCCAGACCGTCGTCTATGTACCTCATTTTTTGTCGTGGGTTATTTTGTCAGGAATCATTGTTGAAATGACCACCACAGATGGTCTGGTCAATCAAATCGTAAAAGCGTTTGGCGGAGAACCTATTATCTTTCTGGCAAGCAATCAATGGTTTCCCGTTATTCTGATTTCCAGCGATATTTGGAAGGAATTCGGATTCGGAACAATCATCTACTTGGCTGCACTAACAGGAATCAATCCTTCCCTGTACGAGGCGGCAGTCATCGACGGAGCATCGCGACCGCAACAGATTCGATATATTACGTTGCCGTTGCTCGTTCCAACATTTATCCTGCTTGCAACATTAAGTATCGGAAATGTTTTGAATGCGGGTTTCGATCAAGTATTCAATCTATATAATCCGTTAGTCTACGAATCGGGCGATATTATCGACACCTATGTTTATCGTGCCGGTCTGATCAATGCTCAATTCGGACTCGCTACAGCTGTCGGTCTTATGAAATCGGTCATTTCATTTCTATTGATTATTGTATCTTATACGCTGGCATCCCGGTTTGCCAATTATCGCATCTTCTAAGAAGCAGGTGTTTTTATGGTTACGAATCGAACTTTTTCGGCACGACTGGCTCAGTATGCATTAGTGATCTTTATGATCCTTGTCTTGCTTACTTGTATCATCCCCATTTGGCATACGGTTGCCGTTTCATTCAGCCACAAATCGTATGCTGCAGCCGGCATGGTCGATTTTTGGCCGAAAGGGTTTAATACGATCGCTTATCAGCAAATTCTTGCTGACCCCGTGTTCGTTAACTCCTTTTTTGTTTCTGTTAAGAGGGTATTGCTCGGAGGAGGCATTAACTTCCTATTGGCGGTTTTAATGGCGTATCCGCTTTCCCGATCACCGCAAGAGTTCCGGTTCCGCAACATTTATATGTGGTTTCTTGTCTTCACGATGTTATTCAGCGGAGGAATTGTACCACTCTATATACTCATGAAATCTCTGGGGCTATTTAATTCGATCTGGGCGTTGGTTCTTCCTGGTGCCGTTCCTGTTTTTAATGTGATTTTGCTAGTTAACTTCTTCCGGAGCATTCCGAAGGACTTAGTGGAAGCCGGTCATATAGATGGTGCGGGCCCCTGGTATATGCTATTTAAGATATTTATCCCAATATCAACCCCCGCATTAGCAACGATTACTCTTTTTAGCGTCGTCGGACATTGGAACGCTTTCTTTGACGGACTTATATTCATGCGTACACCGGAGCATTATCCGCTTCAAACTTACATTCAGCAGCTTGTTGTTCAACTAAATACGCAAAGTATAGATTCAACACAAGTAGAGCTATTGTCCAAGCTTTCCAATCAAACGTTAAATGCGGCTAAGCTTGTGGTGGCCATAGTTCCGATTCTAACCGTTTATCCATTTATTCAACGGCACTTTATACACGGCATTATGCTGGGATCTGTCAAAGAGTAATACCATACTAAACGACAAGGTGATTGTAAATGACAGTCTTTCAAACGGATGGAAACCGATTTATTATGGACGGGAATCCGGTCCGGCTCATCTCCGGCGCGATCCATTATTTCAGAGTTGTACCTGACTACTGGTTCGACAGGCTTAACAAGCTGAAAGCTTGCGGCTTTAATACGGTTGAAACCTATATTCCATGGAATCTGCATGAGCCTCAAAAGGGACGGTTTCATTTCGAAGGTATCGCCGATGTTGTTCGATTCATCGAAACAGCGGCTGAACTTGATTTGCATGTTATTATTCGGCCGAGCCCTTATATATGCGCCGAGTGGGAGTTTGGAGGACTTCCCTCGTGGCTGTTAGCCGATTCGGACACCCCCCTTCGTTGCGCGCATCCATCCTATCTGGCTCATGTTGACGATTACTACGATGTTCTTATCCCTCTATTAAAGCCGCTATTATGTACGAACGGCGGTCCGATTATTGCGATGCAGATCGAGAACGAATATGGCAGCTTCGGAAATGATTTAAGCTATCTTCAGTATTTGCGGGACTCCATTACGAAACGTGGAATAGACGTATTGCTAGTTACATCCGATGGTCCCGAGGATATTTGCCTTCAGAGCGGAATGATACCCGGAGTGCTCGGAACTGTAAACTTCGGATCGGATCCGGAAACGGCATTTGCCAAATTGCAGGAATATCAACCCAATCAGCCGCTCATGTGCATGGAGTACTGGAATGGGTGGTTCGACCATTGGGGAAAAAACCATATCACAAGGGAGTCGAAGGATACCGCCGACGTTTTTGACCGGATGCTGAGGATGGGAGCTTCCGTTAACTTCTATATGTTTCATGGAGGAACGAATTTCGGATTTTACAACGGAGCGAACAACCACACCGGGGTTTATGAGCCGATCGTAACCAGTTACGACTACGATGCTCCATTGAACGAAGCAGGCGACCCTACGGCGAAATACTTTGCCATTCGCGAGGTGTTGTCCAAGTATACAGATTTAAGAGATGTCCCGGTACCGGAGCCTTCTAAGAAAAAAGCGTATGGCAAGGTTCGGTTATCGGAGCGTGCGGATTTATTCGACAGTCTTCCTCGCTTATCTCAGTCGATCCACCGGATATCCCCCGAGCCTATGGAGAAATTGGGACAGGATTACGGGTTCATCCTGTATTCCACGTTTGTGTCCGGGCCGAAAAAAAATTGCGAATTGATCATCGAGGATATCCGAGACCGTGCCATTGTGTTCGTGAACGGGACCGAAGCAGGTGTGCTGGAACGGTGGAAACCGACGCAATTGATGATTGAGATTCCGCCGGAAGGCGCTCGAATTCAAATTCTCGTTGAAAATATGGGACGGGTAAACTACGGGCCATATATTAAGGATACCAAAGGGATTACCGGCAGTGTTCGCTTGCAAAGCTTGGGCTGGTGCAATCAGTTCCTCTTCGATTGGGATATCCGTTCGTTGCCCATGAATGATTTAAGCGAGCTGCAGTTTCATTCACAGGACCATTCAATAATGATGCCGGCCTTTTACAGAGGAACCTTTCAAGTTACCGAGGCAGCAGATACCTTCCTCGATTTAGAAGGTTGGTCGAAAGGCGTCGCATTTATCAATGGCTTTAATCTAGGTCGGTATTGGAGCGTCGGTCCGCAACGCAGATTGTATGTTCCGGCGCCGCTGCTGCGCCAAGACCTTAATGAGATTGTATTGTTTGATCTTCACGGTGTTAGAGAGCCGTCCGTCACATTCCATGAAACATCGTCATTAGGGTAAGGGAGATCGGAGGAAAAGATTTTGGATTTCGGAATAAACAAAAATTTGAATAAGCAGTCTGTTACAGGCTTAATCGAGCGAATGATCGGAGAGGAGCTTGCGAGTAAGGTAATCGTTGAACAGATTAAAGCGGAGAGCGGTTATGACGTGTTTGAAATCGAGAGCCGCCCCGATCACCTCATCATCAGAGGATCATCCGGCGTGGCGGCGTCATCTGGATTTTACTGGTATTTGAAGCATGTTTGCAAATCCCATCTCTCTTGGTGCGGTAGTCGTGTTCATGTTCCCTATCCGTTTCCCCAAGTATCGATCCCGGTTAGGAAAGTAACCTCTTATAAGTTCAGATACTACTTGAACTACTGCACGCACTCCTATTCCATGGCTTTCTGGGACTGGGACCGCTGGCAGGAGGAAATCGACTGGATGGCCTTAAACGGCATTAACTTGGTGTTAAGCCTAGTAGGTCAAGAAGAAGTATGGAGGCGAACGTTATTAAAGCTTGGTTATACGGAAGCCGAGTGTAAAGCATTTCTATGCGGACCTGCATATTTCGCCTGGCAATGGATGCAGAACATGACCGGTTGGGGCGGCCCTCTCCCCGATTGGTGGTTTACGGACCGTGCGCAGCTTGCACGTAAAATACATGAACGCATGTTATCCCTCGACATTATGCCTGTTCTGCAAGGCTACAGCGGGATGGTCCCGAACGATTTCCAACAGAAGTTTCCCGAATCCGAGCCTGTTGCTCAGGGAAAATGGTGCGAATTCGAAAGGCCATCATTACTGCTGCCTAGCGACCCTAAGTATCGTAAGGTTGCTTCTACTTTCTATTCCGAGCAGACAAGCCTGTTTGGAAATGACATTCATTACTACAGTACGGATCCTTTTCACGAAGGAGGAAGAACGGAAGGGATTGACTTGACGGCATACGCCCAAGATGTACAAGCGATCATGCGGGAATATGACGACAAAGCGGTCTGGGTACTTCAGGCATGGCAAGATAATCCGCATAGCGAAGTGCTTGCCGGACTAGACAAAGACCATGCCCTCGTTCTTGACTTATGGTGCGAATCGCAGCCGGCATGGGTTCAGCGAAATGCATTTGACGGCACGCCATGGGTATGGTGCATGATACAGAATTATGGCGGCAAGAATGGCTTGTTCGGTAACCTGCGGCTGCTCATGCAAGAACCGGTGAACACGGTCGGGCAACCCCGGTCAGGCCGCATGTCAGGCATCGGGCTGGCGATGGAAGGGATTGAGACGAATCCGGTCGTATACGACCTGATGACGGATATGATCTGGCGAACGGAATCGCCGGTATTGACCGAGTGGTTGGAGGGCTATATCGAACGACGCTACGGTAAAGCTGTGCCGCAGGCGTTACAGGCCTGGCTCTTGCTTGCGGATAGTGTCTATAACTGCACAACCGTTCAACAAGGGGCGGTAGAGTCCATTATTTGCGCTAGGCCTCATCTGGATATTTCTAATGTATCTACGTGGGGGCCGACTCAATCCTATTACGATCAAACGAAAATTCAAGCGGCAGCGCGGCTATTGCTAGAATGCTTCGATGAGCTGAAGGATTCGGAAGGCTACCTCTATGATCTAGTCGATATCACACGTCAGGGACTGGCTGATCTTGCACGGGACTATTACAATGCTTTCGTTGCCGCTTACCGTAGTGGGGAGAAAGAAGCATACGAGATGTGGTCGAATCGGTTTTTGAGCCTTGTGAAGTCTCAGGATCAGCTGCTCGGTACCCGTAAAGAATTTCTGTTAGGCCGTTGGATTGAGCAGGCAAGGTCTCTTGGCAGAACAACGGAAGAAAAGGAACGGTTTCAATTTAATGCGGTCACGCTAGTCACGTTATGGGGACCGGAAAAATCCGCTCAAAGCTTGCACGATTATTCTCACAGGGAATGGTCGGGGCTTATATCCGGATTCTATTATCGTAGATGGCAGAAGTATATTGCGTTGTTAGAACAGTCACTAGATTATCATATAGATCCGGATCCGGTTGATTGGTATCAATGGGAGCTCGAATGGACACAAAACCCTGGCACCTATTCGACTGAACCAAGCGGGAATATTAAACAAATCGCATCGGAGATTCTCGAAGAGTATTTTGGTTAGAACAAGGTCATCTTTGGCTTTGCGAAACGGATTTGGAAGCATTATGCGAGCTATGAGCTAATCGCTCGTGGCAGATTAACATCGTCAATGAAATGGAGGTCACAGCTTGAAGCCAGCTCCTGAAAAACCAAATGTAATTGTTTTCTTCACGGACCAGCAGCGCTGGGACACGACAGGTGTTCATGGAAATCCCTTACGATTGACTCCGAATTTTGATCGAATGGCCATTCATGGCACACATATTGATTATGGTTTCACCTGCCAGCCGGTATGCGGTCCTGCTAGATCCTGCTTACAAACGGGTGAATATGCGACACAAACAGGGTGCTTTACGAACGGGATTCCACTGCCAGAGGACAAGAAAACATTAGCCCATTACTTTCGTGAAGCTAATTACCATACTGCATATATTGGCAAGTGGCATTTGGCTAACACAGGAACGATGCCGGTTCCAGTAGAGAAACGCGGAGGTTATGAGTATTGGCTGGCCGCAGATACACTAGAATTTACATCGGATGCCTATGATACCGTCCTGTTCAATAATGATAATGAACAGGTTAAGCTGCCAGGCTATCGGGTCGATGCTTTAACCGATGCGGCCATTCGTTATATTGACGAACAGAAGCAACAAGAGCATCCTTTTTTCTTATTCCTATCTTATTTGGAGCCGCATCATCAGAATCAACGAGATGATTATCCCGCTCCGGATGCCTATTCGGATGCTTATCATTCCAGGTGGGTTCCACCAGATCTCGCTGCTCTTGGTGGAACGGCTCACCAGCATCTAGGCGGCTACTACGGTATGGTGAAACGTTTGGATGAAGCCTTGGGCCGAGTTCAAGATGCCTTGAAGAGCTTGGATATGACTAAGGACACAATTATATTGTTCCTGTCTGATCACGGCTGCCACTTCAAGACGAGGAACGCGGAGTACAAGAGATCGTGTCATGAGAGCTCTATACGAATTCCAATGGCCATAACAGGACCAGGTTTTACCGCCGGGGGGCGTTTAGAGCAGCTAATCAGCTTAGTGGACATGCCGCCGACCTTGCTGGATGCGGCTGGCATTCAATTGCCTGAATCCATGCAAGGACGTTCGATTCTGCCGCTAGTGAAGCGTACTTCAGCAGAATGGCCTGAAGAAGTGTTCGTACAGATTAGCGAAAGCGAAGTTGGGCGTGCGATCCGTACGAAACGATGGAAGTACAGTGTGGTGGCAAAGGATAGAAATCCGACACAAGATTCCTTCTCCGCCGAATACGAAGAGCAATTCCTCTATGATTTGCAGGCCGACCCATACGAGCTTAACAATCTGGTCGGTTGGGAATCTCACCGCGAAGTATCCGACGAGCTTCGCAGTCGGTTAATTCGTAGAATGATCGCAGCAGGCGAGATAGAACCGGTAATCAAGCCGGCGACTTCACAATCTACTTGAATGCGCAAGGTGTCGGAGGCAGAGCTGTACCAGTAATGAATAGTAGAAGAACCCAGACTCTGGGTTCTTCTTATGTTAAATCGACTTTCTCATCTTGAGCTAGACTGGAGGAAGATTCAAGTGAATACAACATGGAAATTGCTGTCTTCGATTTTTGTTACATTTCTGAAGATAGGGCCGATTACATTCGGTGGAGGGTACGCTTTGATCCCGGTTATCGAAAGGGAAGTCGTCGATAGAAGAGGCTGGCTTCGAACACAGGAAATCGCCGATGTATTCGCGGTAGCCGGATCGGTGCCAGGAGCGGTAGCCGTCAATTCGGCAACGTATATCGGCTACAGAATCGCCGGAATCCGCGGGGCGACAGCCGCGCTGCTCGGCATCTTACTCCCAACATGCTGCCTTATGATCGGCTTATCGATCTTTTATGTCCAGATGAAAGACAATCCGAAGATCGAAGCCGCATTCTTGTCAATCCGAGTAACGGTCGTAGCCTTGATCGCGTTCGCTGCCTTTAAGATCGGGCGCACTGCCGTCATTGACTCCACCACAGGGTCGCTCGCAGTGATCGCCTCCCTGTTGTTATTCTTTGGCAATGTTCATCCTGTCTATGTCATCGCCTTCGGAGCCGCAGCCGGTATCGCCGTCGTGAAGATCCGTGTCTTGTTAGGTAAGGATTTCAAGCTGAAAGAGGAAAAAGAAGTCGTTTACGACTACATGATATAATTTGAACATCTAATGGAGAATGGACATGCACATCTATCTATTTCTTACTTTCTTTCTCGTCGGACTCGTCTCGTTCGGTGGCGGGTATGCCATGATCCCCATGATCCAGGAAGAGGTTGTAAACCGGCATCAGTGGATGAACGCCAGTCAGCTTGCCGATATCGTCGCAGTCGCGGGTATGTCTCCCGGGCCTATCGCCACCAATATTGCTGTGGCTGTCGGGTACCGGGAGGCCGGCTTGCTTGGGGCTTCCATCGCCTCTCTGGCGATTGTCCTGCCTTCGCTCCTCTTGATTCTGGCGGTCGGGAAACTCTTCCTCCGCCTTCAAGAGAATTGGCTGGTGAAGTCGTCATTCTACGGTCTCCGGCCGATCATTGCTGGTATGATCGTGTACGCGGCGATCACATTTGCGCAGCAAGCCGGAATGATTGCACAGCTTTCTTGGTTTACTTGGAGCCAGATCCTCATCTTCATAGGTTCCTTGTTCGCTTTAATTTATTTTCGCAAGCATCCGTTCTCCGTCATCATACTATCCGGACTTGTCGGCATTGCGCTGTATGGATAGCCGGTCGCCTAATAATCATAGATCACGAAAGGAGTTTTTGAACTTGGATCAACAAACAAGCCCTTGCTGCGCTGCTCGAAGAACCGCCGATCAACTGGAACACCAGCCGATATCCTTCGCATCTCCTACCTTTAAGGAGGGGCGAAGCACGAAGCCGGAACTACAGGAAAATATGGTCTTCATCCCTGGTGGATCATTTATTATGGGTTCAGATTTGAAGGAGGGGTTCCCCGCAGATGGGGAAGGCCCGCCTCGCTTGGTGCATGTCGACGCTTTTTCCATCTCCGCCTACGCAGTTACGAATGCCCAGTTCCAAGCTTTCGTAGCCGACACGGGATACGTGACCGAAGCGGAACGCTTCAACTGGTCCTTTGTGTTCCATCTGTTCGTCTCGGAAGCCGTCAAGCTTCAGGTGAAAAGCGTACCGCAAGCTACTCCTTGGTGGTACGTCTTGAACGGCGCATATTGGGCAAAGCCAGAAGGGCCTGACTCCGATATCAATGACCGGATGGACCATCCGGTCATCCACGTGTCGTGGAATGACGCGGACGCTTACTGCCGGTGGTCCGGCCAGAGGCTGCCGACCGAAGCGGAATGGGAGTACTCCGCCAGAGGCGGTCTCAAGCTGAAGACCTACCCTTGGGGAGACCTGCTTAAGCCGGATGGAAAGCACCGCTGTAACATCTGGCAGGGCAAATTCCCCATTAAGAACAGCGCGGGTGACGGATACGAAGGAACGGCTCCTGTATATACTTACGAACCGAACGGCTACGGCTTGTACAACATGTCAGGCAACGTGTGGGAATGGTGCGCCGACTGGTTTACGCCTTCTTATCATGTCGAGACTTCACCAATGAATCCAAGGTTCGATCGTCCCACAGGCAGAAGATCTATGCGCGGCGGTTCCTATCTGTGTCACCGCTCATATTGCAACCGTTACCGAGTGGCAGCGAGAAGCTCAAATACACCGGACAGTTCTACCGGCAACTGCGGATTCCGGGTCGTACAATCTCATTAACCACTGAGGTATTTTTCGCCGTAATAATCGTTAAGCTGAACCCTACCACAAGTGACGGCGAAAAATTTAGTAAGGGCATATTGGACGCCGTTTTGCTAGCGGTCTTGATTGGACTTCAGATATAATATAGAAAAGATTTAACAGTCAAATCCGAGGTGCCGATCCATGATTCTGAGTACCAAACTTCATATCCCGCAAACGCGGCGCGATGACCTTGTTGAGCGAGCGGCGATCACCGAACTATTAAATAAAGGATTAAAGAGCAAATTTACATCCGTAACGGCTCCTGGGGGGTACGGCAAAACAACAGCTTTGAGTCAGTGGCTGCAGCAGACCGCCATACCTACCGTATGGATCTCCTTGGGGTCACAAGATAATGATCTGATTGAGTTCTGGAGTTATACGATCGCTGCAGTTAATAGTAAGAACCCCCACTTTGCAGAAGTGGTCACCCCGTATTTGTCGTCCTTAAAGTCGGGAGCGTTCGAGGCGTTCATCTCGGCCATGCTTCGCGAGCTTGACGGCTACTCTGATGAATTGGTCATAATCTGGGACGATTATCACGCAATTAATCTTGCCTCCATTCATGCATCGGTGTCTTATTTTCTTGCGTATTTGCCCGCTCACATCCACCTCTATGTAACAAGCCGGGCTGAAATGCCCTTTCCTACGGCAAGGCTGCAGACGACTGGCCAAATGGTAAAAATCACGATTCAGGAACTGAGATTTCAACTTGCGGAGGGAATTCGTTACTTTCAGGATTGCATGGGATTGTCGCTGTCGGGAGAAAAGATAGCGGTGCTCGTCGACCGCACGGAGGGATGGGTTAGCGGACTGTATCTTGCGGCCATTTCGCTGCAAAGAAGCGGCAATTATTCGGATTTTATCCGCGCCTTTAGCGGGGAACAACGCAACATATCCGACTATCTGTTTCAGGAGGTTTTTAGTCTCCAGCCGAGCGAGATTCAGTCCTTTCTATTGGAAACTTCGATTGTAGACAGGATAAACGGCTCATTGTGCGAGACGATTACCGGACAAGCGAATTGTCAAGAACTGCTGGAAATGCTGGAACAGCATAATTTGTTCATTGTTTCATTGGATGATCGACGAGAATGGTATCGCTATCATCACTTGTTTTCCGAGTTTTTACGGAGGCTTTTCCGGCAAAGGTATGCGGGTCAATCGAAGGAGTTGCATGTCAAGGCAGCCCTTTGGCTGGAGGAGCACAGATTTTTGGAAGAAGCGGTCGAGCAATTGCTGATGGACGGGCTTCAACTCGAAGCAAGCGCTTTGATCGAGAAGCATCTGCCCAACCTTCATGCGAAAAGGGGCGTGCTTCATCGATGGTTGCGCGATCTGCCGGAGTCCTGTTTTGCCGGAAAGCCGAGAATTCAGTTTCTGTATGTTAAAGTGATGGTAGAAACCAATGAATTGGAGCTGGCGCAAGCAAGGCTTAGTCTAATGGAGGACAAGCTGTCGGATCCGGAATGGAAACCTTATGCGGGAAACGTTCATTTTTTGTCCGCGGCCGTTTCTTTTTACCGAAGAGACTTTCGACGATCGGATGAATATTTCGAGATTTTCGACCGGGATACGCCGGAGGGCAACTACGTCCAGATGATCGAAGCGAACTCGTACTCGATGTATTTCGATACGTTGTTGAGCTTTTTCAGTGATTTGCATGATGCGGAGAGATTCTTCTATAAGTGGATCAAAATATGGGAAGATAGAGACAATTACCCCTATGCCGGTTTTTTCTACAATACCTACAGTTTGCTGTTATACGAATGGAACCGTTTGGAGGAGGCCGAAGCTTATGCGGAGAGGGTACTGAGGTCAACTTGCATGCAGCCTTATGCTCTTATCCTGTTAAGCGCTACCGTCAATGCTGCGCGGATCTGTCAGGCCAAGGGCGATTCGGCCAAAGCGTTTGATTTGCTTGAGGAGGTTAAACCTAAGATCCATTCCGTGGACAGAAGTATGTTTATGCGGAGGATAGAGGCGGAGAAGGCCTATTTGTTGCTTGCGAACGGTTCTTTCGATGAGGGTTGGCTGCAAAAATGCGGCATTAAGCATACCGATACGATCCCGCTCGGCCCAATCAAAGAATATCTTATTTTGGCAAGTGCGCTTATGGAGCGCGGGGAAGTCGATGAAGCTTTGCAGCTGCTGGAACAACTGTACCTGCTTGCCGATCAGGCCGATCGGACCTGGGATAAGGTTAAGGTGGTCATCCTGCAAAGCATTGCTTTCTATCGAAAAGGGGATAAGACGAACGCTGTAATGAAGCTGGAAGCGGCACTCCGATTGGCGGAACCGGGGAAATACATCCGCAGTTTCGTGGATGAAGGGGCGAACATGGCCGAGCTGCTGCGTGAATATCTCCGGGAAAGACAGATCAACGCTAACCGTAAGTCCGCGAGCGTACTCTACGCCAGGGAACTGCTTCTGCTGATATCGGATCATACGAATGGGACCGCAAGCGCGGCAGCCCCGATTACGAAACAGGAATTAAAAATATTACGGATGATCAACATGGGTCTGTCGAATAAACAGATCGCCGAACAACTCCAAGTCACGGCCGAAACGGTCAAGAGCCATCTGAAAAGCATGTATAGGAAACTTCATGTGAACAGCAGAGAACAGGCGCTGGAGCAAGGAAAAGAATTAAAATGGTTGTGAGAGCTATTTATCGCAATGGAGGAAAATCATCATTGTACAATAAGGATTGGTATGATGTATATCCCCCAATATATTACCGTCCCTCCCCCTTTGATGGGGGATTTTTTTTGCGTTGTAATCGTCTTATATTAAGACGAAAGTGGCAATGTTCGACAGGAATGGCGGGGGAGAAATACTTTGATTTGTCGTCTGTAGTAATCTTGTGTCGCAGCATCGCCAGTTGCAATTATTATGACAAATTAAGAGGTGTATACGAATTTATGAAACGATCTACATCAAGACTCAAGATGTGGTCTTCCCGATCAGGGAAGATCGTTCTGGCATGCTTACTCGCGTTGATGCTCATCCCATTCATGGGTGCAGGAAAGGCAGTCTATGCGACCTCTTCAACTTGGCCAGCGGTGGGACAAACCGTACAACCGACAAACGTGCAAACCTTGCTCAAAGCGAGTGGCACGTTGTATGCGGGGACAGGGAACGGAAGCGACGACGTATGGTCGAACCGCGACGGCACTTGGACGCAGATGATCGGCTCGCCGGCCAGAGTGCGAAGCTTGCTCGTTGATGCGGACGGCACGCTGTATGCTGGGGCTTGGGGTGACGGCAACAACGTATCAACGTACACGGCTAGTGGTGGATGGACGCAGATGATTGGCTCGCCGAGCGACGTGTATTCCTTGATCATCGATGGAAACGGCGCGATTTATGCAGGGACTGGAAGCAACGGGGTATGGGTGTATACGGCTGTCGGCGGTTGGACGAAGATGATGGGTTCGCCGGGCGATGCACAAGCCTTGACGTATATAAATGGCACGCTATATGCAGGGACTCTAAGCAGCGGCGTATGGTCGAACAGTAACGGTAGCTGGACGCAGATAAGCAATGGCGTTAACAATCCCAAATATGTAGCTTCGTTGGTTAATGTAAACGGCATGCTGTATGCGGCGGGGACTCCAAACGGAGACAACCGCAGCGTTTGGACGTACAATAACAGCAATAGTACATGGACGCCAATAACCGGTGCGCCGGCCAGAGTGAAAACCTTGCGCTTCGTGAACGGCACGCTGTATGCGGGGACTGCCTCCGGTTCCGGTTTCGACGACGTATGGACGTACACGACTTTCGGAGGTTGGGCGAAGATGAACGGCGCACCGGGTAGTGTATATGCCTTGCTCGATGACAACGGGACGTTGTATGCAGGGACGCAGACCGGACGCAACGACGTATGGACGAACAGTAACGGCACGTGGACACAGATGGGCGTTTTTCCAGGCGATACCAACACCTTGTTCAGTGTCAATGGCACACTGTATGCAGGGCTAAATAAAGACACTAATGCCGTTTGGGCGTATACGACTAGAGGCGGATGGACGCAGATGAGCGGCTCGCCGGGCTATGTGTATGCCTTGATCGATGTGAACGGCACGCTGTACGCGGGGACTAGTAATGACGACGATGACAATGACGTATGGACTTATGACACGACCGCGACTACACCCGAATGGACGCAGATGACGACCAGCAATGCGCCAAGTAACGTATATTCCTTGCTCAATGTCGATGGTACGCTGTATGCGGGGACGAATAACGGCAGCAATGATATTTGGACATATGATACTACCGCGACTTCGCCCGAATGGACGCAGATGACGGCAAGCCATATGCCGGGTTACGTGAATACGTTGCTTAATGTGAACGGCACGATCTATGCGGGGAATGCTACCCCCGATGAAAATGACGTATGGACTTACGATACTTCCGCGACTACGCCCGAATGGACGCAAATGACGGCCAGCCATGCGCCGAGTACCGTGACTTCCTTGCTCGAGGTCAATGGCACGCTTTATGCGGGGACTTTTAACGGCGGCAATGACGTATGGACCTACGACACTAGCGCGACTACACCCGAATGGACGCAAATGACGACCAGCAATGCGCCGAATGATGTGAATGCTTTGCTTATCGTCAATGGTAAGCTATACGCGGGGACTGATAACGGCAGCAACGACGTATGGTCGTACAGCAATGGCACATGGGAACAAGTAAGCGGATCGCCGAGCCAACTACATGCGCTGCTGGAAATCGGTGGAACGCTATACGCAGCGGGAGTGAACGGTGTCGTACAGTTAACCGCTCCCGGAACGCCTGCGAATCTGCAGGCTGGCAGCACCACGTTCGATTCGACTACGCTGTCATGGGATGCCGTAACCGGAGCGACCGGCTATTATCTCTACGAGAATGGGGGTAACACGGCGATTGCCAATGTGACCGGCACTACCCATACGGTGAGCGGACTGACACCGAACACCTCCTATACGTTTACGGTGAGCGCGTTCAATGCGGCCGGCGAATCGGCGAAGAGCGGGATGACCCCTGTTCACACGCTGAGCATGGTGATACCGACATATTCGGTAACGTATAACGGCAACGGTGCTACATCTGGCACCGCGCCGACCTACAGTGGCTCATATGCGCAAGGTGATAGAGTTACGGTTTACGGGAATACCGGGTATCTGGTGAAGACGGGCTACACGTTCGACGGCTGGAATACAGCGTCGGGCGGTAGCGGAATGAGCTATGCAACAGAGGAGACTTTCACTATGGGGGCGTCCAACGTGACGCTATACGCAATGTGGACGATCAACACGTATACGGTTAGCTTTAATAGTAACGGCGGTTCGGCGAAGAGCGACCAGCCAGTAGACTATAACAGTACGGCCACAAAACCGACGGATCCGACGAGAAGCGGGTACACGTTCGGCGGGTGGTACAGCGACAGCGGGCTGGAGACACCGTTCGATTTCACCAACACTCCGATTACGGCAAGTAAGACCTTGTACGCAAAATGGACGGCCAATACTCATACGGTTACCTTCAATAGCAATGGTGGTTCGGCGGTGGGCAGCCAAACTGTGAACGATAACAGTAAGGCGACAAAACCGACGGATCCGACAAGAAGCGGGTACACGTTCGGCGGGTGGTACAGTGACAGCGGGCTGGAGACACCGTTCGATTTCACCAGCACTCCGATCACGGTAAATATGACCTTGCACGCAAAATGGACGGCCAACAACACAGACGGCCCTTCTAGCAATGGCGGCATCCCACCAGTAACGTCCTCAAACCATACAGTGATCTCTACAGACGGTACGCTAACGCTTCCGATTGGTAGAGCCGGCGAGGTCAGCCTGGGCGATGATGTCAAAATTATGATTTCTGCCGGTGCGTCAGACAAAGAATTGAAAATAACGATAGAAAAAGTGGCAGACACGCAAAGGCTGCTTACAAGTAAGGATGTTCCGGTCAGTCCGGTTTTCGAAATTCTAAAAAACTTTCCAGAAAACTTCAACAAGGAGATCACTCTGACCTTTACCTTCGATCCGAATAAATTAAAGGGCAATCAAAAACCTTCCGTATTTTACTACGACGAAATAAAGAAGGTATGGGTGGAAGTCGGCGGCGAGGTAAAAGGAAATACCATCACCATAAAAGTGAACCACTTTACGAAGTATGCGGTACTCGCAGCAGGCCAAGGAGAAGATCCAGCGACAGTCACGCCGGTCAACTTCAGCGATATTTCCGGACACTGGGCCGAGGCGAGCATCAAGCAAGCGGTAAGCTTCGGAATCGTCAGCGGTTATCCAGACGGTACGTTCAATCCGAACCGTACCGTAACGCGTGCGGAATTTGCGGTTATGCTGATGAATACGCTCAAGCCGCAAGGGGATGGAGCCGAACTGACGTTTACTGATAAAGGAAAGATCGCAACATGGGCGCAGAAATCGGTTGCGAAAGCGGTACAAGCGGGTATCCTTACGGGTTATAAAGATGGCACATTCCGACCGGATGCCGAAATTACGCGTCTGGAAATGGCAGTGATGATCGCAAAAGCGCTGGGGCAGTCAGTTGAAGCTGCAACGGCAACAGGCTTCGCGGACGACAAAGACATTCCGGACTGGGCGAAAGGTGCAGTTGTGGCCATGAGAAAGCAGAGTATTATTAAAGGCAAAGGCGCAAATACATTTGCTCCGGGCGATAAAGCGACAAGAGCAGAGTCAGTAACCGTGCTGTTGAAAATGTTGGCGCAAACAGGCGAATAAAGGAAAATTAAGCAGAGTTTTAAGGCAACGGAGACATCGCCATTAAGTCAAGGTGAACAGTATGCACAAAGGATAAAATCGAGGGTTCAGTTTTGTTGGACCTCGATTTTATCCTTTATTTTTATCCTTTGTTTTTATCCTTCAACATTTTTTCCATGGCTTGTATGACTGTAGTATTCGGTTCTGTATACTCATATGCATACGCTTCAGGATAGTTCGTCTTGTACACTACGCGGTTTAACATGCGAGGTACCATATCTTGATAATATGAAGTTGCATGACAATGGCTCAATATATCCGCCGCTTGATCTCCAGGAATGATTTGAGCAGCATGGCCTAACACGGATTTAATCTGCTCGTCTGTAAATTGTTCTTTAATCAAATTTAAGAGAGTAGAGTATGTTGATTTAAAAGCTGAGGCGAAATGACGCTTTCCATTTGCTGCAGTTGATCTCATCAACGCAATATTCATTGCCGCTGCGTCGCGCACATCAACCCCATATAGCTGCGAATCTGCCATAGCCCTATCGCCGCGAAGCATGGCATATATCATATCATTGTGCCAAGGCACAAAGCTTGGTCCCATAACATGCGTAGGGTGGATCGTTGTCATGATTATGTTTGATGCATTTTCAGGGGATTGGATAAACGACCAGGCTGCTTTTTCTTCCATCGTTTTTGAAACCATATTGTGGTCGAACAAGCCTTCCCTATCTTCATTAGTCCAGTCATCCTCGGTAAAAGTCGTTTTTGATGGATCTTCATTGCCGTAAGCAATGGTTGACTCTGCCGTGGTATGTACGATCTTTTTGACACTACCCGAATCAACAGCCATTTGTAAGAGCATGCGAATACCTTTTTGCTTTGTTCGGCCTCTATCTTTAAACGTTTTGTCGTTTGGGCTGGAGGCACTCCCCTGATTAAAAATCCACTTTGCTTCACTTAAAACATCATGCCAATTTTCTGGTTCACCTAGGTTTGCTTTGTAAAAATTCACATTTGGCAATAACGTTTGAAGCTGTTGTGCTTTTGCTTCATTTCGGTATGTTCCGATAATATGGTTATAACCCATATCTGTTAACCGTTTAGCAATCCATGCGCCGATGTAACCAGTTACCCCAATAATGACAATCTTATCGTTTTGTTCCATTTTACGAATCCCCTCTCAACCAAATTGAATGATATTAATATCTCCTGAGCATTGAGACTGTATTTCTTCAATATAATGATAAGGTTTAAAGTGGACTTTAAGTCAAATTAAACATAAGACTCGGCGTCATTCCAGTGAAGTTTGGACTTTCGAAGTGAAGGTAAGAGCTACAGATAGATTGCAGTTGGTTATAAACAGTGTTACTCTTACAACGGCAAACTCAAAATCTATGTCTGCAATACATCTATGAATATTCACTATTCTAGTTATAAAGAAGGTAACACTATGATAAAAGTTGATAACTTATCCTTCGCATTTCCGCAAAAAGAACTATATAAAAACATTTCATTTACGTTTGAAGAGGCACAACATTGCGCTTTTATAGGGACAAGTGGTAGTGGGAAAAGTACACTGATAGATATACTGATGGATCCAGAAAAATATATGTTCGATGGCAAGTTAGAGATGGATCCAACATGTACAATTGGTTATGTGAGTCAGTTCTCACAACCAGACAAAACGAAAGAAACAACCGTTTTTGAATATATAGGAGAACAATATATTAAGATACAAAATGAAATAACATCTATTTGTACTGAAATGGAAACATCATCGGATATTGATCCGTTATTAGAAAAGTATCAATTAGCTCTAGACGCTTTTGATTCAATTGGTGGCGATGATTTTGAAAGCAACATTAATAAGAAACTAAATCTAGCAAATCTCATGAAGCTAAAAGATATTAGGGTATCCGACGTGAGTGGTGGGGAATTCAAGCTTATTCAAGTGATGAAGGAAATGCTTAATAGTCCAGACTTAATGATTATGGACGAACCAGATGTATTTTTAGACTTTGAAAACCTAAATGCGCTTAAAAACCTTATTAATTCCCACAAAGGAATGCTGCTCGTTGTTACTCACAACCGATATCTATTGAATCATTGTTTCAACAAAATTATTCACCTTGAAAACATGGAGATCCAAGAGTTTGATGGGCGGTATATTGAGTATAATTTCTCATTACTTCAGACAAAAATTGAGTTACAAGAAATCGCAATCGCCGAAGATGAAGAAATTGAGAGAAACGAGAACATAATCAATAATCTTAGAGTTATTGCAACTTATAATGCAGAAGCGTCTAGAGGAAGAGCGTTAAAAGCTAGAGTTAGGTTTCAAGAAAGATTGGAAGCGCGTAGAATTAAAGCGCCATTTGTTGATATTAAGCAACCGAAAATAAGCTTTGGTATTGATAATGAAATTGAAGACACCATTGTTGTAAATGTTAATAATTATAGTGTTACCTTTGATGAGTTGCTTTTAGACAATGTTAACTTTGAGATAAAATCTACTGATAAAGTAGCCATTATCGGTTCAAACGGTACTGGGAAAACGACTTTACTCCGAGATATCTTTAAAAATAATCATGATTCAATTGACATAAATGCTGATGTTAAAGTGGCTTATTTATCTCAACTTCAAGGCGAAATGCTAACGGATTCTAATACAATACTAGAAGAATTCATTGATGCCGGGTTTAAAACTTATGATGAGATTAGATCGTATATTTCAAACTATGGCTTTGAAGGAGAAATCGTTAATCAGAAGATAGAATCTTTATCTGGTGGAGAAAAAAACATGCTTCAATTGGCTAAAGTTTCTGCCAGTAAAGCAAACGTACTGCTTCTTGATGAACCGACAAGCCATTTAGACACCTATACACAAATAGCACTGGAGAAAGCCATCGAAGACTATAAAGGTGCGATTCTCATGATTTCTCATGATTTCTATTCTGTTGTAAATGGTATGGATTATGTTTTAATCATTGACGATAAGACGATTAGAAAAATGAGCATGAGAAAATTTAGACAGATGATTTATGCTAGTCATTTTGATAGAGACTATTTAGAAACTGAACAAAAGAAAAAATCAGTTGAAATGAAAATAGAATTGGCTTTAAAAAATACTGATTTTGAACTTGCAAAAGTATTGGTTGAGGAGCTAGATGAGCTGATTAAGCTGCTATAAATTACAACCTTCATTCCATTTCCGGCTTGGCTCCAGTATAGTATCAAAAAGCTTGCGACTTTATCTAAGTCGCAAGCTTTTTTCGCTCTATAGGCATTTATAGTCTTGAATAATGACATCGATCACATGCTTTCCCCAATTCGAGGCTTCCGAGCTTGGTTCAATCCAAGCGTAGGTGATGAGTGCTTTCCACATAGCCCAACCGCGTGCGCGATTAATGGTATCCTGGTCAAAGTTCATGCGGTCCAAGAATATGCCGCGACTTTCATTATCAAAATAATTCCAAGCCATCACAAGATCGCTTGAGGGATCACCAACGCCTATAGTACCGAAATCAATGACGCCGCAAAGCCTACCATTTCGCACAAGTAGATTGCCTACTGCTACATCACCATGCAGCCACAGTGGTGCCGACTGATATTTCGTCGCAAGGGCAAGCTCCCATATTTCTGTTAAGAGCTTTTGATCATATTGGTCGGATAGCTTATCAATGACGGACCTAGTATCTTGATCGTAAACTGCCAAGTTTCCCCCGCGATGAAAGTTTTGTATGCCTGATGGTATGCCGTGGCTTGCATCAATCGCTTCTAATTCTTTCAAAAAGTCCGCGAGGTCTTCGGCAAATTTGTTTAAATCGACTACGTTGGCATGTGTGACGGTATCGCCTTCAATCCATCGGTTGACGGACCATGGAAGGGGATATTCGTTCGTCGGCTTACCTTGTGCAATGGGAACTGGAATGGGCAAGGACAGATGAGGCTTAAAAATAGGGAGCCAGGCCAGTTCTTTCTCAACCGCTGATGCATAATGTTCATGACTCGGTAGACGAACCGTTAGCTCGCTTCCCAGCCGATAGGTGCGGTTATCATGTCCACTTTTTTCTACGGGTACTATCGCTAAGTGACTCCACTCGGGAAATTGGCTATGAATTAATTGACATACCAATTCAGTTGTAATTCTAATCATTTCTTTCGCCTCATTATTCAAAGGTTGATGAATCGTAATCGTAAATAAATTATAATAATTCACCTTGATCATATCAAAGGATAAAACACTTTAAAAAACTTTTCGATACAGATCATACGGAGAACCTTTCCATAAGTCGAACAGCCGATATTGCGAAAACCATTAATATATTGCTTTTTTCTGTCGATATAAGTCGTTAGAACTATCTTTCAATCATTTCTTCAAGCGAAAACAACTGCGAGAGATTATATTACTGTGTCGGAAAGGAACTATGTGGATGCACTTTAGGTCTAAAGTCGTTGGTCTTGTTTTATCCCTATTTCTCCTTCTGTCCGTCTCGCCCGCGAGCGCGGAGGAACGTTCGTTCGAGATCAGCAAGGTCGATATTCATGCCGTCATCGACGCCGATGGAAACATGCAAATAACCGAGAGGGATACCTATCGATTTGATGGCGTCTTTAACGGAATTCTCGTCGACTTGAATACGGCCGGCTCGGACGGTATCGAGAAATTCACGGCCTACGAGGTATCGGACAAAGGCGATGTTCAGCTTAGATTCGAGCAATCAGGCGACGGAAACGCGCTCCGATACAAGGTTTATTCCGAGTCCGCCGATACAACGAAGGTGTTCCGGATTTCTTATACCGTCAAGAATGTCGTGCAAATCTATGCAGACACCGCGGAATTGTACTGGAAGTTCTTCGATGAGACGAATGCTAACGCGCTGGGGACGGTGAATATCGTGATCGAGCTGCCGGAAGGAATCGCGAAGGGCGAGGTCACGGCATTCGGCCATGGCCCGTTAGACGGAACCACTAATGTCCAAGACAATGGGACGGTCCTCTTCCAGGTGAATTCATTGCCGGCCAATCAGATGCTCGAGGCGCGAGTTCTGTTCCCCGTGGACTATGTTCTGGGCAGCAAAAAAATAAGTGACGAGCCGATGCTCGATAAGATTATGGAGAAGGAGAGGAACTGGAAGGCGGAAGATGAGAACCCGGAAAGTTCGAATGACTACACGGAACCCTACGCGCTGCTCTTGTTGCTTGCCAACCTCGCGGCCGGCTATACGATTTACTTCCGATATCGCAAAGCCGCCAAGTCGGATTGGAAGGGCGACGATTATCGCGAGCTACCTTCTGACGCGTCGCCTGCCGTCGTCGGTTATTTACTCGATACCCAAGTCAAACCCAGGGATCTGATGGCGACTATGCTAGACTTAGTGAGAAGGAAATACATCGACATGGAGAGACTTGATTCGCCAAAGGTTGGAAAGGGGAAGCACGACTATTCTTTCATATGGCGAAACAAGAATACCGAGGGCTTGCTGCCGCACGAAAAGATGTTGCTCGAATGGTTCTTCGACAAGATAGGTGATGGTGATAAGGTGGCTTTGTCGGAAATCCACTTTGAAGCGTCCTTGCGATCCGATTTTCCGGTAAAATGGTCGGATTGGAAGGGGAAGGTCAAGGAAACGGCCATGGCACGGGATCATTTTAGAATAAACTCCGGCATTTACAGATGGGTTATTCTCTCTTCCTTCGTGCAGTTCATTGGCTTCTTTATCTTTGCGCCAACCGATTGGAAATGGTTGATGTTCTCATCGCTTCCGCTTCTCTTCTTCAAGCCGAAAAGCGTTCAGAGAACGAGTGCCGGACAGACCGAATACTTAAAATGGAAGGCGTTCGGTCGTTTCCTTCGCGCGTATAGCCGAATCGAGAAGCGTGATGCGATGGCCGTCCACTTATGGGATCATTACTTCGTATTTGCGATTCCACTCGGAGTAGCTAAGGGGATGATCAAGGACACCAAGGTCACAATCCTGTACGAGACAAACACAAGTTATGACGATTCCAGCCTTTACTATTCGACGGCCGTTAATGAATTCGACCAACTGAATAAGCTGTTTAATGAAGCGGTATGGGAATCGAGTTATTTGACTAGCGGCGGCTCTTCCGAGTCCGGTGGAGGGTTCTCTTCCGGAGGCGGTGGTGGAGGCGGCGGTGGAGGACGCGGAGCGTTCTAATGCCTTAAAGGGTTACGGAATGCAAAGAAGAGCTCGCGCGAATTGCATCGGCGGCCCACGTGGCCGCCTTTTTTTTCGTAGTAACGCAACTTACGATTTAAAATGCTGTTCAGAGAAAACGGGCTTTCTGCACTACGTTGGTGAAAAAGCAATAGCCCCCTAAGCCGTTTTGGCGGAAGGGGTTTGTTTAGAAAAATGCTTCATTAAGGCAAACAATATTCCTCAAGGGTCGCAACAAGTGAAGAAGGAAGGTCGATCTCCATTTTATCTTCAGTACAGCTGCCTCCGGGGACATGAATGCCTTTGGAGGACAATCGTTCGATCTGTGACGCCATTCGAGCGGAAAAACCGGGAGCGAGTAGTTCGGGATTTAGGGCTACAATGAACAGACCTACACCAGGCGAGTGACTCCCATCATCAAAGGATGGAGCATCCAGTGACCAGTTCGCGCCTGTCGTACCTGCGGCAAGTATTTCAATCATGAGTGCGATATTAGCACCACGAGTACCTCCGAAAGCAACTAAAGCCCCCTTGATCGCTTCACGCGAATCCATTGTGTTTTGTCCCTTCCGATCGATGGCCCAGCCTTCGGGGATCATCTCCCCCCGCTCTGCTGCCTGCCGAATATTGACAAACGCCGTGGCGCTAGATGCCTGGTCGATAACCAAGGGTGCTCTGTTGTCGACAGGTGCAGCGAATGCGAGCGGGTTAGTGCCATAAACAGCCTCGCTGCTCTGTCCCGCAGCCATTAAAGCAGATCCATTGGTCGCAGCCAGCGCTACCAATCCTTTACGGGCAAGCCGCCTTACGTAATAGCCCAACTCTCCAGCCGTATAGCTGTTTTGTAACGAAAATACGGTTACACCATAAGCGTTTGCCCGTGTTAGCAATTCTTCGAATGCACGATCAAAACCAAGTTGGGCGATCCCCCCCTTGGCATCGACCTGAATGAGAGCAGGTGCTGGAAAGAAGATCGCTGGCTCTTCTATGCCATTAATGCGACCACACAAAAAGCCTTCCAGATAGTCGGGAAGATGAGCAAATCCAACCGAACTCCGACCGGAACATTCCGCAGCGACAGTTGCTTCAGCCAGAGAGATTGCCACCGCTTTACTCGCACCAGCAGCAACACAGACGCGAATAGCCAACTCTCTTGCGCTCTTAAGATCGTATCGCATTGGCTATTATCCTAAGACTCGACTGAAATTGTGGCTTGAATTCTTTCATATCTTTTACTGTATTATTTCCTCTCAGCATTTCATCACACTCCGAGCTGAATTTCCTTCTATATATGTAAATACAAGTTTTTATCATTATATCATGGAAATAAGTTAGCCCGTTATGACAGGCATAAGCGCAGATGATCGTCGTCGACGCCGTTTCCCTCGAACAACTTATCCCGCTTGTTGCTGCTGGTAGCTCGTTCATTTTGTGTCATATGACATTATGACACTGGCGGTTTTGACATCAAGATCCGTAGAATACATCTACTACTTGGAAAGGATGTGGCTCCTTGATGGCCAGAACCGTCGTTAGCTTTGTTCAAAGCGGCTATTTCCTGCTGCTTACTTTCTTCACCGGATTGTTTTACTTTAGCTTTTATCTGGTCGCTCTTACTTTGGGCTTGAGCCTTTCGTTTACCGTCGCGGGGGTTCCTCTCCTGACTCAGGTTTTGCGGACGACGACCGCCTTCCTGCAATTTGAACGAGTACAGACCAAGATTTATACGGACATTACCACCGAGCCTTGCGTTAAATCCGTCAACTCCGATGTGTCCAACTGGCTTCAAGCAAAGAAGGAACTGATGAACCTACGCAACTGGATCGCAATTGGCTGGCTGTTGTTGAAATTTCCGATAGGGATTTTAAGTCTGATCAGTGCGACATTGCTCTACGCGGCGCCGCTTGTATTGATTGCGGTCCCGTTCCTCTATCCGTTTATCAACCTTTCCTTTATGGGGGTGTCAGTAGATACGGTTGCCAAAGCCGTGATGGTGTCGGCCACAGGGGTCTTATTAATGATGGTGAGCTCTAGGCTTGCGGGCCGCTTGGCGCGCTTGATAGGCGGCTACACGCGTCTGATGATCAAGCATGTGAATAGGTAGACGCCTTGGTCGGCTTCGCCTCGTAGTCGTACGATGGTATAGTTTACTCTATAGCCGTTTACTCAATACTAGTTACGTAATGTCATACTGAAGGTTTTTAGGGGTTGATGGTTTTGTTCGATATGGTCAAGCAATGGTTCTGGTACGACTGGCTCATGTTCATAATTCGCTTGGTATGCAGCATTTCTCTCGTGTTTACGACCATAGGGCAGCAAGAATATTTCTCGCTGCCGATTGTGGTTCTTATGCTGTGGCAGCTGATTGCTTTTTCCTTACCATGGTTTTGCTTGCAGCTCGATTATAAATACTACCTGTTTACCGAAATCGTGATCTCGGGCGGGTTGTGCTTGTATCTGGCTTCATTTTTTCCACAGGCCTACTTCTCATTCCTGCTGTATGCCTTTTTAATTGCTGCCCACAGCGCGCAAAGGGCCTATCTCTGGACAGGACCTGTATCCATATTGCTCCTGCCCGCCATAATTAAGCTGCTTGCAGAGCAGAGTGAATACTGGGTCATGGCCGTTCACATTGGGTTGGCGTATGTCTTCGGATTTTCCTTCCATTTACTCGTGCTCAATCATCGTCAAGGCGAAATTATCCGCGATCAAAATGCGGTGCTGGAGCAGTACCTGTCCCAAATCGAGCGCATTACGCTTGCCGAAGAGCGGAGCCGGCTGTCCAAAGAGCTTCATGATACCGTCGGTCATGCCTACACTTCGCTCATTATGGGATTGGAAACGTTGCGTCCGGAGCTGGCAACGGATACAGGAACGGAAAGTCTCGATTCTCTATTGAACCTGGCCCGCCAAAATATGGAGCAGGTCAGAGGCTACGTGCATCAAATCGAATCGCCGCATGAGGTGCTCCCGCTGCTTCAGTCTTTGAGGAAGCTGGCGGAGGAGTTTCAGGAGCATGCCAAGGTGACGGTTCGTTTCCATGCCTACGGGGAGGAATACCCTGTAATGAAGCAGGCGAAGACAGCACTCTATCGCTGCCTGCAAGAGTCGTTGACGAATGCCGTGCGTCATGGACACGCGACCGAGATTAAAGTTTCCGTGCAATTCGAGCCGCAGCAGACGAGACTGGAAATTCAAGATAACGGCCGCGGGATGGAGCATGGGAAGGAGGGCTTCGGCTTGAGCGCCATGAAGGAACGGGCGATGAATTTGCAAGGTCATGTAGCCGTCTATACGGAGCCGGGAGAAGGCACTCTTGTTACCTGTACGCTGCCTAGACAAACGGAGCTTAAGGATGAAGTCATTCGCCTGTTGGTCGTCGATGACCAGCCCTTTATCCGTGAAAGCCTGCGGGCTCTGCTGGAGGAGCATCAGGACTTGCAGGTTGTCGGAACGGCAGAGGATGGCGAGCAAGCGATCGAGCTGTGCAGGCAGGTTCAGCCGCAGCTGGTGCTTATGGATTTGGAAATGCCGAATGTGGATGGCATCTCCGCATCCCGTAAGATAAAAGAAACGTGGCCCCACATCCGCATTCTGATTCTTACCACGTTCGAGGATCCCAGACAGGCTTTGGAGGCGATGCGAAGCGGGGTGGACGGATACTTGTTAAAGTCCATGCAGCCGTTAGAGCTGGCCGAAACGATACGCACCGTCTACCGCGGGGGCACGCTGATCGATCAGGGCATGACGCACAAATTGTTTGCCCAATTGGAAGCGGACAATAGCTCGGATGATCCTTCGCTAATCAAAGAGTCATCGGCCTATGAGTTAACGCCGCGGGAGCTTGAAATTTTACAGCTCGTGTCCAAAGGGCTGCGATATAAAAGCATCGCTTCTAAATTGTATTTATCCGATGGTACGGTTCGAAACTATGCGTCATCGGCTTATTTGAAGCTGGGGGTCCGCAACCGGGAGGAAGCGGTGGAAAAAGCCAGAGAGGCTGGGCTTCTGGAATAACCCCAAGTTATTTATCATGGTGGCGGATGCCGACTTACGGAGTGATTTTACTTCGTATGATCGAACACCCGCCATTTTGATTTTTAAAGGTCGTTTTTTACTTTTTTCAGAATTATGGTTTCAGTTCATTAAGGATTGGCAATGTGTAGTAATCAAATGCCAGATCCAATAAGGCACTCGCTTCCTGCCGCTTCAGCAGCTGCTTGGAACGGAAGTTGATGGAGCCGTTCGAATTAATCTTGGTATCTGGGTCCATGATGCCTTGGGATACAAGGGTTGTGATGGCTTCAATTGCCCAGGCATCCGTTTCGCCACTCAAGTTAACCTTGGATCCAGGCTCAGCTTGCCTCAGATTTTGGATCATAACTGCCGCCATCTGTCTGGTGACAGGAGAATCAGGCTGATAATCAGGCAATCCGGACATCATCTGCTTCTTGTTTGGTTCAACCGTATAAGGCATGGTTTGCCAACCGTGGGCGCGCAGTAGTAACTCCGAGAATTCACCCTGAGTTATCGTTCCATTCGGATCGAAGAGGGTGGCCGATTTTCCGTCCATAACCTTCAAAGCATGAAGATTATGAATATAAGACGCATACTTGCTGTCCGCCGGTACATCAGTGAATGGCGCATCTATATCTATTTTTTGTGCATAACCCACGTAGTGCGGAAGCTGCATGTAATAGAAATAGGTGATTTGGCCTGCCCCATTTTTTTGAAAGGCCACTTTATTGCCGGATTCATCCTCAAAGAGTAAAGGGTGGATCATTTTCAGTGTACTCTTGCCCAGATCTCCTGTCTCCATAACCAATTTTTCGTCTGAATAGGAAACTTGGGTTCTTATGGATCCTAGACGCGTGTTTTGGTACAATCCCACGTAGTCCTTGGCCTGCTGTTCACGGATTGGCGAGTAGGATGGCTGTGGAGCCTCTTCTTTTCTCGGATAATAATGATTCATAAATGCCTCATACACGTCGAGACTCATCATGGAGTCGTTATTGTAGGACATGTAGAACGCTGTGTTTTCCTCCGGCAAAATAACAATTAAGGAAGAATGACCGGTTACATTTCCCCCTTTAATAACCACATGATGACCATTCATCTTCTCTTTGAAGTAGCCTTCGAATCCGATCGTTGTGACAGGGAACTCTTTGTCAGGGAACACCTGGTAGGTGTGCATTTGCTCGATGCTCTTGGAACTTAAGATTTCTTTACCTTCATACGTTCCTTTGTTCAGATGCATCATAAGGTACTTCACCATGTCATCTGAAGTTGAGACCATGCCGCCGCTAGGCCGATCAGTTGGTTTGAATCCCTCCAGAGCGATCAGCTCGCCTTTGGGCCCATAGTGGGCAGCCATTCTGCTGAGCAGTTCGGGGGTAAACCGCACATTCGTTGAGTTCATGCCTAACGGTTTGAAAATATTTTCCTCCATATACTGGGCGAATGACATGCCCGTTACTTCTCCTACCGCATACCCCGCCAGTGTGAACCCAAAATTATCGTAGGTGTATGCTTCCCCCGGAGGTCTGACAACAGTCGGCATATTCGATTCGAGAGAATCCTTCATCGGGAAATATTGATTCACATATTCCGGTTCCGAACCCGAGAGGATATCCGGCTTGTCAAAGCCGCTGGTATACGTAAGCAGATCGTACATAGTCAGTTTTTTCCCTGTTGTATTCGGTACCTTCATCCCTCCCAGGTATTCCTGGATATCGTGATGCAAATCAATCTTTCCCTTATCGACCAGCTGCATAGCTGCCAATGCCGTGAATTGCTTCGTCACAGAACCGATTTGGAAAACGGTGCTACTATCTACCGGAATTTTATTTTCCCTGTCGGCATAACCGTAACCTTTGCTTAACAGCACTTTCCCATTCGATATGACCGCAAAATTAGAACCAACCGTATTAAACTTCTTCATCGCGTCCGCAAAAATACTATCTGCAAAAGCCTCCAGTTCCTTGACCTCTCGCGGCCCCTCCAGGCTGGCCTCCTCAGATGCAACTGGTGCGGGAGCCTGTGGGATATTGGATGCGTTCCCTGATCCCAAACTAGCAGTAATAGCGGTAATGACCGTAGCAGTTAATAGCAGAACAGTTAATAGCAGAACAGTTAATAGTAGAAATGCGAGTTTCGTGCGAGTCCATTTCTTCATAATGATTTCTCCTTGACCATTAGATTTGCCGCTTAACAATCGGCTGAGCCCAGTATGGCAAAGGAGCTGTCACACCAACAAGTTGCATTTCGTCATCCATGACATCGAGCCACTTTGAAAGCGTCATGTGACAATTCGGCACTAGGTTTATTGACAAGGGAGGCATTAAGATACGTGCAAGGGCGATGGAGAGTGGATTTTCCGGTGGAGCATATGACAGTCTTCCTTGCCCAAAGCCATTAGAACTGGAGTGTGGACATCATCGCTTTCATACAAGATATCGTTATCCAGTACGGTTATATTGGCATCTTCTTATGCCTTGTGCTTGGTATTATTGGTTTGCCTGTGCCTGATGAGGTTCTCATGACGATTGTTGGCTATCTTTCTTCAATTGGGCTGCTTTATTTCCCAGTAGCCCTTGTGATCAGCGTCCTCGGGGCTATGAGTGGCATGCTGTGCAGTTACGCCCTTGGGCGGAAATTCGGCAAGCCATTGCTGTGGAAGTATGGAAAATGGGTTAGGCTAACGAACAAAAGGATAGAGAAAACAGAGAGCTGGTTCGAGCGTTACGGCCCCTGGGCCATATGCCTCGGCTACTATATTCCAGGGCTCCGCCATCTGACTTGTTATCTGGCAGGGATAAGCGGCATGAACCCACGGAAATATATACTCTACTCGGGCTTGGGAGCCCTGTGCTGGTGTGCGATTTTTATTTCAATTGGGTATTTTTTAGGGGGGCCAAAAACTTGAGTCGCATTGCCTATCGAATGCTGGGCTCAATTCGTGGCCGACCACCGTTTCGCCGAAAATGACGGCAGTGGCGCTTTTTGATAGAATGAGGGAAAAAACTCAATCCGGAGGTCACCCGATTATGCCCCGCAACCCCGAACGGGATCGTCTGCAAAGAGAAGAGAGAAGACACCAGATCATTTCGGCAGCGCTTCAGATGTTCACCCAGCGCGGAGTGGCAGCTTGCAAAATAAGCGATATTGCTTCCCACGCAGGGTTAAGCCACGGGCACGTCTATAATTTCTTCGCCTCGAAGGAAGAATTGCTAGAGACGATTGTGCAGCAATCCCAAGAAGCCTACGGTAATTTATTAATCGAAACGATCGCAATGCCGATTTCGGCGCTCGACAAAATCAAGCGGATTTCGGATTTTCTTTTGTTGCTTACCGATTCGGGCAAAGCGTACTGGATCGTTCTACAGGCGCAAGCGACGAATGTATTGTCCGATGCGGTCAAATCTCAAATCCTCGAGCGCATGTTCGTTAATCTCACGCTCCTTACGGAAATTATTGAACAGGGACAACGGGACAAAACGATCATGGAGGGCGATTCCACGCAAATCGCGATGTATTGTTTAAGCTTTTTCTCTGGTATAGGGCTATGGGACATTCGCGGCTTTGGAGCGCCAGATATCGATTCTGCCTGGAATTATTTGCTGAAGATGCTTCGCCCCTAATTCGAACCTAAGCTACGTAGAAATAAATATGTATTCCGATGGATAAAGAAGGTAAAAAAGGGTTGACAGATCGTGCGTCCCCCGGTAGTATATGTATCACGAGATACAGAATGACTTTAAAATCATTCTGTAGAATCATTGGGGAAGAAGTCGAATCAACTGGACATCCGGAGATTCAACGGTAGCGTTAGCAGCGATGCTAATTCCGTTGAATCTTTTTCATTTTCCGCGATGTTCCGAGCCTTTTTTTTCGAACTTTAAACCAACTATTCCTATGAAAAAACATTGAATTAAGGGGATGAGGAAATGGCTCGATTCGCTACCCGTCGATGTTAACCTTCAAATTTATTTTGTCGTGAGCGCCCGTTGAGCGGGCAGCAATGAAAAGAATCATCATATTTAGAAAAGAGATTACGAGGAGGAGAAGCAAATGAGTACACAAATCGAGAGTGCGCCGACAGGCGCATTGGAAATCGTGCCGATCGGCGGCAAAGTCGGAGCCGAGGTACAAGGAATCCGGTTGTCCGGTCAACTTGGTGAAACCGAAATCTCAAGTATCAAACAAGCGCTGGCTGAGCATAAGGTTTTGTTTTTCCGGGGTCAACAGCATCTGGACGACGCGGAGCACGAAGCGTTCGCCAAGCAGCTCGGCGAGCTGTACAGCCACCCGACGGTTCCCACGAAGGCGGGCACGAGCAGCATTCTGGAGCTTGATTCCCACCACGGCGGACGCGCGAACGCATGGCATACGGATATTACGTTCGTTGATGCTTATCCGAGTGCTTCGATTTTGCGTTCAGTCGTGATTCCGGCAACAGGCGGAGACACCGTCTGGTCGAATACGGCTGCAGCCTACAATAGCTTGCCGGCTGAGCTTCAAGCATTAGCGGACAGCCTGTGGGCCATCCACACGAACGATCAAGATTATGCGGCGAGACGGCCTGACCGTTCGAAAGAAGAAATTCAAGCTTATCGGAAGCAGTTTGCTTCAACCGTCTATGAAACCGAGCATCCCGTCGTTCGCGTTCATCCCGTTACCGGTGAAAAATCGCTTTTACTCGGCGGTTTTGTCAAAAAAATATTGGGCGTATCCCCCTCGGAGTCTGCGCATTTGTTAGAGATTTTCCAAACCCACGTTACGAAGCTAGAAAATACGATCCGTTGGCGCTGGTCGGTCGGTGACGTCGTTATCTGGGACAATCGCGCGACGCAGCACATTGCGGTCAACGATTACGGCGATCAGCACCGAGTCGTGCGTAGGGTGACGCTGGCGGGCGAAGTCCCGGTCGGCGTGGAAGGAAAACCGAGCTTTACTCATTCCAAGGCGCCGCTTGAAGCCTAATCAACCTAATTACAAATTACGTTAAGGAGAGGATCCCCTAATGAGCATCTCACGTCTATTTGCCAAATCGAACTTCGTCATCCTTACTGTAGCGATCGTCTTTGCAACCTTGTTGAGCGGCAATACGGCTCCCGTGCAAGCGGCTGCCAAACCGGTTACGGTAAACGTAGCAATTAACGGAGGATTGAATATTTTCGCCCTGTTGAAGCAAAAAGGTACGCTGGAGGCCGCCTTCAAAAAGTATAATGCCACCGTCTCCTGGAGTGAATTTCCAAGCGGTCCCCCGCTTTTGGAATCGTTGGCTTCCAAACGCGTAGACATTTCTCTGCTCGGTGACGGCGCGGCTTTGCAAGGCTTGTCGGCAGGCCTGCCGTTCCGTAGCATTGGACTCGTAAGCGAAGGAAGAAAATTGAATTCCATTCTTGTTCAGCCCGAAAGCAAGATCAAGAGCATTAAAGATCTCAAGGGCAAATCAGTCGCGGTTACGAAAGGAACGACTCCCCACGTATTTTTGATCAAAGCGTTAGCCAAAAACGGTTTGACGGAAAAAGACCTTAAAATCGTGAACTTGCAATTGGCGGACGCACTGCCAGCATTCGTGGCCGGCAAAGTCGACGCATGGGTGACGATTGATCCTTATACGACGCAGTTGACGATTCAAGAGAAGGGAACGGTGCTGGCAGGAGCGGATCAAGGCATTCAAGCTCCGGTAACCCTTATTGCGCGCACAGCGTTCGCTAAAGACCATCCGGAGCTCGTTACAGCTTTCCTTAGCGCTTATAAAGAAGCACTGGCCTGGCAGGAATCTCATGTGGATGATGCCGCACAGATTTATGCCGAGCTGAAGCAGATTCCCGCACCGATAGTCAAGCAAGTCATACTGAACCAAGACAGCACGTTGAGTCCGGTGACAAAGGAAGCGATCGCGACACAGCAAGCTTCCGCGGACGTGCTATTTAAAGAGAAGTTCCTGAAGAAAAAGGTGAAATACGCTGATTCTGTGGACAACACTTTCGTTAAAAAGGTATTGAAATTGAAATAATATATCGTTTTCTGCTGATCAGGGAAGAGGTGGTGTAGCCGTCCTCTTCCTTCATTCTGTTCGAGGGAGTGCCGAACATGTCGACTGCCAGGCTGGAAATTCATGAAGTAAGTAAAAGCTTCCGATCTTCGACAGGAGATACGGCGGTGCTTGACCGCTTGCAGCTCAGCGTGAACGAAGGGGAGATCGTGTCGATCATCGGCCCGAGCGGCTGCGGAAAAAGCACTTTGTTGAAGATCGTGGCGGGACTCGACGTCGATATCGGCGGCGAAGTTTTGTTGGATGGGCAAAAGGTGGAGAAGCCGTCCAAGGAGAAAGGGTTTATTTTTCAGGAGCACCGGCTATTTCCCTGGTTGACGGTGGAACGCAATATTGCGGCCGACCTCTCTTTGCGCGATTCGGAGGTCAGACGCCGCGTGAATGCGTTGATTGCGCTAGTCAAGCTGCAAGGCTTCGAGCAAGCGTATCCGAAGCAATTGTCAGGCGGCATGTCTCAACGGGTGGCGATCGCCCGGGCGCTTCTGCGCAATCCGAAGGTTTTGCTGCTCGACGAGCCGTTCGGCGCGCTCGATGCTTTCACACGAAGTCATATGCAGGAAGCGCTGCTCGACATTTGGAAGGAAAACCGGACGACGATGCTGTTCGTCACGCACGATATCGACGAGGCGGTATTCCTGTCTCATAGGATCGTTGTACTGGATGCGCGGCCGGGCCGCATAAAGGTGATTGTACCCGTCGATTTGCCGCACCCGCGCAAACGTTCGTCCACTTCCTTTCAAGAAATTCGTACCTACGTTCTTCGGGCGTTGGAGCATATCGAGCCGGAGAAGGAAAGCTACGACATATAAGTCCATCTTTAGTGCAGGGGGTGATCGCATGTCATTAGTCAAAGCCGACTCAAAGCCCGATTTGGGCGTAGGCGGCGTAAAGCAGAAGGCTGTCGGGACGTTGCCGAGAACTCGTCCATCCGGGAAGAAAAGCAGAACTATCTGGCGCAAAGCCGCTTTGGGAAGCGCGTTGCCCATACTCGTACTGGCAATATGGCAATATATAAGCGCAAGGGAACTGGTTGATCCGATGCTGTTTCCCGCGCCTACCGCCATTGCGAGTACGTTCTACGAAATGATTTTGTCCGGCGAGTTGATTGATAATTTGGAAATCAGCGTGCTGCGGGCGGTTTTCGGCTTTTTGCTAGGAGGGGGAGCGGGGCTTCTGCTCGGCATGACGGTCGGCATGTTCAACCGTGCGGAAGAGCTGCTGGACCCGACGGTCCAGATGATCCGGACGATTCCGTTGTTGGCGATTACACCGCTGTTCATCCTCTGGTTCGGATTCGGGGAGACGTCCAAAGTGCTGATGATTGCAATGGGCTCCTTTTTCCCCCTTTACGTCAACACGTTTCTAGGCGTTCGCAACGTAGATTCCAAGCTGTTCGACGTTGCGAGAGTGTTGGAATTTGGACGGTTCAAACAAATGATCCGGCTAGTTCTACCTGCAGCCATGCCGAATGTCTTGTTAGGGCTACGGCTGTCAATCAGCGTCGCATGGCTCGTCCTAGTCGTGGCGGAGCTGATGGGCTCGGACCGCGGCGTCGGGTATTTGATCCAGGATGCGCGCTCCTATTTGCGAACGGAAGTCGTTTTCATCGGCATCCTCCTCTTTGCGGCTGTAGGCAAACTGACAGACTCGCTCGTCCGCCTATTGGAGCGGCGATTGCTGAAATGGCAGGATAGCTTTAAAGGGTAAGGTTTTGACGCACAATCTTAGCGCAAAACCAAAACAAGGAGTGACGATAATGACATTTATTCAGGATAAGCAACAGAAGACCAAGGACAGAACAGAAAAAGGGGAAGTAAATTGGAATCCGGGGAACGATTCCAAGCTTTATCAGCTGGCGGAGGGTTACTACTCAGGGGAGAACTTTGGTTTTGGCAATATTGGATTTATCATTACAAATGAGGGTGTGGTAGTGATAGATTCAACTGTGTCTCTGGAGGGAGGGGAAGCAGTTCTGGCCGAAATCCGCAGGCTGACCAGCCTTCCAATCCGCTATTTAATTTATACTCATGGTCACGCCGATCATGTGAGCGGGGCATCCGTATTCAAGAGGGAGGGAGCAATTGTTATCGGTCATCGGAATGTCGTTCGTCGATTTGATCGCTATATCAAGCTCTGGTCCCATCACATAGCGATTAACGGACTTCAGTTCAGAAAGAACCTGTTCACATTAGAGCCCACATTTGTTTATCCAGATATCACCTACGATCAGGAGTATACCTTCGAGTTGGGAGGAAAGACCTTTCGCCTGGTCCATGGAAGGGGCGAAACCGATGACGCTACAGTGATATATATTCCGGAAGACCGGGTGGCCTATGTGGGAGATTTAATTATTTGGACTTTCCCCAATATCGGCAATCCGAATAAAGTCATCCGTTATGAAAAGGAATGGTATCAGACGCTGGAGCGGATACAATCATGGAATCCCAAGGCTATTGCGACCGGCCATGGACCAGCGCTCTTAGACCCTGAACAGATTCAGACAGCATTGTCGCACAATATCGAGGTGCTGAAGCTGCTGCATGAGCGAACCATCGAATATATTAACAAGGGAGCGGCTGAGGAACAGGCGGTTGCCGAGATTGAACTCCCAGAACACCTGTTGAATAGTCCTTTCCTGACCCAAGTATATGGAACACGCGAATTTGTCATCCGTGGCATATACCGCCGTTACACCGGCTGGTACAACGGCAATCCCACCCATTTGGCACCGGCTCCGTCGGAGGATGTGCGGAGAGAGATTGCAGGATTGATTGGAGACACCCGGGCTGTTCTTGATAGAGCGAACGAACTGAGGGCCAACGGCCAGGTTCAATTGTCTCTCCACCTGATAGATCTGGTGATCGGCGATCCAGAGCTGAAGAAGGAAGCCATCCAATTTAAAAAGGCAGCGTTGCTCGAAAAGGCAGATCAAGCACAAAATCTTTTTTATCATAATTTCTATAAAGTAAGCGCAGCAGAACTAGAAAATGATTAATCCGTCCGTGGCATCCTTGTTAGGTATTATTTAGGGAATTATTTAAGGAAGTATAAGATCTCTTTTATTGTAAATTCGTTCGTCTATAGTGTTGCCATGGAAAGAAACCTCCTCCGCGGAGGTTTCTTTTGGTTCAGGGTCGAGGCCGTTCCTTTCGTTTTTCTCCGATAGACCCGTTAAGCTGAACCTTACTAAAAGTAACGGCGAAAAAGGAAGTATCAAGTATTTATAATGAGGTTTAGTAGACTTGACATTTCTAACGAAGTATAATTTAGTTAAAAATGGGTTTGTGGGGGAAGAAAGTGGATAGAATAACCAAGAGTTTGATAGATGATTTCTCTAAAGTAATGGAATTGGAAACAAAAGATCAAAGTAAATTATTTGAAATGTTCTCCACCTATTCAATCTTATCTAAGCATCATAGTGAAAAATTTGAACTTGATGATGTAGTTGGAGGTGAAGGTGGAGACTGTGGAATAGATGGACTAGCAATCATTTTTAGTGGCGTTTTAGTAAATACACTAGAAGAGATTGATGATATACTAGAACGTTCAGGTATTATATCTGAAGTCAATATTATTTTAGTACAATCAAAGACTTCTGCTTCTTTTGATGGTGGAGAAATGAGAACCTTCGGAGATGGTGTAGTCGACTTTTTTTCGGAAAGTCCAACGCTAGTAAGAAATGATTTTATTCAGAAGAAGGCATTATTAGTAGAAAAAATTATCAGCATAGCTGCAAAAGTAAAAAAAATAACATGTAAGATGTTTTACGTTACAACTGGTAAATGGTTAGATGATCAAAACTTATTGTCAAGGATTTCGAAAATAAAGGAGGCTGTTGAGAATTTAAGCTTATTTAAAGAAATTAGCTTTTCTCCACTAGGAGCTAAAGAAATTCAAAAATACTATAGGGAAACACAGGAAAGGGTCAGTGCAACAATAAAATTTCAAAATAAGGTATTGATTCCGGACATTGATGGGGTTCAAGAATCGTATATTGGAACTTTGGAATTAAAAGAATTTTTGAATTTAATTATCGATGATTTAGGCAATATAAAAAGAGGAATTTTTTATGATAATGTGAGAGACTTTCAAGGGGAAAATGACGTTAATTTGAGTATTGAAAAAACATTGCGTTCTAGTAAATCTGGAAGACTAGCGGTTCTTAACAATGGAATTACAATAGTTACAAAAACTTTGACAGTAGCTAGAAATGATTTTTCTTTAGAAGACTATCAGATTGTAAATGGATGCCAAACATCTCATGTGATTTATAATAATAGAGATATTGTAGATCAAGATGTCTCTTTACCAATCAAAATAATTGTCCCAGCGAATGACGAAGTGATAAACGACATTATTATTGCTAATAATAGTCAAACAGAAGTGAAAAAAGAAGAGTTAATGGCGCTGAGTGATTTTCAAAAAAATCTTGAGCTTTTTTACAATACTATTGATGATCCCAAAAAGCGTTTGTTTTACGAAAGAAGATCAAAGCAATATGATGCTGATCCTGGAATAGAAAGAGTCAGAATTGTTACTATATCCTCACAGGTTAGAAGTTTCGCGTCAATGTTTCTCGATAAACCTCATCTAGCTAGTAGGTTTTATGGTCAATTGTTAGAAGAGCTTAGAGATATAGCTTTTTTAGAAGACCATGAACTTTTACCATACTACACTAGCTCTTATGCTTTATATAAATTAGAATTTTATTTTAGAAATAAAAACCTAGATTCTAAATACCGGAAGTTTAAATATCACATACTAATGATGCTTAAAAATTATACGAATAATGAAAAAGTACCTCAGTTCAATTCGAAAAAAATAAATAAATATTCCGATGAAATTAATAAAATTTTATATAACGGTAACCTACTTGATATATTCAAAGAACTGACTGCTGTTATTGAAGAAGTTGTAGAAGATATTAGTGATACAGAGACAACAAAAAGAATAAGCTTAAATAAAGAGTTAGTTGACAAATTACAAGAATTAAAAAAGGAAACCGTCTAAGTAGAAGGGGCGCTTCGCAAATTTTGCGAGTGCGTCTTTTATGAATTTTGTAGCCGTTATTCAAATACACAAAGCACACAAGATACGACAAATGTCCCAAATGAGATAAAAATAAAATATAAGCGATTTAATAATTTTAGATGATCATCTCGACTCTTTCATGTTCCTGTGCTTGTTTAGTCTGGATGCAAAAAGCCCCCGCCACTCAGGAAGGAGCCCACTGAAAAGTCCATGTTTAATAAAAAGGCACAGATTCTCATTTTCTTTGAGGAGCTGTGCCTTGTTTCTGTATATTTAAAGCATCATGGCGAAAGGGAGACTCCCGTTGCTACAACGTTACAATTCTTTTACGTTTAGTCTTTTACGGCACTGTACGATCTCATCGAGCCCAAAGATAACATGCTGCGCCTGATTAACGAGTTGATGGAATTCTTTTTCGTATATGACGAATTCAAAGCAAACTACTGTTTGGACAATGGTCGTGTCGCCATTGACCCCTTACGGATGTTTAAGCTCTCCCTGCACTAACGGAAATAAGCTACGACCATTAACCGTAGCCGGAATATCTAATCCGATCATATCCAGAATTGTAGGCATGATATTCTCCAAGACAGCCGTCTGCCCGATTACCTGCCTTTTTTAATCCTGAAGCGTTCCGGAGCGGTAATCAGTAAGGGAATTCGCGCGGACCTTCATAGGGTACACTTTTGCGGAAAAGGTAATGATCCCCGATCATTTCCCCATGATCACTGGTGAAGATAATAATTGTATTCTCATCATCAACCAGTCTATCCAACGGATTCAACAAGCGCCACATGGCGGATTAACGGTGGGTGAGGAGCGAGAAAGTAAACAGTCAGGAATATGTGGAGGACGGATCACGTATTTGCAGAAACCGCAGCGCTTCATGTACAGTCCAATTGGTGTAATGTAGTGATTCATCGTATTGCTAAGGGCGGGCAGTCCGTGGATGATTTGGAATTCATGTAGACCCCCCAGATGAGGTTGCTGTATTAGACCTATATTTCTCGAACCACCTGTTTAACTACGAGGGTGGTTCTTTTTGTTTGTGGTACAGTATCATAAGCTGCTGTACCCTCGCGACCACTGGATAAACGTACTTTTTTCCCCTTGTCCACATTTATACCTAACCAAAACGATTTAATTGCATTTACTGAACAGTATCAATAACAAGGGAGGTTTTAGGTATGGGAAATAGAGGTCCTAATGGTTACGACCCCGTTCAGATTTTTAACTCTACATCCTTTAATGCGTTTGGAAAAGTTGAATATGCATCGATCTTTTGCAGTGACGACAATTATTCGGTTCAGCGTGACGAGACTTGGACAGCTTCTAGCCGTGGAGTCTGTTTGCTGACTCGAATCACCGCAACCGTCAAAACGCCAAGTGGAAATATTGAAGCTACCCCTTATACGTCTTCCGGCACTTCTTTCAGCAAGTTCGCCATTATACAGGTAGGTGTAAATCAGTTCCAGGTGACGCGTGTTGTAAGTGCCAAGAAACGCAAGTGAAATCCTAAAACGGGCAATATCATGATGAGGTAACAAACGGAAAAAGACGACAGCCAAGATAAAAGGCTAGCCGTCTTTTTTCGCCTTAATATTCTTGTACCATAATATTCTGCGATACATCGAGGAATCTCTCAGGAGCCGGAAAGGGCGCAAGTCCGGTTGATAATTGCCTTCGATGATCCAAATCCGACGTTTCCTGTCGATGCCTATATCGAAACCGACTGTTCTAAGCTTGGGGTAACGCTCTCCCAGTCGTTGGGCAGCCAATCGCGCGATCCGTTCCGCTTTGACAAGCAAGCCCCGATCTCCGATTCGGGCTAATCTCAGCGCCTCAAGCACTGGAATGGTGCGGCTAGTCACATTTGTGACTAGATATCCTTGCGCCGCCACTTTCGCATATGAGCCTGTCACGTTCCAAGTAGATGAAGAGCCTTTTTTTCGCTGAACCATTATCCGAATGTCGAACGGCTTGTGTTGAATTTGAGTAAGCTGCAGACGCCTTTGGACAATATATCCACCACTTCTGTTTTTTCTACGGAGCCATTTGAGTAACTTATCGGTGTCTCTCATGGTGACCGCATTCTGTTCGTTATGAATACGATAGGCATTCGGTCCGTTCCGTTTGATGAACACGATATCCCTTCCGTAACTCCCGTTGCGAGGTTTCAGTACGACGCTTTGATATTGAAGCAGCATCTTCGATAAAGCGTCCTTCTTAAGCAACCGTGTTTCTGGCAACCGTCCGTCGAGAGAGGACCCCTTGCAAAGGATGCTATATTGCAGCCATTTGTCTCTTTTGATCGACATTGGAATCACAGCCTTTTCAATCTTCTACGGTAATACTAAGTCAAATTAGTGATCAGCATAAGTGACTATTCGTCCATATTTATGAGTTGAAGCAGGTAAATAGATCCTAAGTTTTTCGCGAGAATTTAATTTACCGAAGCGAACGCTGCATCAGGCTTCACAGAGAGGTCATTACCTTGTGGGCTATACCAATCATAATTTCAAGACAGAGCAAAAACCCGCGTCTTCCGTTAGGGAGCGCGGGCCTCTGCGGCAAAGATAAGCTGTTATTGAGCCGGTGTTGCTTCAGGCAGAACAATAGTATCGAAAACCTCGCCGGTGCTTTCGTCAATTAATTTGAAAGTGACTTTGATGTCTGCTTCTGCTACTCCCGAATAGACCTGGTACATCAAGCTTTGCATGGCAAGTCCAAAGACGATTAGTCCAGCCGTGCTTTCCGCGGACTCGTAAGCGGCCTTGTCAACTGTGAGGCTGAATTCCTGAAACGTACCTTCGTCGTAGGTCAGGTCTTTGATAGGAGTTGAGCTATTGTCCGTATGTAAGTCCTTGATCACGGTCAATATTTCTGAATGATATTTTTCGAGCAGTTTATCAAGATTTGCCCGAGATATTGTTACAGTTGCACTGCCGTCACTATTTTCTACAACGTTAGTAGCGCCTGCTTCTTTTACTTCGCTCGTCATGCCTTCTACGTCCCCACTTGAGTTAAGGGAAGCCGGAAAGACGAGATCCACTTCGTCCTCGCCTGTGGAGCCGCTTGTTTCAGGGCTATTACTTGCCTCCACGTTGTTGTTCGCCCCTGTGTTACTGCTCTCTTCTCCATTTTTACTTGAACATCCTGTCGCCAGTAAAACGATAATAATGACTAAGACCCATGCTCTTTTCATTCTCTTCTCTCCTCAATCAATATGAAAGTTACAAACAACTATAATATCGAAGTATCATAAACATTTCAATAATTTGTCTAATATTGTCTGGGAGGGGGGGTAGAGTGTTTCGTCTCACTGGTTTTTTCGCAGGTAGATCCGTTGTCCGTATCTGTTGGAATTAGACAAGTTTTCTCTTAGGAGAGAGCTTGTCTTCTTTTTCGTCTGTGAGGAGAATGAAAGTGTACCCGAATTTGATTGATCCATTAAGACTTCATTAAGAAAAGTCCTTATTATAGATGATAAAATTAATACTATGTAAGAGATGCCAAAACTTACAGAACATACCTTCATTACGAGAGGGAGCAGGGAATGGAGGGAAACTTTAATTTTTGACGACCATGGGGAGGGTTCGCTTGCAGACAGAGTGGGTGGAGGTTACTTAGGGCAAGGTCGTTGGCAATTATTTAATTAAGTTTTCTCGCGGAATACATTATGAATAATCTTATGAAGGGGGAGTTGTTTAGTGTTCGAAATCTTATTAATCTTGCATATCCTTGCGGTTTGTTGTTGGTTGGGTGGAGCAATGTATGAGCGGTTCTTCATTGTTGGTGGTGTTAAGAGGGCGAAGGGTACGGAATTAGAGATACCAATGATCAAGCTTATGTTAGGTACGGCAGCATTCTTCCTAACGTCAGTAGTGGTAATATTTGTAACAGGACTCATCATGACGCTCATGAACGGTTACGGCATCCTCGATTGGTCATGGGTGGGGGTTAAGCAATATATCTTCTTACTTATTCTGCTCATCTTCTTCCTAATCATCGGACCGCGAATGGGACGTATTGGCATGCAGGTCAAGGCTGCTCAGGACAAAGGTACAGGTGTTGATGACGCAACCCGTGTGCTTATCCGTCGTATTGTTATCATTTTTGATATTATGCATGTAGGTGTACTTATCAACATTATATTAGCGGTGACGAAGCGATTCTGATTGCATATTCATTCCTTCAGATAACACCGCCGCTCTTCACAGAACATTAGAATTTGATGTGATTACAATCACCCAAGTCAGAGTATCCTCGCTTATATACTTGATTCATCCCAAGTGAATGAAAGCGAGGAGAAATTCATGCTTAATGATCAAACTATTAAAATAATAAAATCGACTGTTCCGGTGTTAGAGAAGCACGGAACTGATATTACGAAACGATTCTATCAGTTACTGTTTACTAGCCATCCGGAGCTTCTGAATATTTTTAATCATGCGAATCAGAGCCAAGGAAAACAGCAGACTGCTCTTGCCAATGCCGTATACGCAGCTGCTCAGAATATCGATAAGTTGGAGACGATTTTACCGGTTGTGAAACAGATTGCGCACAAACACCGTAGTCTGGGCATTAAAGCCGAGCATTATCCGATCGTTGGACAAAATCTGCTTGCTGCAATCAAGGATGTGCTCGGTGACGCGGCAACAGAGGAAATCCTGCAGGCATGGGCTGAGGCCTATGGAGTAATAGCAAATGTATTTATTGGAGTAGAAGCGGAGATGTATCAACAATCCGAGCGGCAAAAGGGCGGATGGACCGGATTTAGAGGATTCCGAGTGAAGAATAAAGTTAAAGAGAGTGACGTAATCACATCATTTTATCTTGTACCGGAGGACGGAGGGGCGATAGCTTCGTTCGAACCGGGACAGTATGTGAGCGTAAAGATGGAAATACCGGGTGAAGCCAATACGTATATACGACAATACAGCTTATCCGATGCACCGGGTAAACCACATTATCGCATCTCCGTTAAACGAGAGGATGCGGTTCTAAGCAAGCCTGAGGGCAAAGTGTCGGTATACATGCACGAGCATATCAATCAGGGGGACACCCTTTGGCTATCGGCCCCTGCCGGTGAGTTTATTTTGGACCAGCAGGACATAAGGCCGATCGTATTTATTAGTGGAGGAGTTGGATTAACGCCACTAGTCAGCATGCTTGAAACAGTGGCTGATTCTCAACCTGAACGTCATGTGACATTTATTCATGCCGCTCAGAATGGAGATGTTCATGCCTTAAGACAACAAGTAGAAAAGGTTGCTAACCGCTCTCGGCAAGTATCCGTCTATTGGTGCTATGATAAGCCGACGGATCGTGATAGAGAGAAGAAAGCTTACGATATAGAGGGTTATATAGATTTGCCTTGGCTCCAGAAAATAATTCCGACAAAAGAGGCAAGCTTCTACTTCTGCGGTCCTGTCCAATTTATGAAAACGTTGTACAGCTCACTAAAAGAATGGAATGTTGCTGCCGCGGATATACATTATGAATTTTTCGGGCCGTCTGGTAGTTTGGAAGAGACTGATGGTGCCCAAGTGGAAGTAGTTGTCCCGTAACGTTAAAGTTAGGACTTTTGCTCAGTATCAGATTGGCTGCGCAGCAGCCGATTAATCGTCTCACGTCGTAGCCCGATGAATTGGCCAATTTCGTCCTGGGTCAACACATCCGTCAAAGTGGCCGGTGCAATGTAATTTTGGAACCAGGCTTGCAATTTCCGGAGCTTCGCCGAGGGTGATACTTCGGTTAGCTGGTCAAATCGCTGCTGCATCAGTCGTAATTTATCCTGAAGTCTAAGAGCGACTGATCGAAATTTATCCGGGTCTTGCTCCAATTGTTGATACCAGTCCGATTCCGACAGGACATCGACCTCGCAGGTCACGAGAGCTACTGCTGTGCCGAAATATGGCTTGGGGCTAATCAGGGAATGATGTGGAATTATTTCATCGGGTACAATGATATTGACTAATATTTGTGATCCGTCAGGACGGACCCGGACAATCTTTAGTAAACCGCTTCTCAGATGAAATAGCTGTCCTGAATCTCCTTGCCGAAATAAGGTCTCACCTTTGTGTAATATCATGAAATCCTCCAAAAATCCAAAAGATTAACTGTGGCGAGGAGCCGAACCTCTGCGAACATCATCAAGGCGGAACTACCCGAGGAGGCCATTCTGGCCATCGGATATCGCTAGGTTTTCAAAGAGCGGATAACCTTGCACGGATTGCCGACAGCCAAACTATCTGGCGGAATGTCCTTCGTAACGACACTGCCGGCCCCAATCACGCTGTTCGCTCCGATCGTCACTCCAGGCAGGACTATAGCGCCTGCACTGATCCATACATTATCACCAATATTGACTGGATATGTGTATTCCAATCCCTCTAACCGTTGCTCTACGTCCATAGCATGTTCTTCCGTTATAAGGCAGACGTTGGGCGCAATAAATACGTTGTTACCAATTGTAATTTTCCCGCTGTCCATGAGCTTGCAGTTAACATTGAGAAAAAAGTTGTCTCCTACCGTGGTATTGTACCCATAAGTGCAGAAAAGCGGCTGCTCCACAACGCAATTATCCCCGGTCTTTCCCAGAATCCCGCGAATGGCGACCTGCCGTGCTTCGCGGTCCAGCGGGTGTATATTGTTATATTCATATAGCTTTTTCACGGTATCAGCACGGTCTGCAACAAGCTCAGGATCGCCAGGTTGGTATAACATACCAGCATGCGATTTTTCTTTTTCGTTCATAACATCAACTCCTTTATTCATATCAGCGAAGGTATTTTAATATAAGGAATGATAAGATTCAAGTATAAAATTGCGCCATTGCATTATCGAGATCGTGAGACAGAGATGGCCTCAAACTCAACGGACAACTGGTGCCTTTGCCAACCCGGCCTATCGATTTCTATTCGAAACGATGGCAAACCTCGACACTGAAAGGCCGGGTCTTCTGCATCATTGTGCTGGAGGTAAAGATCGGACGGGAGTTGGTGCTGCATTGATGCTGAAGCTTCTAGGCGTATCCGATTCAGTCATCATGGAAGACTATTTACTCACGAACGAGACGTTAGGTCCTAAGGCCGATCTTATCTTGGAGCAACTCGACGAGCAGCTAACCCCTCTGCAGCGCGAGCATTTGCAAGACACTTTCATCGCGTCCGCGGACTACTTGAACGCTGCTTTGGAGGCAATCGGAAGCGCTTATCCAAGCTGGGAAGATTACTTTGAACAAGAGCTCGGTATCACCGCGGAGAAGCGGGAGCGGATTCTTGAGCTTTATTTGGAATAGTAGGCGATCGGTAAATAGGAATGTACCACAAGTAACGGAAAAAATTTTGAAATAGATCAGAGACAGCGGATATCACTGCTGGTTCTGATCTTTTTTTTTCTTCTGTCTGGGGAGTGAGTTTGGTCAGAAACAGGTTTATGCAGTAGGCTTCGGGACGAATCAAGGTTTTCAAATTCGGGTCCTGTCACATTTAAGTTTCTTTCATAATTCTTTCATAGCACTCTGCTAATATGCATAGGGAGTGATAGCTCTCGGATCAGAGTTAAAAGCAGTGCTCTCAACAAAGCTACGATTCTAACAAGAGCCGAATGAAAAAGGTCAAAGATTATTGTCTAATAAATTGGAATAAAGGAGAGGGTACATATTGTTATCGTTTAATTGGAGAAGGGTCGTTTGCCTTGTTCTGGGCTTGGTATTATTGTTCAGCACAATCGTTCCATTCGATATTCGATCGGTTTACGCAGCGCACAAGGGAGTTGGAAGCTGGGAGGGTGTACGTGTCTCAGCAGGAGAATTTCATTCACTTGCATTAAAAGCAGATGGCACGGTCGTCGCTTGGGGAAGCAATGATGACGGTCAAATAAAAGTACCAGTGGGCCTGAAAGATGTGGTGTCGATTTCCGCAGGATGGAAACATTCGATGGTGTTGAAATCTAATGGCACCGTTGTCGCATGGGGGGAAAATATTAAAGGTCAAGTAGACGTACCGGTGGGTCTGAAAGATGTGGTGTCAATTTCCGCGGGGCGGCAACATTCGCTGGCGTTGAAAACGGACGGTACCGTCGTCGCATGGGGAAGTAATGATGATGGTCAAGTGAGCGTGCCGACGGGTCTGAAAGATGTGGTGTCGATATCGGCGGGGCGGCAACATTCGCTAGCTTTGAAAACGGACGGTACTGTCGTCGCATGGGGGTCTAATAATCTTAATCAATTGAAAATACCGGTGGGCCTGAAGAATGTGGTGTCGATTTCCGCGGGAACTTACCATTCACTTGCGCTGAAATCGGATGGTACCGTCATCGCATGGGGATCCAATAATGATCATCAATTGGAAGTGCCGGTAGACCTCAAAGATGTGGTATCGATTTCCGCAGGAGATAAACATTCGCTGGCGTTGAAATCGGATGGTACCGTTATCGGATGGGGAGCCAATGCTGACGGTCAATTAAACATGCCAGTGGACCTGAGCGGTGTAATGTCGATTTCCACAGGATGGAATCATTCGCTGGCGTTGAAATCGGACGGTACCGTCGTCGCATGGGGAGACATTAGGAAAGGTAAAACGATCGTACCTGCGAGTCTTGCTTCGCCTATCAAAGGTAAACAGATCGCCGCTGGATTTGCCTATTCGCTGGCGTTGAAATCGGACGGAACCGTAGCTGCTTGGGGAATCGATGGAGATGGTCAAGCAGTGATGGTGCCGGATGGGCTGAAGGACGTGGTGTCGATCGCCGCGGGAACTTACCATTCGATGGCGTTGAAATCGGATGGTACTGTTGTCGCATGGGGAAAAGATTTCGGTGGTCAAATTACCGTTCCTGTAGGACTAACTGGAGTGGTGGCGATCGCCGTGGGAGATTATCATTCACTCGCGCTGAAATCAGATGGTACCGTCGTCGCATGGGGAAACAATACTGATGATCAATTAAGCGTGCCGAGTGGGTTGAAAGATGTGGTGTCGATTTCCGCAGGGAGGCACCATTCGATGGCGTTGAAATCGGATGGCACTGTCGTCGCATGGGGAAAAAATGCTGATGGTCAAGTAAGCGTGCCGGATGGGCTGAAAGATATAGTGGCGATCGCCGCGGGAGCGACCTATTCGCTCGCGCTGAAATCAGACGGTACCGTCGTCGCATGGGGAAGCAACTATCATGGTCAAAGATCCGTGCCTGCCGGTCTGAACGGGGTCGTGTCTATCACCGCGGGGTGGTACCATTCACTTGCACTGAAATCAGATGGTACGATCGTCGGATGGGGACTCAACGATAGTGGTCAACTGAACGTACCGGGCAATGCCAAGCTGAGCGGCTTGACTTTGCAGGAAGGGAACTTCACGGAACCCTTTAACCCTTCAGTCACGTCATATACGTATTATTATAACGGACACTCTCTGTCGAGTGTAAAAGTAACGCCGACGCTTGCGAGCACGAATCAGACAGTCATGTATGTGAACAATGAGCTGCTGTCGAACGGCAGTACGAAGACGATCAACATAGCGGGAGCAATCAAGGACACTGTCATCCCTGTTCGCGTCGAGCCCTATTTGCTTCCCGGTCAAACGTATACAATTACTCTGGCGATCGATTCAACACCTCCGAATGTGCAGTTTGGTACGAATGGCCGTGTAGTAGCGGCGAAAACTGCAGCAAGCAATGTAACGGTCAGCGATACGCAAAGCGGTGTGGATGCTGCTTCACTGCAATATGTGTGGACGCAAAGTACAGCCGTTCCGACAAGCGGCTGGTTGACCTTTAGCGACTTGGATACGTTACGTCAGACTAGTGGGAATGGCAACTGGTACTTACACATCCGAGCAACAGACAAGGTAGGCAACGTTGCCAATGTGGTTTCGAAGCCCTTTTTACTAGATCAGACTAGCCCACCGACAGTAACCATATCCAGCTCAGCAAGTGGTACGGTAAACGCAGCATTTCAGGCAACGATAACCTTCAGCGAAGGAGTAAATGGTTTCACCTCGGATGACCTTGTGGTCGTAAACGGTACAGCTTCCAATTTCGTTTCCGTAAACCCGGCTACCTACACGGCGACCATTACGCCAATAACGAATGGGCAGGCTGTGACGGTAGTGGTTGGCGCAGCGGCAGCAGCTGATGCAACAGGAATTTTTAATACAGCATCCAATACATTAAGCCTGCTGTACGATAAGACGAAGCCAGTTGTTAACTTTGGTGGCTTCATTAATCATCAGCAATTCGCTACACCGCCAACAGAAGTCTCCGTTTCAGTCAGCGAAGCCGTATACTGGATCGCTGGAGGAGCTCAGCTCACGGCGGCAAATGCGCTGCCATTGATCAGCATGAAGAAGGATGGGGTAGGCTTTTCCGCTTATACGCCAATCTATGACGAGCCTTCTCAGACGTTTACCTTAAGCTTTAACGGCACTCTGGATGATGGCGTATACGAGGTTGACGTTGCTGGGAATGTGGTTAAGAACGCGAATCAAAATACACTTGATGTGGCAAATGCAAGCTTTATCGTAGCTGTGCCTGTGGTGGCTAGTATTTCTGCTAGTTCAGTAAGCTTGCCATCTGCCGGAGGCATTGCAACGGCCACTATAACAGGCGCCAATCTGACCGGGCAAAGTCTTAAGGTGTATGTTGACGGAGTCGAAGCCGCCACAGCAACTGTCAGCAGTGACACGAGCGCGGTTGCAACCGTTACTCTTCCATACAATACGGCTCAAACCGTGAAAAATCATATTTTCACAGTGTATCTAAATGGAGTGGAGGTTACAGGCCAAGCTTCTACGGTGACAGTAAGTGCCGAGCCGCCTTCAACAGTTGCTATCTCTAGCGATGCCGAACTAGTTAAATTGAACGTTAGTACTTCAAGCAAGGAACTGGGACTATCGCCTGCATTCACACCTAAGACTACAGACTATAAAGTAGAGACAGATGCGGAGCAGGTCGAGCTGCAATTGGGCCCTGCTCATTCTAAGGCAATTATTAAACTGCGGGGTAAACGTATAGGGGAGACGACGACCGTTCCTCTGACAGTGGGGACCAACGTGCTGGTGATTACAGTTCAAGCTGAGGATGGAACCATTAAGACGTATACCGTAACGATTCATCGTAATGCTGGTACTAACAATAACGTTCCTAAGGCATGTACATTTACAGATGTCCAGAGTCACTGGGCTGAGGCAGAGATTTGCGAAGCGGCAGAGCTGGGAATCGTGGTGGGAGTGAATGCCGACACCTTCATGCCCAATGGTTACGTAACACGGACGGAATTTGCTATTATGCTGTTGCGAGCCCTTCGAATCGATATAATTAACGAAGCGAGCGATCTTCCCTTCAGCGACAAGAGTAGTATTCCGGAGTGGGCGCGCCTTGCCACCCAGACAGCAGTAGCCAAGGGAATTCTCGATGGATATTCCGAAGGGACATTAAGGCCTATGCAGACGGTGAAGCGGACAGAGATAGCTGCGATGGTCTCCAAGGCATTGAAATGGAAGGCTGACGGAACGAAAAGCCTAGCTTTCTCTGACGAGTCAAGCATTCCAGCCTGGGCTAGAGCTTATGTTAAAGCAGCCTGCGAGCGTGGGATTCTAGTTGGACGAGCATGCAATCAATTCGTGCCGGACGGAGTAACGACAAGAGCTGAAGCTACCGTCGTACTTCTACGGCTTTGGAAAGTTCTTCAGTAACACGATAGAACGTTGATACAGGCTGGCCCAGTATGTCAACTTAATGACATACTGGGCTAGCCTTTCATTTGTATGAATTTGGAATAACACACGTTGCACCCTATAGTTTCCTATACTATATTGAGAGGAACGATAATAAAGCTAGTCATCTAATCTTCTCACTAGAGATATTCCATAAATCTCTAATAAAATGTGTCTCTCTAGACGAGAGAAGGAGTAGGTAATTTGAAACCCACACTTTCAGCTGACCTTGAAAGAATACTGAAGAGACTTGAGAAATCTGATTTGATAACTCTCCTTACGGAACAGATTTCGGGCAGCGATCTAAATACGCTTCTTTTGAAGGTATTTAATGAGAAGGTTAGAAAATCTTCTCCAAATGACCTGCTTAAGAGATACACAGAAAATCGGTTTGTTCATCCAGCGAGTGTAGAACCGCTTCAGCTCAAACAATTGGAAATGGATATTCTGAAAATAGCTGTGAATCAGGGAGTATCCCCACTCCAGTTGTCACCTGTTGCCCCATTGGGCAGTACCTCAGTAGTAGGCACAGTCGATCAAAATAAGGTCATTTCCGCACTTCGGGGGACCGAGGTTGTTTCAGATGCGACGAATCTTATCGCGTTACATATCGCTGATCTGATTAAAAATCATAAACCTAGTAGAGTGGGTTCTATGCGATTTTGTAGTACCCATAGACATGTACGAGCACAGTATTTTGGTGATACTCCAGGAATGCTCGCTCATTTTCACTTATTCTGTATGGTGACCGCTGGAGTTGACCAAGGATCATACGATTTCGAAAAAAAATCATTGTGGGAGCACATAGAAGTTTACCGGACGATTTTCAAATCACTCTTCAATTCTAAGATCGAGGTTATCTTTAGTGAGCGAGATGGTTATAAAGACAGCGCCGGTTTAGTATCAAGAATCATTGAATACGGGGAGAGTTTAGAATTAAATGAGGTGGTCATTCGATTAGGCTCTCCTCAAAAGGAAAATCAGTACTATAAGGGTCTGCAATTCACAATAAAGACAGTTATCGAGGGTAAAGAGTATTACATTGGTGATGGAGGCTTTGTAGACTGGACACAAAAAATGCTCGGAGCTAAGAAGGAGCGATTATTAATCAGTGCAATTGGATTGGATCGACTTTTAGTCTGATATTCAGCTAAACGATTCTATCAGTTGCTGTTTACCAGCCATCCAAAGCTGCTCAGAATATCGATAAGTTGGAGACGATTTTACCGGTTGTGAAACAGATTGCGCACAAGCACCGTAGTCTTGGCATTAAAGCCGAGCACTATCAAGCTCAGATGATTTTCTGTCAGATAATTTTATTGACAAATATTAACTGCTGACATATGATATTCGTAACAGATCTCGCCACGCATACCTGTAAAGGTTGCGCACCAGGGCGAGACATTTTTTTATATGGAGATATCCAATGATCCGAATTTCGCACTCGTTTAAACCCTCAAAGACAATTGATGAACAATTGGATATATTCAAATCCAGGGGACTAATTATAGAGGATGAACTATGGGCTAAAGGAATTCTGAAGCGAGTAAGCTATTATAGGTTTACAGCATACACATTATCGCTAAAGACGGATGACGTATTTCATGCTGGAGTTACTTTTAAGCAGATATTTAGATTATACGATTTTGACTTAAAGTTCAGGTTATTATTATTGGAAATCATTGAAGTTGTAGAAGTGTCGATGAGAACTTATATCGCTCTAGTATTAGCTGATAAGTATGATGGTATGGGATATATAGATAGCGAAAACTTTGATGATGCATCTAAACATGCAAAGTTTATTGCAGACTTAGATCAATTATTAAAGCAATCTAAGGATGTTTTTGTTAAGCACTATTTTTATAAGTATGATGGAGAATTTCCAATATGGGTTGTAAACGAAGTAATAACTCTTGGCGTGCTTTCGAAAATGTTTAAAAATATGAAGAAGCAGGATAAGAACGAACTAGGAAGAAAATATTACGCTAGAGTTAATGGTGATTATTTGGCAAGTTGGCTTCATGCACTAAGTAATCTTAGAAATATATGTGCCCATTATGGACGCACTTATAATAGGAACTTCTCTATCCCTCCGAAGTTATTTGTTCGTGATCATAAGGTTATCAAAGATAACTACAAGGTATTTACTCCGGTGTATGTAGTTAAATATATGATCAATGACAAAACATATTGGAACAGCTGGGTCGAGCGACTAAGAGCGCTTATAGATGAGTATACCGAAGTAGACAAAGGACTTATTGGATTCCCCGAGGACTGGTATCATTTATTGAAGGTATAGAGACGAAGCGATGAATAAATCCGAGGAATTGATTAAGGGGTTTGAAAAGAATTGATCAATCAGGGAACCATTTTCGAAGAACCACTCCTTGAGTCAGGAGAGGTTCTTCTTTTAATTTAAGCATCTTGAACATGATATCGTCCTTTTGGTACCACCAAAGGAGATCCCGAAATGGGATCGTCTATCACAATACAGTTAAGTCCGAAAATATCTTTAACTAGTGTGCTTGTAATAACCTTTGCGGGTTCTCCCTCAGCGACAAGCTTTCCTTGATGAAGCGCAAAAATATGATCTGCATAACGCGCGGACAAGTTGATATCATGAAGCACCATTACAATCGTAGTTCCGTGTTTTCGGTTAAGGTCTGTGAGCAGGTCAAGAATCTCGACTTGATAGGTGATATCTAAAAAGGTTGTCGGTTCATCGAGAAATAAGATATCGGTTTGTTGCGCCAGAGCCATTGCAATCCAGACGCGCTGTCGCTGACCTCCTGACAGCTCGTCAATATTATGATTGGCAAACTCGGTTATATCCATAATTTCCATAGCATCGGCAACGGCTTCATAATCCTTTTTTGTCCATCCACTGAGCAAGGATTGATGCGGAAACCTTCCTCGTCCGACCAAATCTGCAACAGAAATTCCTTCCGGAACAATAGGGGACTGTGGTAGCAATCCTATCACTCGAGCCAATGGTTTGGGTGGTATTTTAGAAATTGACCTGCCGTCTAGAGTGATGCTGCCAGCTGCGGGTTTTATAAGTCTAGCCATTGTTTTAAGAAGCGTAGACTTCCCGCAGCCGTTTGATCCAATAATAACGCTTATTTTATTGCTAGGAATAACAAGGTCTACACCGTGGATAACCGTTTTATTTTCATAGCCTGCTATTACTTGCTCGGCTTGAAAAATATGCGTCGGTTTCATTATAATTCTCCCTTTCGATTCATTCGGATTAACAAGAAGATTAGATAAGGTGCTCCGAGTAATCCAGTAATGATGCCTACGGGGAATCTGTACTCAAAAGCAAATTGTCCAATTAGATCTGCTGCCAGGACCAAATTAATGCCAACAAGGCCTGCCGGAATTATGTTCGAGGAGCCTGCACCGACGAGTCTTTTCGCGATTGGTCCCGAAAGGAAGGATACAAAGGCGATCGGACCCGTGGTAGCGGTAGCAATAGCAACCATGAATACGGAGCTCACAATAAGAACAATTCTTGTTTTGTCCGTGTTCACGCCTAGTGAAGAAGCCGATTGTTCTCCAAGCTCCAATATACTTAGATGCTTGCCCAGTAAGATTACGATAGGCGAACAGATAATCACGATGATGACAAGAGGCGGCAGCTGATGCATTTGAGAGCCGTTAAGACTGCCAGTCAGCCATCTAAGAGCAGAGGGAACATCTTGTTGGGCGCTAACCAGTAGAAGATAGGAGATTACAGCGTCAAGCATTGCCTGTATGCCTATCCCTACAAGGATTAATCGCCCGATTGAAAATGTCTTTCCTCTGGAAAGTATATAAATAAATATAACCGTGGCAAGACCAGCAATCACTGAAGCAATGGAAACCATAGCTGCGCTTGTATGAAGGACAACTATGCAATAAACAGCTACCACGCTTGAGCCGGACGTAACACCAATGACATTTGGGTTCGCAAGGGGATTGCGCAGCATGGTCTGGAAGGTGTGACCTGCAAGACCAAAAGCAAACCCGGCAAAGAGACCCGCTAGCATTCTCGGTAGACGTATTGTATTAACGGCAAAAGAGACGCCTTTGAGCTGTTCTCCCGAAAGTGCTCGAATGACATCTTTAACGGGATAGATGGTGTTTCCGAGTAAAAGCATGGCGCAGCAAAGAGTGAATGCAAGTGCTGCAAGGAGACTAGTGACAAGTATCCATCGGCGGCGTCTTTGACGTCTTCCCGCCATAATAAATTCAATAGATTGATTTCTCATAATGAACGCACTTTCGATCGCATAGCTAATATTATTAGTATTGGAGCTCCAATGAACGCTGTAACTACACCGACTTCAAGCTCTCCAGGACTAAGGATGAGCCTACCGCCTACATCTGATATCGTCAGAATGATAGCTCCAGTAATAGCTGACATGGGTATAACAAAACGTAGATCAGGTCCAATAATAAGGCGTATGACGTGAGTGGCTAACAATCCGACAAAGCCAATAGGTCCAGCCAGGGCAGTAGTAGCGCCGCACAATAGAACACCTGCAAGAGCCGCAATAAGCCGCAGTGTTCCTGTTCGAACGCCCAGTCCCGTGGCAACATCGTCTCCTAGTGCCAGCGCGTTTAGTGCCGGAGCAGTAATAAAAGCGATTAGCATTCCGATGACCAGAAATGGAATGAACGTAGTAATAGCACTCCAAGTTGCCGAGCCGACGCTTCCTACTTGCCAAAACCGGAACTGATCCATGACATAAGAGCGTGGAATCATTATGGCGGTGACGACAGAAGAAAGAGCAGCGCTTGTAGCGGCTCCGGCCAAAACAAGCTTAATGGGCGTGGCTCCGCCACGTCCCATTGAGCCGACTCCGAATACGAACACTGCAGTAATCGCAGCCCCGGCTAAAGCTAACCATATATATTGATTCGCGGTGCTGATGTTCAAGAACGCAATGCCGCAAACCACAAATAATGATGCACCTGTGTTCACTCCCAGTATGCTCGGGTCGGCAATGGGGTTGCGAGTGACGGCCTGCATAAGTGCTCCGGAAACGCCAAGTCCTGCCCCACACAGCAAACTGAAAATGGTTCGGGAAACCCTCTTACGAACCACGTTCGCACCGTAGGATTCTACGTCCGGGTGAAATAAACCATCTATTAGTTCATGAAAACTCACTGGCCGAGAACCGAAGACCAGTGAGGCAATCACGCATATGCCTAGTAAGATCAAGCAAATGATCAGAACCAAGGTGAAATTTTTAGGGATGTGCAAGTTTAACGTATTTTTATTCGAAACCGATGTACTATTCATTTATTTTGTTAATAGCTCCACCGATTAATTTCAGGTATTCGTCGATGGTATAAGAAATGGAAAGTGGATTTGGGGTTCCAGCAGCTACTAGAGGCGTATCGCTATCAATAAACACAACAGATCCTCTTTGGATCGCAGGAATTTTGCCAAGCAAGGAATCGGCTTTAACGGCTTGATACAGCTCTTCATTACCATATCCAATAATGAGATCTGCATCATAAAGGTCTGCAGCATTCTCGGCGCTTAAATTCAATGAGTAGCTGGTAGGATCCGTAATCTGCTTCGAAATACTTTCAGGATAAACCATCCCCAGTTCAAACAGGAAAGAGACGCGAGAGTCTACAGGGGTATAAATGTGTAATTTAGACATATCTTTACCCGAGAAGTTCACCCAAACCACTTTTTTGCCTTTAATCTGCGGATATTGGCTTAGCTTGTCGTTAACCAAGCTCTCTGTGTCCTTAATAAGTTGTTCGCCTTCTGCTTTCATGCCCATTCCCGTTGCATTCAGCAGAACTTGTTCACGCCATGTAGTAGCCCAAGGAGCATTCGGATAGGCTATCACTGGAGCGATTTTACTAAGAAGATTGTAGTCTTCCTGAGTTATACCAGAGTAAGCTGCAAGAATAACATCGGGGTTAGAATCTGAAATAGCTTCAAAATCAAGACCGTCTGTATCTTTGAAAACATTTGGGTTCTTTACGCCAAGTTCCTCGAGCTTTTTAGCTGTCCAAGGCAAAAGTCCACTGCCATCTTGAACGCCGAAATTCGCTGCTGAGAATCCTACAGGAACAACGCCAAGTGCTAGAACAACATCGTGATTGGCCCATTGAACGGTAGCCACACGTTCTGGCTTGCTCTTAATTACAGTTTCACCAAAAGCATGCTTGATTACGATCGGATATTCAGTATTTTCATCTTGGGGGGCCGGTGTTTCAGTATTTGCCGACGATTCAGTCGCAGCTGGAGACGTTGTCGGAGTTGATTCCTTACTAGAACAACCTACTAGCGCTATTATTAGCATAGCCGAGATTAATAATGTTATTAGTGTGAACTTACGGTTTGTGTTCATATGTATCCCCTTTTCATTAAATGATAATGATTATCAACCTCAATAACTATATCTTTCTTTAGAGGGGGTGTCAATGCAAGATCTGTAAATGATAGTTGTGACATAAGGAGTGAATAAACCAGCTGCTGTCTAAAACTTTATTATTAATGAGGTTTTATTATCGGAAAAAGAAAAAGCCCCTTCTGCTGTTTGGTCAGCAGAAGAGGCGAACTTTCCAACAGAGGGCGTAAGGACTCGTAGGTGTTTAAGCGAACATATACGATACTCCAGAAAGAATCGAAATCGCCAAGGAATCATCAGATGCCATTCGTGAAGGATGCTATCGATTTTTACCAAACACGATTAATCAAACCAGAATGCAGATACATTAATACTTTGATTTTGATAAGGAAGGTTTATCGGATTTACTAAATTATTATGGCTCAGGCTCTACTTCATATTGATTATCAATTTGTGTTGTTAAGATTACCAGATGTTCTCATTAAAGAGGATATTTGCTTATCGTAGGTTTGTATAAAAATGAAAATATCGTTTCAGATATCGTTCATAACGGATTTCATTAAGATGAGTTAACCGACATACTGATGAAGATTAGGTATAAGAATATTCAATTCAAAACTTCTATACCGGAATTAAAATATTAATGGGATAAGATGCATTGATGTTTATTCTTAATGCTCAAAAGCAACATGCCGTTATAGAAAACGCGGTGAACCGTACTACAAATAGGGCGAAATTATTGGAGTCACCTTTCGTCTGACATGGGTAAGTATAAAAGTATATAGCAGTGTAGGCAGCTTTTGATTATTGTAAATGAGTTTATAGGTGGTTTGTTCCACTTTGGATTAGTTTACAGGCAATCAGTTAAATGATCGGTAATCATAATTCGTATCCCACTAGCCGTAAACATCGAGGGGAATAACCGAGGCAGATCGTTTATCAGCAATTCGGATTATAAATTAATCTGCTTGTTCATCTGTATCTCCCGATTATGATTTTCGTTCTGTTGTTATTTGTATATCCCAAATTTCGCTAATCGACCTGAAGGCCGGTCAACTCTGTAAGGCTAATCAATAGACAAAGTGGACTTTTCGAAGAGCCTGGCACCGAATCGTCAGGCTGTCGTGCAGATCATGAAAACAGATATTCATAAGAACATCAACGAAGGAGTAGGTCCGCGGTCGCTCCTTTAGCATTTTGCGCCGATAGACCCGTTATGCTGAAACTTACCATAAGTGACCTCATTCTTGTTAGGATCATAGTATTCATCACAATAGTGAAACTGTTTAGTTACTACTTAGGACTCCCACATATTGTGGGAGTTTTTTTCGTCCCTTTAAAGGATTTCTTCCGTCCGTGTAGAATTCATTATTATGCCATCTTCAACAAGGAGGAGCGTGACCAAGATGCTAACGCCGCAACAAGTGAACACGATTTGCAAAGGAGATCAGGAGATTGCGGGTTACTTCAACGCGCTTCTCACCGTGATAGATAAGCAAGAAAAACAAATTGAGAAACTCGAGAAACGGGTTCATGAATTAGAACGCCAACTCGGTCAGAATAGTAACAACAGTAGTAAACCGCCTTCGAGCGATGGATTCCGAAAACCGACCAATCTACGTCAACCCGGCGGTAAAAAGGGGGCGCCTAAAGGGCATGACGGACATACGCTTCGCTTTAGCGCCGACCCAGATGAGATTGTCGTCCATTCGGTTTCCTCTTGTTCGAATTGCGCTTCCTCATTAGCGTCCGTGCCGGCTACGCGCTATATTAAACGGCAAGTATTCGATTTACCGCTACCTCGTTTGGTTGTTACTGAACATCGTGCGGAAGAGAAATGTTGCCCTACATGCCGGACGCGTCAATCTGCAGCTTTTCCGACACGCGTCAACGCGCCCGTTCAGTACGGAGATAGTTTTACGGCTTGGACGGCGTATTTGAACGTGTACCAGCTCTTGCCGTTAGATCGCATTTCGCGGTTGTTTGCTGATTTGACAGGACAGCGTCCTAGCGAAATGAGTTTGATCACGCAATTGAGCACGATGGCGGACGTTGCGTTGCGAATGGAGCCTGCCATTCGTGAACAATTGGTGAAGCAACCGGTTTTGCACGCCGATGAAACGGGGATGCGTACAACCGGCAAAAAACAATGGCTCCACACACTCTCCGATGACCAATGGACGCTACTCTCATTGACGGAGAAACGGTGCGGGCAGACTTTGGTAGACATGGGCGTACTTCCTGTTTATGATGGCGTGCTCGTGCATGATTGCTGCTTGGCGTACTTCAAACCGGTGTTTAAGTTTTCTCACGCACTGTGCAACGCGCATTTGCTTCGAGAGTGCCAAGGCATTGCGGAGCACGACCGCCACAGATGGGCGACCCAGATGAAGGAGTTACTCCAACGAAGCTGGGTGCTGGCTAAAGAGTCTCGCGCGGCTGGCGTCGCTTTGACGGAAGAAGTCCTCACCGAAATCGATGTGCGCTACGACGCCATTCTGGCACTTGGGAAAACCGAGTGGGTAAAAGATGCCGTTCGCGCCAAAACGGGGCCAAAAGGGCGAAAATGCAAAAGCAAAGCAGCCAATCAGGGACAGCGATTCGAACAGCACAAGGTGTCGATTCTTCGCTTTCTTCGAGATGCCCGAATACCGTTTGACAACAACCAGGCTGAACGCGACATCCGCATGTCCAAGGTGAAGCAAAAAATATCCGGCTGCTTCCGTACCAACGAAGGCGGACAACGCTTTGCCAGCATACGCGGGTTTATTTCCACACTTCTAAAACAGCAACTTCCCCTACATGCTTCGCTCGTATCTGCACTCCGCGGACAATTCCGATTTAGCACGACCTAAGTAGTAACTTTGGCATTACACTAATGGAGCGGATTTGGATAACTGGCGTAATCAGCATTATCCCCCAACACCAGCGGGAGAGGATTTGTTTAATTACTACATCAGTTTAAATCCTATAGGGCCAACGTATACAGAAACGGATGTGGATGTATTTGATCAGCAATTATCACTTGATGCGAATGATAACCTTGTTGTATCGGTATCCTATAAAGCAAAAGAAAAGAACTATGATGGAACTGTCATTGTACCATCAGTCCAGCTTGATAGTGCTACGAAGGCTAGATATCCAAATGCGTCTGTAGTTGAATCAACATACACCAATGTAAGTCTTGACAGTAGGGCGTTCACGATAACAATCGCTAATGGCGATTATGATGATACGGCTTCGGATGTAGATATTGGACTCCAATTTATGCTGCGTCAATCTGTCAACGATGTGTTCATCACTTCGTCAGCAAGATATGTCGCTGATATTCAAGATTTAGGCGCGGTCGCAGTCAATGTATTGGATGTGCAAAGAAATGTGCTATTGAAATTTAATAATCCCGTGCAGCCAACACCGACGCCAACACCGACGCCAACACCGACACCAACGCCAACAGAAGAACCAGAACTGGTAGAAGAGCCAACACCGACGCCAACAGAAGAACTAGAACTGGTAGAAGAGCCAACACCGACACCAATAGAAGAACCAGAACTGGTAGAAGAGCCAACACCAACGCCAATTGAACCGACAATCGAAAAGGTAGAAATAAAAGTCCTTCCTAAAACGGGTGAGGAAAGTAAAACTTTATTTTATGTTGCAGGAGCGGTATTTATTGTCGTCGCTTTGTGGTTATTAAGAAGAAGATCTAGCGTGGGTAGAGGTTGAATAAATGATGTGTTTACCACATGATTGCATGGACAACGTTGTTGCTCGAATATAGAAACGTGAGTAACGTTTCTCCTTATAGATTCCATATGTTCAATATCAACGGAACTAGACCCGGTGCCGGATAAGAGGAGTTACTTATTGGGTTATATCACAACTGACCCACTACACGATCACGCCGGGGAAAAGTATTAAAGCAAACTAATATGCTCTGTCAAAAGAGGAAGTGCTTCTCTAAAGGCACTTTCTCTTTTTTATATCCCGGCGTAGTGACATCGTGTATTTAACTTCGGATCATTTGATTGGTTTCTTCACGAATGATCCTCAATTGATTGAACTAGGTAGCTATATTCTGCATGTCACATTCTTATCCCTGTTCATTTCGGGGACGACAACGCTCTTCACAGGAATTTTCCAAGCGACGGGTCAAGGAACAGCCGCTTTCGTTATGTCAATCGTGCAAGGGATGACGCTTATCCCTGTCCTGTATCTCGCGAATCGCATGAATGGCTTCCATGGTGTTGTCTGGTCGCTCGTCATAGCGGATGCTGTTGCTTTCCTTGTCGGGGCGGTTATGCTCTATGTACTACGGAATAAACTGCAGCCGGATCTGGAGCAATTGGCGCAATAGATATACCGATATGTCGGGAAAATCGGGGGGAGGATGGCCATTCTTTGAAGAATGGCCATGTTTCGTAACGTGCCATTCCTATCGCGTGCTCGCCACATAATTAAAAATGGTATCTCTCAATTGAAACTCGTACGTTAAACCATTCACGATTCCTACAACGCGGTCGCTGTCATATAGGTCAAGCATGAATCCAGCCATTTCCTTCGCGGTATGGAACTTCGGCACAGTACCGAGATATTCGAATTCCGAGATATCGAAAGATCGCTTCGCGAATTCTGTTTCTGTTGCGGCAGGTGCCAACACTTTAACCCGCATATGTGCGCTTTGACTGTTCAATTCATGAGAGAGTCCTTCAGTAAAGGCACTCACATAGAACTTAGTTGCGCAATACGTAATGGCATTTCCCACAATCGTATAGCCGCCACCGGATGAAACGTTGATTAATTGTGTTCCTTCAACATTGGAGTAATCACGAACGAAAAGAGAGGAAAGTATCGTCAACGATTCAATGTTCAGATGCAGCATTGCAGATATTTTATCTAAATCTTGCTGGGCGGCTGAAGCAAAGTTGCCAAATCCCGCATTGTTGATCCAAGTTTCGATTTGGAACCCTTGTAGACCTTCATAAAGCTTATAAGCATTCTCGGAAACGGATAAGTCAGTCGTTCGAATGACGACATCTACATCGGGGGAGATACGAGTGATTTCAGACTTTAATTCCTCCAGCTGTTCCTTTCTGCGGGCTGCAATAATTAGGTTTTTGCCGCGAGCAGCAAAAGCTAGAGCGGTTTCATAACCTATACCTGAACTGGCGCCTGTAACTACAGTATATTTCATCTGATTTCCTCCATTTTCTACGAGAATGTATGGTGTACCAACTACGATTTGATTATACAGGTTAGAGTTTACTCTAAGTCAAATGTTTATTATTATTATTATTATTATTATGGGGGACTCTTAAAATTAAGATAGATTCGGGGGCTTGTATGTATACGATCAGCGATGTAGCCAAATTATTGGGGATAACTGCACACACACTGAGATATTATGAAAAGGAAAAGATTATTGCTCCGATACGTAATGCGAATGGAGAACGAGTATATGATGACTCCAATCTTGCATGGCTGCGATTTGTGATGAGGTTGAAACAAACCCAAATGCCGATCTCACAAATCAGAGAATATGCGCATTTATATTTAGAAGGAGAGCATACGGCCCAAGCCCGTTTGAATCTTCTCGAAGATCATAGAATCTCTGTTCAGAGTCAAATCAGAAACTTAACAGCCACAGAGAAGGTGCTGAAAGACAAAATTGCAGCCTACAAAGATTTCATTACTAAAGGGACAGGCATTCGCTAAGTAAGATAAAGAGTGATCCAAGATCCGGAACTTTAAATCGAGCCGATTGTGAGAGGTTTAGAATGGAAAACACGCAACAAGTAATGGCAAGTTTGGATTTAACTTGAAGATTTATCTTCTTGGATTTATACTTTTACATGAAACGAAAAAACACAGTCTGGTTGGTAGTCCAGGCGCATGGGCTATTGCAAGATAGCTATGTCAGTAACCTTCCCCCCTCGGGATGTCCATCGTTTTGTTTTATTAAGAGGGGGAGTCAGAATGAAGTTAACAGTATTTCATGATGGTCAGTATTGGGTTGGAGTTGTTGAAGAGCAGAATCAAGGGAAATTAAAAGCTGCCAGATTTATTTTTGGCACAGAACCGAAAAATGAGGAAGTTCTAGAATTTATAAGATGTAAAATTTTAGAGCTTCTAAGCAGGCTCACTGAAGAGGTTGAGATCAAACATCCAGGTGAGAGGAAGGTTAGTCCGAAACGACTGGCCAGGCAAGTAGCGTTTGAATTGAGCAGTAAAGGGACTTCTTCTTTCGCACAGGCCGCCCTTAAGCTGGAGTATGAAAAGCGTAAGCTACAAAAGCATGCATATTCAAAGCAACATGAAGAAGAAAAAAGGGCCTATATAAGGAAATTAAAGGTGGAAAAAGCAAAAGAAAAGCGTCGGGGGCATTAAGCCTCCAGCTAAACCGTATGAGCATGACTTAATGGCACCCATTGAATAGGGTGCCATTTAATATTTGAAAATTTGTATTTTTGAACAGGAGGGAAGTCAATCGTGCTGTTATTACAACCGATATACCACAGTTAATTAAATTTCGGAAGATATTGCTATGTCATGAGGACAACAGTAGTATGGATGAAACATTTAGAAGCTACTTTGATTCCTCATTATTAGACAAGTCACTCGTTGTATGGGTTGCTGATTGTGGAAAAAAAGCTAATAGTTTGATCATAAGTGCGGTTTTACGAGAAAATGGCCTCGAAATGGATTAGTAAGAGAGATGTTCGAATTTTTCGAGCAACTGGTGTTGATAGCGGCGGTCGGAAGGAGAAAGCAAAGACTCCTCCCATAGTAGAAAAAACCGACTATTGCGACCCACTCCGCAAGCTAATTAGGGTGGCTTATGAGAAAGGGACAGAGTTAAGCGGAGGTACCGACTAATTCTGTCCCAAAAAGAAGGGGCTGCCCCATTGGGACAGCCCTACTTGCGGTTATCAAGCTTGTTATCCAAAAGCCAGTCATAGGCCACTTTCCTGAGAAAGTATTACTAACCTTTCTGATTGGCTCAATTTGGGGCAGGTGCTGCAGTAGTCTTCTTGAGCGGGCATTCCTGCATACTTTATCTTGTAAGCTAAGCAGCAATGTCTGCGTAAATAAAAGAAACCCCCTTGAACCTGTGGATGCTGAAAGGGTTTAAGCTTCATCGCTATCTTATTTCCACTCCACGGTTCAAACAACGCAGCATGATCAGCCATGATAAGTCGCAGACGTTCCTCTGTCTGCCAGGCACTCCGATTAACGATGAGTCGAGCATACATGTTTTGCAGATTGTTCGAGGTCAATGACCACATGACGGGAATACTTGCTCCTGTATGTGCGGATACCGATTGAAAAATCTGTTCCAGCTGTTGCAGCAGATGCTTTGCATAAGCAATCAACTGTTCTCTGCGCTGTTCTAAATCTACTGTTGATAATAGATTGGAAACAGCAAGCTGCGTCTGGTACTCCATCGCCGCAGCATGTGTCACACGAAAGCGCACAATGCCGGGGGAAGAAGCTAACTGATAATCAAAGAGACTAGCTGCCGAGAACAATCCCATAGAAAATACGGAATAGCGTTTTGCAAATAATGTGCCAACAACGCTCCACTCCGGATTACCTAATTGAGATGACTGTAGGTCGATAATGGGCAAATGCGAAGTCTTGCCCATTAACTCTTCAATAGCATAAGGATAGGGCAAATCCTCAGGCTCTCGGAGGGAAATACAAAAATTTTGAAGCAAATAGGAAGTAGTCGTAGCCTTATTAATCATCATTACTAGATTCGCGCCTACTGAATAATTTTCAATATATCATCTTATCATCTATAATTTGTCCACGCCCAATAACACCCCAGCCTTTAAATAACCAGAAAGAATCCGTCTCGAAGACCTGCTTGTTCTTCACGGCAGCAACTGAATTCCACAGTGTACTTTCATTGATCATCTTCAGATTGTCGTGGCCATTAGAATCAACTTCCATTACGATATAATCTGCATTTAGATCGGGGGCAACCTCTAAGGATAGATCAGCCCGCTGTTCCTCGGGAGTGAGTGCTGTTGGGGTAAATCCAAGATCATTATATAGCAGTGAGTTCGTTGGATGCCCTTTTTTTGCATAAATCTGAAGAGCTTTATCTCTTACCCGTATGTAGGCAAGACGATTATCGGGTAAAGCTGTGATTTTTGCTTTCGCTTCGGCTGTCTTCAATTCCAATTCAGCGATTTTTGCTTTCGCTAAGTCTACTTTGTCATACAGCTCTGCAACCGTTAATAAATCCTGGGTCCAAGCAGTCGTATCGTCTCCGTATTCAAGCCATTCTTTGCCAAGTACAATCGTCGGCGCAATCTTCGACAGCTCGGCGTAGGTCTTTTCTGCTGTTCGACTCTCGACGAGAATGGCATCCGGATCAAGCTGCGCGATGGCTTCAAGATTTGGGCTGTCCGCAGACCCTACAAGATGAACACCTTCCAGTTCGTTCACTAAATAGGGAATATAATCGCTACCATACCGTACTTCTACGTTTACTCCAAATGGTTTTTCGCCAATGGTAAGCAGATGATCAATATATGCAGCCGATAGGACGACGATTCTTTCAATTTTTACAGGAACGGTAGCCACGCCTTGTAGATGGGTGATTTCTCGTGTTGTTGCATTGGCGGGTTCATTGGTTTCTTGGGTACTTCCTGATTGGGTTGGTGCTGGTTGTGTCGTTTGTTCTTTTTTGTCGCCGCAAGCTACCAAGATAAGCAGCATGATGGTAGTGAATAGGAATACTATTCCTCGGTTCTTAAACATCTGTATGATTCCTCTTTTCTCTATAATGATAAGAATAATAATCATTCTCATCAATTAATGATAGAGAAACGTGATTCGCTTAGCAATGGATTATTCCCTTCTTTTCTGGTGGATAATTACCCCATGCTATATCCCCAGCTGTTTGGCAACATGATTCATTGCCTACATTCTCCCCGTTGAGCCCAACGTTTTGAATAATAGATCGCTTGCGTCATAGACATGATGGTCTCGAACTGCATTTAATGTAGCCCATTGTTCAGAGTGCAGTAGATCTTGCAGCCGTTGTCTTGAACCTTTCGTTGGATCGGCCATTAGAAAAATGTGATCCGCATTATATAGTAGTAAGTCCTCGAGTTGAATATCCACAGCCCACTGATTCGTAGGATAATCCCTTGGGAGGCTTAAGCCAAGATCATCATAAAGGAGATAGCCTGTTTGATTCATTCTTCCATATACTCGGTAAAAGCTCGGACTGACTCTGATAAAATAGGCAGTTTGCTTCCCCCAACGCCTATTAATTTTCTTCTTCAGCGTTTCCTTGCACTCCGCATACTTGTTCATCCACATTGTCGCTTGCTGCTCTCTACCCAATATTTTCGCCAAATGCTCCAGAGTGTGACCGTAGTGGTTGGAATGCTTAAGTACGGCAGTAGGTGCAATTTGATTTAAGGTGTCATCAGGTACCATACGGTCGCTTGTAATGATGAGATCTGGTTTTATTTTGATCAGCTTATCATAATAATTTCGGGTTAGACCGTCGAACTTCAAATCTTGTCGACTATGCTCGCTAAGATCGGGTATAGGGTAAGTATGTGATACCCTCTCGGCATAGGAAAGGGCGGCAATAGGCTCTAGACCCAGGGTAATTAAATGATCGTCTAGTCCGTAGTATAAGGTAGCAATACGATGGCATTTATCTTTCATATAAAAAGTGGGTGCTACGCCCTCGGATTTTTTGAAAACCCGGCTGAAATAATGTTCATCCTTATAGCCCACTTGTTGAGCGACTTCCTTGATTTTGTCAGAGGAAAACAATAGCTGCTTGGCTTTTGCCATACGTTGCATTAGAAAATATTCGGTGGGCGTCATGTTCATCTGAGATTTAAATCTTTTTGTAAAATGATTTTTGCTAAAGCCAGCCATCTTGGCTAATTGAGCAATCTTAATATCTTTCATGTAATTTTCGTTCATATAAGCAAGGGTATGCTCCATTCCGACTTCTTCAGGCTTATATTCGTGGGTATTCCAGTCCTTCATGACGATGAGCAACAATCTGGAGAGTGTATACTTCAGCGTGATTTTATCGTGTACTCGCTTATTCTTATTGAGATCTAATAGCGGATCTATCAGTTCCTTAATGGAAGAGGTGCCGGAAGTAAGGGTTGGTTTACCTATGGTAGGAAAAAGGGGAGGGATGGCCCGCCACCCTGTTAATTGCTTGTCTAACTGAATACAGGAAAATAGGATAACGGTGTATTGAATAGGGTCTGCAGAATATGATTTGCCCTCTACGATCATCCCTGGAAGCAGCAAAAATAAGTCCCCTTGCCCAGCTTGGTAAACAACTCCGTTTATTGAAATCACACCATTGCCATTGGTCACACTACATAGCGCATAGGTATGGAGTGTTTTCTTGCTCAACACATTGTCAGCGTTGGCTCGATAATGGTAGATGTGGATGGAGGTGAAAAACAAATTTTTAAGTAGGCGAATAGGATCGAAGTCATTCATTTTGCATCTTCCTTTCAACTGGGAGCCCCAAGACGAGTAAGCCTTATATTTTTTATCATAAACCACACGGAGATTTTCGGCTGTGGTTTTTTTGTGTCGAGGTAAAGAAAGGTAAAAACTTTAACTACTTAAGACTTTGATTGTATTTCATCCTACAACGGGGAATAGCAAGATAACTGTAATTAGTCGGCAGTATAGTTAATTTCCAAATCGCGATTTTACGAGTAAGATAAACACGTAAGCCGCAATGTAAGCGCTTATAACAAAAAAACATCACTGGGGGTCAATCCATGTTTAAATTAGTAAAGCGCAATGGAATGATTATAATGTTGGGCGTATGTGTGATGGCATTAACAGCTTGTGGAAGTGGGGATAAAGCAACATCAGAAACCGCGGGAACAACAGCACCAGCCACCGGTAAGAAACAAACATTAATTGTATACGCACAGGATGATCAGAATGTGTTCGGCGATGAAACGAAAGCTAATCAGCTGTTCGGTGATTTCAAAAAAGAAAATAATGTCGATCTGCAAATCGTCTCGATTAAATCCAGTGACTTTTTACAGAAGTTTACGATTTCAGCTCAAGGCAATGAATCCATAGATGTGTTATTTACAAACGGACAATTCATTCGTAATTTCTACTCTAAAGGCTTAATAGCTGATATAACGAATGATATTACAGCACCGGCAGACCGCTTTAACCAAAGCGCTTTAGATACTTATACTTACGGTGGAAAGCTCTACGCATTGCCTTGGAGCGGCGCTACAACAAGCGCTATGTATTACAATAAAGCTCTTTTCGAGAAATATAATTTGAAGGTACCAACTACCTTTGAAGAGCTTACAGCCGTTTCGAAGGTCTTTAATGAGAATGGGATTGCACCTATTTCTTTTGGCGGTGGAGATAAATTCATGTATCCAATGTGGTACTTTGAAACCTTGGCCCAGACCTCGGGGAATGATTCCGTTAATCGGACCTTTGCAGCCTTACAGGGTAAAGCAAAGTTTACAGATCCTGATTTTGTTGAAGCCATGGAAGATCTCGGGAAATTCGGAAAAGATAAAATCCTTCAAGATGGTGTGAACGGAACTAATATGGATGCCGCGCGTGCTTTGTTTATTGCTGAGAAAGCAGCTATGTTCTACGGTGGAAGCTGGGAATTGGATGGCTTCAGCAAAGCTCTAGCCGATAAGCTTGACGTAGCTTTGTTCCCTACAGTTAAAGCAGGAGCTAAGGTTCAAATGACCGGTGCAGGTGGAGATGGTGTTGCTTTGTATGCCAAGGTTGCACCAGAGAAAAGAGATTTAGCGGTGAAATTAATAGAGTATTTTACATCCGATGCTGTTCATCAGAAGTATGTAGACATTAGCGGAATGGCGCTCCCAGCCAATAAAAATGTACCTACTAAGGGCAGTGATGTTGTAGCTAAGCTTAAGGATGAACATATTCCAGTGACCGTAACGTTCTTAGATTGGTATTGGCCGAAGGAAATTACCGAAGAATTCCAAGCCCAAATTCAAGCGGTTGTAGGTCAGATACTACCAGCGAATGAGGCCATGGCTAAAATTCAAGCGGTATATGATAAGTTGAAAGCGGGCGGCTATGATTTCGATAGCACTAAGTAAGTCTGTCTAGTCATTAATAAGCAGATGGAGTGGGGATGCGAGTGCTGCATCCTCCCCTTCTCTTTAAGATAGGAGGTACCTGGATTGACTCGCAAATTAAGAAATACATGGACGGCCTATCTTTTATTGTTTCCTGCACTGCTGTTGTTTCTTGTTTTTGTCTTAATTCCTTTTGCCTATGAATTCTGGATTTCCTTGCACCATTGGGATGGCTTTGGTGAGATGAAATACATTGGTATTGATAATTATGTAGCTTTGTTAAAGGACGAACAGTTTTATCTAGCATTAAAGCATAACCTGCTCTATGCACTGGGAACCGTCTTCGGTAAGGTAGTACTCGCTCTTCTTATTGCTCTTCTACTGAATGGAGCCTTTCGTGGGGTTGTATTTTTCAGGACGGTATTCTTCATGCCTGCCGTCATGTCGTTCGTAGCAATAGGAATACTCTGGCAGTGGATTTATAATCCAAGCTTTGGAATGCTGGATGCAATTCTTGTCCAGTTAGGCATTATCAAAACGCCCATCCAATGGCTGGGTCAAACGAGTACCGCTTTACTTTCTTTAATCTTTGTCGATATTTGGCGCTGGACGGGCTATCACATGGTGTTATTCTTAGCTGGAATACAGAGTATTCAGAAGAATCTCTATGAAGCCGCTGAGGTTGACGGTGCTTCTGCTATGCAGAAGCTATTCCATATTACGCTGCCACAATTAAAAACAATCGCTTTATTAAACATAGTAATTTCGGCTATGGGAGCCTTTAATGTGTTTGATATTATCTACGTAATGACCGATGGTGGTCCTTACAATTCGACAAATGTGCTTCTGACGTATATGTATAAACAAACCTTCGGAGCTTCGAATAATGTCGGCTATGGAACGACTATTGCATTCGCTCTGTTCCTCATTATTCTAGCTATTACGTTTGTACAGCTTAGAGTATCGGAAAGAGATCAGCGTGCTTAAGAGAGGTGAATCGTATTGAAAGCAAAGCCTTTATATGTGATGTTACGAATACTTTTATTGTCCGTATTCTCGCTTACTATATTGTATCCACTTCTCTGGATGCTTGGAGTTTCACTGAAGGATCAAAAGGATATGTTCGCAAGACCATGGAGCATTGTTCCACAGGAGTTTCTATGGACTAACTTCTCTAAAGCTTGGACAGTGGGAAAGATTGGTCAATCTATGGGGAACACCGCATTCGTAACGGTGGTTACCTTACTGTTCATTGTCGTTTTCTGTTATCTTGCCTCCTATGCTTTAGCAAGAATTGAATTTAGAGGCCGAAAGCTAATCTTAACGCTGTTTATCTCGACTATGCTGCTACCGATTCAAATCATTCTTATCCCACTGTATCGGATTCAGAAATCTCTCCATTTGATTGATTCTTTGTGGGGTTTAATTTTACCGTATATCGCTATAGGGTTGCCGATTTCTATTTTCTTAATGACGGCCTTTTTACGATCGGTTCCTTTTGAACTGGAGGAAAGTGCAAGCATAGACGGGGCTAACCGACTTCAATTGATTTATAAAATTATGCTTCCGCTCTCGAGACCCGGTCTAGCAACCGTAGTTATTTTACAGTTTATGACCATTTGGAATGAGTTTCCGCTGGCTTTAATTGTGATTAATAATCCAGAGTTACGGACAATCACTTTAGCCTTAAGTAATTTCAAAGGCTTGTGGGGCATGATGGATTTCAATAAATTGTTCGCTGCACTCGTCATTACAACATTACCTGTTATCGCCATGTTTATTATTTTTCAGAGGCAATTCATCAGCGGGCTTACCTCTGGAGCGCTTAAGGGGTAGTCAATGTGTTTTCTATTTTCTATTATGAAGTGAGAGGTTGAGCATAAGTGAATTATCGACTCGAGAATGACTATATAGCTGTAGAATTTGACCCAGAGACAGGTGCATTGGTTGGGTTATTGAATAAACAGAACGACTGGCAGGTCATCCGCCAGCCCAAGCTAGCTATGGGGATTCGCTTAACCGTACCTATGCCAGAGCATCGAAACAACCGTGTATTAAGCGAACGACAGTCACTTTCCTCTTATGGGCAGCTTGGATCGAATAAAGTTAAGCTGAAGTGGGATCAGGTTGAAGGCGATAAATCAGGCGTACTCGCTATTAAAGTTGAATTAACGGTTAGCTTGGAAGCGGATCAGGTCCATTTCGAGCTGGAGATAGATAACCAATCACCCTTTATTGTTGAAGAAGCGTGGGCCCCCTGTCTTGGTGGACTCCGGGAACAAAAGGGTGAGGCTCACCTAAGCTCGATGTCAATGACTATGTGCGGTGGTTTCCGCGAGGTTTCGCATGGCCCGAGTTTTCCTAACCAATTAGGTTATTGGGGGACAGACCATCCAAGCTTTCTCATGACCTATCCAGAAAGCAGTGTGTTGACGCCATTTATTCTAATGACTAATGGTGTGAATGGGATTTATCTAGGTCAGCATGATCAAGCTCAGAATATCGTTAATTTTCTCCACGAATTAAAGCCAGGATACGGGGATAGTAAGCATGGCCGCGTTATGGAGGAAGATGAAATCGATGGAATTCCTGCTGGATATGTAGTGAGCGCGATTCGCTTGCCGTTTATTCAACCGGGGGAAAGCATGACACTGGCTCCAATGGTCATTCGTTTGTACGAAGGTACCTGGCATGAAGGCTTAAAGACTTACATGGATTGGCGTAAAACCTGGCATGTGCACGAGCCGCTTCCCGCATGGGCTGAAGAAATTGATTGCTGGATGACCTTGCATATTAATTCTCCCGAGGGCTGCTGTCAGAATTCCTATCTAGAGCTAGTGGACATTGCTAGAGAGGCGAAGGAACGCGGTGTTGGTGCGATTCAGCTGATTGGTTGGGCACGTGGCGGCCAGGATGGAGATGAACCCTTCCAGGATATTAATCCGCAATTGGGAACATGGGAGGATCTGCAATCCGCTATTCAACAGATAGAGCAGCTGGGTGTGCGTATTTACTTGATGTGTAAGTTCAAATGGGCAGATCGTACAACACCCGAATACAAGGCCGAGATAGAACAACATACGATGAAAGACATGTACGGAGATCCTGTTTATTTTCAGGGCTATGCTTATCAAACCATAACTCAACAGTTGGGCGGTGGAAGCCGTCGGACAGGGGCCATGCTATGCCATCTATCAAGCGATTATCGTAAATTGGCACTAAGAGAATTACAGAAGCTATTGGACCTCGGCTCAAGCGGGCTGCTCTATGACGAGCTTACTAGTGACGAACGGCTGCTTTGCTTTGACCCCACTCATAACCATCGCTATGGAGAGAATAACGTCAAAGGTTCAACCTTGCTTGCGGAGGAAATTCATAAGGCAGCTAAAGCACACAATCCAGAGTTTCTTCTGGCAGGGGAAGGCAGCAATGATCATTTAACACAATATTACCCGATCAATTATGTGAGAAGTACGGACAAGTGGGCGGGCTGGGAGATTAACCATCGAGCAGCATGGAAATTCATGGATCCAGCAATGAAAATAGCGACTTGCCTGACAGGCTGGGATGATCGTGAAATGGTTAATCAGTGCATGGCCTATGGCTATATTATTAATTATGAGCCTTATCATTTCAAAGGCCGCTTAACGGATTATCCGCGTACCGTTGAATATGGCCAACAAGCGCAGCAGCTGAGAAACCGATTAAAAGAGTACATTTGGCACGGAACCTTTCAAGATACAATGGGGGCGACTGTAGCAGGAGCGAATCCTCAACAGGAACTGGTATATAGTGTTTTCATTAATTCTGCGAATGGTAAAAGAGCGGTTGTATTGGCTAATCAGAGCTTGGAGGTTCTAGAGGCTCAGGTTACGTTAGCGAATAGTGAAGCAAGCTTTCAATTATATAGAGTAGGGCAGGATGAGTCGGAAAGCAGTGAAGGTTACGCTGTCGTCCAGCCTAGATCGCTGATTGTTCTAATAGAAGCCTAGATGGATATAAGGAGACTGAGCCGAGATGACGAATAAAGATAAAATTCGGGCAACATTGGAACAAGGGCAGGGTATTTTTCGGCTTAAGCCGGTATTCGTACCTAGACGATTTGCACAAGCGGGTAAACGGCTACGGCTGCATCCCGATGATTATTATGCATTAGGCACCGAAAGAGGCTCCATTAAAGAGAGATGGTTTTCTTCGGTTATTCCAGCGATGAATGGTCCACTTGCACCAGCAGATGAAGGAATGAGTTATGTAGCGGTTAATCCAGATGCTAGCGACAAATTCCTGCTTAAAGATGCGATTGAAGCCTTAGGCGCGGAGATTATTGGCGAAGAGCTATATGAGAAATACGGGACCTGGCCGATGTACTCCAAATTTTTCGATTTCGAAACGCCACTTTTTCACCATTTGCACTTGGATGATGCGGCTGCTGCCTTAGTGGGACGTATGGGTAAACCAGAAGCTTACTATTTTCCACCGCAATTAAATAACCATCCTGGTCAGTTTCCCGTTACGTACTTTGGTTATGATCCTGATGTAACGATGGAGGAGGTTAAGGCTCGTCTGCTCGATTATGAAGCAGGAGACAATCGCATTACAGAGCTTTCCCGCGCCTATCGGATTGAATTGGGTACAGGCTGGTATACTCCTCCGGGAGTGGTGCATGCTCCAGGCTCTTATTTAACCTATGAGCCCCAATGGAATAGTGATGTGAACTCGGTTCATGAGAATATTGTCTCGGGCGAGGTTTATCCTTATGAGTTCTTAACGGAGAATTGCCCAGATGATCAAAAACGGGATATCGATTATATTCTTAGCCTAATGGACTGGGAGAAAAACGTTGATCCTCATTATAAGAAACATTATTTCCGCCCACCTCTTACTTGTGAGCATTCAGATGAGCGGCATATAGAGAAGTGGATTACGTATGGCAATGAATATTTTGGAGCTAAGGAATTAACCATTCTTCCGGGGCAAACTGTTGTCGTTAAAGATCCTGTTGCTTATGGAACTATTTTGGTTCAAGGTCATGGTAAGTTTGGTGTGCATGATACAGAGGCAGCAGGTACTTTACGTTTTGGACAAATGAGTGGAGATGAGTTCTTCGTTAGTGAGCAAGCCGCACAAGCGGGAATTACCATAACAAACGACAGTCTATGGGAGCCTTTAGTATTCTTGAAGCATTTTGGACCTAACTACCCAGCCATGCCCTAACCATATATCCCTAACGGAGGCTAATCTTGATGCAAAATTATGAACAGAAGAATCAGAAAATTAAATCAGCTTTCTTGGAATTAAAAAAGAATCATCCGGCGCGGTTGCAGAATGAGCTGAACTTCTCATGGAGCAACTGGGGCTTTGGGATGGAGTCGCTAACCGAAACAGCCAAGAGATTACAAAGTGCGGATATCCGATTTATTGAGCTGCACGGTAATCATTATGGAACTTCTCTTGGTTATAATGCCAAGGAAACTCTAGATATTTTAGGTGCGCATAACATACAAGTAGCTGGAGTTTGTGGAATGTTCTCGCCGGATAACGATCTTTCTAGTAATCGGGCGGTTCACCAGCAGGCTGCATTGGATTATTTGAAAAGAGAGATTGAATTTACTGCCGCTGTTGGTGGTTCGTATATCCTAGTTGTACCTGGAGCCGTCGGTAGGAATAAGCCCTACGACAGCATGGAGTTTGACCGCAGTGTCGATAACCTGAGGTTGGTCGCCGATTTATTCATCGAGCATAATATTAAAGCAGCGATAGAGCCTGTGCGTGCAGCGGAGGTAAGCTTCATTCATTCAATAGCTGACGCTCAACAATATATTCAGGCGGTTAATCACAAAGGAGTGCAACATATTAACGCCGATGTGTATCACATGCAGGTAGAAGAGGTACATATTGCCGAAGCATTACTTGCTGCAGGAGAGCAGTTGCTCAACCTTCACATGGCAGATAGCAACCGTGGGGCACTCGGGGATGGATCGCTAGATTTGGATACTATTATTATGGCGCTCTATCTACTAGGCTTCAATCAACCGGGTAAATATATTACGCCTGAACCGCTTGGGCCTGGTGGAGATCCTTATCCTGCAATGTATGGCAAGCCGGAGCGGCAGTTTCTTAATCATCTAGTTATGCAATCAGCTACTTATTTCCGTGAAAGAACAAAGGCCGTGTTGGCCCTTTAACTCATTAATGTCTAGAAGGCTAGTATCCTAATAAAGATGTTAAGGAGTGCCAATGAAAAAAACAGGGATTCTTAATCAAAATATATCTGAGGTTATTGCGAGTATAGGGCATTACCATAAGCTAGTTATCTGTGATGCGGGGTTTCCCATTCCACCTCATGTGAAGCGGATTGATCTTTCTCTCGTTCCGGGCTTGCCTGCCTTCATGGATGTGCTCCGAACGGTATTAATTGAGCTTTGCATTGAGGAAGTGATTATTGCTGAAGAAACGGAACAGCAATCACCTCATAGGCTGGAGGAAATGAAAAGCGTGCTTCTCGGAGTTAATCCTAGCTTTGTTCCACACACTGAGTTCAAAGAATTGTCCAAATCAGCCATAGCATGTATCCGAAGTGGTGAAGTAACCCCCTATTCGAATATTATCTTGGTTTCTGGAGTCAATTATTAGATGACACTACGCTAATAAGCGAACCATTCAAAGCAGGTCAATAAGAGCCATGGAGTGTGTTAGTAGCACTCTCCATGGTTTTTTCAAAATTTGTAAGCGTAGACTAACTTGTTCAAGTAAAATGGTTTTTAGTATGTACACCATGGGAGGGATCTATATGGCCAATCTAAGCTTTACGGAGTTCAAACAATCTATTTTTTATTTAAAAAAACCTCCAATTCTTATCGGATGCGGACGAATCGAGAATGAGCCCCATCTCTATTTTCCAGTACATAAACATGATAATTATAGCGAGATCATTTTTATCACCGAGGGTGAAGGGGAATTCATTGTCAACAATCAGCGTTACCATGTGCAAAAGGGAGATATCGCTATATTCAACAAGGGAGTTATTCATGAGGAATTCTCTAATCCGTCCAACCCCCTGCACACTTATTACTGCATGATTGGTAACATTAGCATTGATGGATTTAAGGAAGGTGACTTAATTCCCAGAACAATATCCCCCATTCTATCCCAGAACGAATATTCATATAAAGTTGAATATTTTCTTTCTGAGATTATTAACGAGTGTCAAAATAAAGCCATCGGCTATCAAACGGTTTGTCATAATCAACTGACTTCTTTAATTATTATGCTTCTAAGAATGCTTAACCAGTTCCATCACCTGCACACTCTCAATAAAACCTATTCCATTGGACAGATCATCATAGACTATATTAACGAGAACTATATGAAGGAAGTAACCCTTAAGGAAATAGCGAAAACCTTTCACTTAAGCCAGCACTATATCTCACATTTGTTTAAGAATGAAACCGGTGACTCCCCCATCAATTATTTAATTACCCGCCGCATTGATGAAGCTAAGAAGCTGCTTCTCTCCACGAATAAAACCATTTCCGAGATATCGAAATTAGTGGGGTATAAAAATCCGAATTATTTTAACGAAATTTTCAGAAAAACCAATCACATCTCCCCAAGCGTCTATCGAAAATCCGTCAAACAAAGCATCATTAAATTCGAAAGATTCGATTAAATAATAGCAGGATAGTTAAGTTAATTGAACAGCTTAGCGGATTATCATACCTAAGTGCCAATGGTATGATAATCTTGTGTTCAATTGTAAGCGCTATCTAATTGACTGGGAGGGGTATATATGTTTTCTAAATCTCAAATGGTGAAAAGAAGATTTATGAAGCTGTGTTCTGTAAGTTTTTTGGCCGCTTGTTTGCTCGTAGAATCTTCCCTAATCGTTATTAAACCGGACGTGGCAAGCGCAGCAGGAGCCGCAACGACGATGGCTGCTCTTGGTGACGTTCATTATTATGATGCTCAGGATGGGTTGCGAAGCTTCGGTGATACCTGGAGCGCGTCCATGACCTCCGATGGTACGGTAATAGGTCAACATGATGATGGCACAGGGATTTCCGATGGGGATTATGGTGAGGTGGGCCATGCGAATTCGAAATTGATTCGATTTCAAGGGGTACCGGAAGACCAATCATCGTTCAGGGTAACGGATTACGCTAATGGAGAAATCACTACCAATCGATCGGATGATGGCGCATCTGGCAGTAGCGCATATCACACCACTTCATATGAGGTTGATGGCGTGCTATATATCTGGGGTACCAGTAGCCCCAATGGAACCGATGTCTTCCATAATCCTGTTTTGAAAAAATCAACGGATCGTGGGCAAACGTGGACAAGCAGTACAAATACAAGTGCAATACTTGGATCGACTTTTGGCTGGCCTAGCTTCTATCAATATGGAAAGGGGGGAGCTGCGCCGGCAGTCGATCAGGCAGACCTCTATGTATATATGCTGTCTCCTTCCAATAACTCTTCCGATGCAAGTAACCCGTATAAGCTATATTATCGGGATGACTATTATTTATTAAGGGTATTGCGTACAGACCTTCCTCTACTGGATGCCACCAAATATCAATATTACAAAGGTGGAATTGGAGGGGATGGCTCGCTTGCTTCTAACTGGACAACCAATATTGCGGAAATTACACCGATGTATTCACAAACCGGGGTGATTGGTTTTGGTTGGGTTGTCTACAATGAGAATCTGGGCAGATATATTTTGACCAACATGTTATCGTGGCAAAATACACCTTCTCCTTTCTGGGTATATGAAGCACCGCACCCTTGGGGCCCATGGACCAAAATACTGGATCATCAGGTTGATACGGCAACCACACCTGGACTTACCCATTTTGCATTAACCAATGCTTACATGCAGAACAGCGGGAAAAAAATGTGGGCCTTTGCGGCAACAGACTATCAATCTTCCCCGTATGAGTTTCATTATTTGCCCGTGTATCTCACCAATCAGACAAAGACTACACTTCAAGCGGAGAATGCGACTTTGTTGGGAAGCACCTCAATAGGTAGCTCCAAAGACGGATATACCGGTTCAGGTTATGTCACCGGCTTCGGTACTGCGGGGAACGGAGTCAGATTTAACGTCAATACCAGTCAGGCTGGGTATTATATCGTTAATTTCAGGTATGCGAATACAAGCGCTACGGAGGGAACGGTCAGCGTATATGTGAACGGAAGCAGACAGACTAGAGTTGGGGCTACGTATACGGAACAGTATTGGAGTAAATGGACAGAAGACGCTAGAGTCTACTATCTGAATGCAGGCAGTAATACGTTTGATATTAAACTTGCTGCCAGCGATTCCTCACCCTCTCTATATGTTGACAGCTTAAGCTATGCTTTTCTACAGTCGGACGACCCCGATACCGCAGGAACCTATTATCAGGCTGAGAACGCAACCTTGTCCGGAGGAGCGACTACAGGTGACAATCAGATTATTAACTATAAGGGAGACGGATACGCCAAAGTAAGGACGGCTGGATCAGCTGCGCAATTCAATGTAAACGTACCTTTGACAAAGGAATATAAGCTGTATATTCGATATTCTTATGGTTCCGGGGAACATTCCACATTACCAAATATCGCACTAAATGTGAATGCCAGCAAAGTTAAGAACATCCGTTTGGGCACGACTATGTCCAAGAAGCTGGAGACTAAGGTAGAAACAATTACTTTGCTCGCCGGCTCGAACACCATACAGCTTAGCGCAGATTCCGATAGTGGAAATGACTTGTTCGTGGACTACATTAAGGTTGTAGATCCGACCAACATTCCTGCCCCCCCAGAGATGTGGACACCGGTAGATGACAGCGCTACTGGAGGACCAACCTATTCAGGCAATTGGATCAGTAAGAAAGATAGCGGGTACTGGAGACAAAACCTTCACCATTCGTTTACAGGCGGAGATTACATGCAATATACGTTTACGGGAACAGGTGTAAGATGGATAGGGGCTACCGGCAACAATCATGGAAAAGCAGATGTTTATATCGACGGGGTTCTAGATCAAACCGTAGATACCTACTCTTATGACACCAAGACGCAGCAGGTACTATATACAAAAACAGGTCTAAACAACTTAGCACATACGATTAAAATTCAACTCCGCAGCGATAAGAATGCATCTTCAAGCGGCTATTTTACAGATATCGATGCATTAACCTACACAACTTCTCCCGTGGTATTCACAGATGATGCCGATCCTGCCATTACGTATTCAGGCAGTTGGATCTCTGTTGCCTCACCGGGATATCTGAATACGAATGTGCATTATGCTTCCGCACCAGGAAGCTACATTCAGTACACGTTCAAAGGAACAGACATTCAATGGATAGGTGGAACCAACAACGATCATGGAAAAGCGGATGTTTATATTGACGGCATCTTGGATCAAACCGTGGATACGTATTCCGATGGGTGGGTCAAGCAAAAGGTTCTTTATGCCAAGAAAGGATTAAGCAGCGGAACACATACGATTAAGATTCAAGTCCGTAGCGATAAGAACGTAGCTTCAAGCGGCTATATTACCGATATCGATTCATTCGCCTATACAGCTTTACCGAAACAATACGTAGATAATAGCCAATCCGGCATCCTTTATTCAGGTAGCTGGGTGGCCAATTATTCACCGGGCTATGTAAATACAACCGTAAATTATTCTGCCTCATCCGGCAGCTACGCCCAGTACTCATTTACTGGAATCGGAATTCAATGGATAGGTGGAACCAACACGGATCATGGGAAAGCGGATGTCTATATTGACGGTATTTTGGATCAAACCGTGGATACGTATTCCACTACATGGAACAGGCAGAAGGTGCTCTACAGTAAAAGCGGATTGAGCAACGGAACACATACGATAAAAATTCAAGTCCGCAGTGACAAGAATCCATCATCCAGTGGCTTTTATACAGATGTAGATGCTTTTATAGTGTCATAACATAGAGCTAGTAAGAGCTGTCTGTGTAGAGGCCGCTGTAAAAGCCCGTTTAATAGAAAAGGTGCGTTCCTTCAACTTAGTTGAGGAGAATGTGCCTTTTCTTTGTGCTATAAAGCGTGGAAGCTGGATTCGGCCAGCAGGTTAGCCGCCGCCCGAGTATGACTGTCTCCCGCATCCAAGAAGGGAGTTGTGTCGAGGCTAACGAATTGTATAGCGCTTATTAGCGGCAAAATGACTACTAATTTGTTCTAACGAACTGCAGTGGTCTTATTGCGTCATATTGAGGAGAAAGGGTGCTACTTTGCTGGATATAAGGTGTGTGGAGTTCGTTACAAAATAAAACCATTAGATTTTGAGCAAATAAGAGCTCCTGAGTCCGTTAGCCATCTGTTCTGTTTGGGAAGAGATAAGCTTCACGTTATCCAAGTTTGTCATTTTACAGTCATTAGGCTAAGTTACACTGATATCTAACAGAAAAGGGGTGCAGGATGAAGGTTATTATTATAGATGACGAGAGAGCTATGCATTTCATTATGAAACGAATGCTTGCCAAAATAGATGGGATCGAAATCGTGGGGAGCTTTCAGGAGACCACAGCTGCCTTATCTTATGTGATGAATCATCATGTGGACCTCATATTCTTAGATATTCGTATGCCAGGAGAGAATGGAATTGAGCTCGCTGTCCGGTTAAGAGAGCAAGGCAGACTGGTGAAGCTTGTTTTCGTTACTTCCTATAAAGAATATGCTTCGGCTGCATTCGAGGTTCATGCCTATGACTACATGGTGAAGCCTGTTGAACAAGATAGACTACATAGAACGATACGCAGGGCGCTTTCAGAGAAGCTTTAGTTTATTTGTTGATTACTATAGGCTAACTTAATCATCCTTGATAAAATAGTACAAATCGCTCAAACCTAACTTTGACAGGAGCTGGCATCAATGAAATACAATATGTCCTTATCAGCGCTGCTGATGGCGGCAACTTGCTGCTTACTGATGCTATGTTATCTCTGCTGGAAAAGAAGGGAATTACCCATCGCCGTCAGTTATGGACTAGGCATGCTGGCTGGTGCTTTTTACACATTAGGTTATGCCTATGAAATTATTAGTCCCACGCTGGAACAAATTCGTTTCTGGCTTCGAGTTGAGTATGTGGGTATTCCTTTTGCCTCGACAGTATGGATTATTATGGTGTTGCAGTATACGGGACGGCAGGCACTTGTTCGCAAACCTATTATTGCGCTACTAATGATCGTACCCATAATTACAATTATTGCTCATAATACAAACGAGTGGCACCATTTATATTATCGCAGCTTGTCTATTGATGTTTCGGAGGGGTTTCCGCTAGTAACCTTGGTTGTGGGTCCCTTTTACATGTTTCATGTTGTCTATTCGTATCTCTTTTTTATAATCGGAATGGGTTTATTGATCCAGAAGTATCGACGGTCATCGGTTCGTATGAAGAAGCAAGTCATGCTGATGATGATTGGTTCCCTGGGTCCTTATGGGTTTGCGATTATTTATTTGAGCGGTATGTTTAATTTAGCTATTGATATTTCGCCGTTTGGCTTTGTTTTCTCAGGTATATTCTATATGTGGGAAATCTATCAATTTAATATGTTAAGACTTGCTCCTCTGGCTTTAGAGAAGGTGTTCGAGTCGATGCAGGATGCTGTTATTTTAATTGATCTTGATAATAAAATAACGGGATATAATCAATCAGCTAATGAGTTCATGGCTAGGATAAATGAGAAAGCAGCCGTTGGACAGCCTGTAACGGAAATATTTATGTCTTACCCCCACATAGTAGATATCGTTACTCAGAAGGTATCAATCAATGAAAGGTTGAAAATTTCAAGAGATAACGAGGATCGATTTTATAACATCTATTTGACGCCGATTATTGACCACAAACAAAAGAAGGTTGGCAAGATGGTGATGTTAAACGATGTAACTGAGGCGGTTAACTATGAGGCCACATTACTCGAGAAATCCCAACAGCTAGCTGAGCTCAATACATTCAAGGATAAGATGTTTAACGTTATCGCACATGATATTCGCGATCCTCTTGCCGTACAAGTCAACCTAATGGAATTGATGGAGGAGGAAATGCAGACTTGTGGCGGAACACACGATGAAATCATTCATGAGATGGGACTGCAAATTCAGAGTTCATATACGTTGGTAGAAAGCTTACTGGACTGGTTTCAGAATCAGAGGGGCGGTATGGTGTTCAGCCCGGTTATTAGGGATTTGGCTAGTGTGGTTCGGACGAATATGGACATGATGCAGGTTAGAAGCGACGGCAAGCGTATAAAGATCATATCCAATATACTAGACAATGTGCTCGTATTTGCAGATAAAGAGATGCTAGATTTAATCATTCGCAATCTACTATCTAATGCAATTAAATTTACGAATAATGAGGGGCAAATCCGTATAGAAGCGATTCATGCTGATGGTAAAGTCATTGTTTCTGTCAGCGACACAGGATCTGGAATATCGGAGGATCAAGCCGAAACCTTATTGCAGGAAGCATACCCTATATCATCATTAGGGACTGCCGGTGAGCGAGGGGTTGGGCTGGGACTTACTCTCTGTAGGGAATTCGTCCAATTAAACGGCGGCGAAATTTGGTTTGACAGTGAGCTTGGGCAAGGAACAACCTTTTACTTTTCGATTCCCACCCCACCGTCGTAACCTGCAGCTTTGAATGGTGAGAAAGCTCTGGCTTAGTCGAGCAACAGGTGCTGAAGCGGGCCTGAAGTGTGGGAGATATCCGGTGTCCCAGCAATTAGGCCGCTGAGAGCGGTCTAAATGGTCGGAATCACTGGTCGGCGGTATTAAGCCGCTGGGAGCGGTCTAAATGGTCGGAATCACTGGTTTCGGCGGTTTTAAGCTGATTACAGTAGTTATTTAATTAAGCTTTTCGTTGCCTGATACATCTTTTCCACACATACGTTTACTTCGTCTCGAGACATTCGTATACGGTCCACAGAATCACCATACCCGATTTCATTTTTGCCAGTGGCTAATTCGTTGAATATTCCATCCGCGAAGGCATCTAATGGTTCGCCTTGCTTATGCATTCCTGCCCCTCCTAAATCTGTATTGACCGCTGGAGGAGCAACTTCAATGACCTCGACCGATGTATCACTAAGCTGATGCCTTAGGCTGATGGTAAAGGAATGAAACGCTGCTTTGGTGGCTGAGTATATTGGGGCAATCGGAAATGGTGTAAAAGCCAGTCCGGATGTGACGTTAATGATCGTCGCTGTTTCTTTTGACGCAAGATAAGGTGCGAACAGCATGGATAGATGGAAAGGGGCTTCCATATTAGTTGTGATTTCTTTACTGAAATAATTCCAGTTGTCTCTCACATCCGCTGTAAGTACATTATAGAGTTGCTGGATGCCAGCATTATTGACCAGCACATTCACGTCAGGATAATTCGCGGTTACCCAGTCAAATAACGCTACACGCTCGGATGCTAGATCCAAATCAGTTACTCGCGTGATGAGACCAGGAAATTGTTCTTTCGCAGCTTGGAGTGCATTTTCCCGTCGGCCACAAACAATGACTTGATTCCCAGCTTTCATAAATCTTTCTGCAAACGCCAATCCGATTCCCGCATTTCCGCCCGTAATCAGTACTGTATTCCCTGAAAGCTTCATGTTCGTCCCTCCTCGGTCTGTTTTAAATAGCGATCAATCTTCTTATCAATTCCTGGTACGTATTTAGTCAGTAATGAAATCTCATCCAGCACTCTTTGCTTGTGCTTCCTGATCATATCAAGCCGGAATTCGAGGGTGGAATCACCTTCTACAAACCACTCCATGTACTGCCTAATGCTTTTGATTGGCATGTGTGTGTTCTTTAAGTAAATGAGAGATTGAAGGAGTGCCATCTGGTGCTCCGAAAATAAACGCCTGCCCGCCTCATCACGCTCGATTAGCGGCAGTAGTCCTTTTTTATCATAATAACGCAATGTTGATTCTGGAATATTGAACTTGGCTGAAGCTTGGCCGATGGAATAATAGTTCATTTGGAGGCCTCCGGATTAGTGCATTTCTATGTCGACATCATCATGATACGACTTAAACTAGGGTTTAAGTCAACAGCAACTTTAACCGATAGCTCGAAACAAACGTTTACCTGAGTAAATACCACTGCCTCCGCAACCTGCACACAAAAGGGAGATGTGTGTAGAGGCTAACGGATCGTATAGCGCTTATTAGCGGTAAAATGACAACCAATTTGTTCTAAACATTCCTGTAGAGTCTAAGATTTAGATTTGGACAAAAAAAGGAGCGCCTCGTATGATGGGGGTGTGACGGGTCAAAGCCCTAAAAACCCAACAGGAGGCGCTTAACATGAAGTTTACCCAAAATGAAACAACAAATCAACGTATTGAACGAATTACCAGTCAGTGCGCTGTGGTGGGGATCGATATCGCTAAAGATGTGCATGCGGCGCAAGTCACGGATTACCGTGGACGAGCCCTTTCGAGCCGTCATCTGTCCTTCACCAATACGCGAGAAGGATTCGAGAAACTCGGAAGGTGGATGCAGGATATATGCGACAAACACGGTAAATCGCGCATCATCGTTGGCATGGAACCGACCGGCCATTACTGGCATAATCTCGCCAATTGGCTATTGGAGCAAAGCATCGATGTGGTGCTGGTGAACCCGGTGACAACGCATCGCAACAAGGAGAATCGGGACAACAGCCCCTCGAAGAACGACCCCAAGGATGCACTCGTCATCGCGGATGTCGTCAGCCGCGGTTATTATACGGACTATGCACCGCAGTCCCCCGTATTCGACCGAATCAAGACCATTACGAGCAACCGCGAGTATTGGGTAAAAATGTCCACGAGTCTAGGCAATCGCATCGTCCGCTGGATCGATCTTTACTTTCCTGAGTTCAGAAGCGTCTTCCCCGCTTGGGATACGGCACGTTCACTGGCGACGCTCCGAGCCTTTCCGCTACCTGACGACCTTAAAAGTCTAAATGGCGAAGCGGTCACAGAAGGATGGCGCGAGCAGGGAATGAGACGTGCAGGTGGTGTTAGTGGGATGGCGACCGCCGTCCAGCTTCTCGGCGCCGCGGATAGCAGCATCGGAAAACCGCACATGAACGTGGAAGCCCGTCGGGATCTGGCTCGTCTGTTAGAAGCTTACGAACAAACCCAAGCGGCGCTCCAGGAGATGGAGCAGGACATGGAAGAACTGTTGAGTAGCCTACCACTGGCTAAGCAGCTAAGCAGCGTAGGTTTGGGCACGGTCGCCATAGCCGTCTTGTTAGGACGCGCTGGGGATCTGAGCCAGTATGCCCACGGGAGGCAGTTGCTACGTCGTGCAGGGCTCAATTTGGCGGAGCGAACGTCTGGGAAGCACAAGGGGCAGGTCAAGCTCTCGAAGCGAGGAGACAGCACGTTACGTAAATATTTGTTTCTAAGTGTACTCAGATTGGTGCGGCATCACCCGGATTTCAAGAACTGGCACAAGCGAAACCAACTAAACGGAATGACGAAGCTGAAATCCGTATTCAAACTCATAGGGAAGCTAGCGCGCCTTGTAATTGGTATGGTTCAACGGGGAGAAATGTACGAAAGCAAGCTAGGCATCACGGCAGCCTAAACGACAGACAGTAGCATGAACGGACTCAGATACGTTTACGAATGTTGAATCGTTCGCAGGACATCAACACCAATAGAAAGCACGGAGGACCAATCGTACGGTTCGTCAGGGCATAGACCCGTTAACTAAACGCAATTGGTCTCCACGCCTTGGTCAGGTAGAACGAAGGAATGTAAGGGCAAAGACCCGTTGAGACATGGGAGGGTGAACCTCCAAGGGCCTAGTGGAGTGTGCAGCAGAAAGCTCTTGCGAAGTGCGTATGAGCGCGACTTCTGTTCCCGCATAGCCAAAAGCGTCAAACGACAACGGGCCTCCCCTACTTTCACTCCATTCATCTGATTCTATGAGTTGAAATCCTGCGAATGAGTGAGCATTCGTGAGCTAGACCCTAAAATACGAGTGAGCATTCGTGAGCTAGACCCTAAAATACGAGTGAGCATTCGTGAGCTAGACCCTAAAATACGAGGGACGAACTGTATCGTGCTTATTACCAATAAATTGGCTCCATATTTTTTCTTACGAACTCCAGTAGCGTTATTGAGGAAAATATAGGAGGAAATGCGCTACTTTGCTGGATATAAGATGTCTGGAGTTCGTTAAAATATAAAACCATTAGATTTTGATCAAATAAGAGCTACTGAGTTCGTAAGCCATCTGTCACGTAATCCCTTTCTCACTACAATGGATAATGGCAAGCCACCAAGTGGTCCTCACGCAAAGCCTTAAGCTCTGGAGCTAATTCCTTACATAAGGCTGTTGCTGCTGGGCATCTTGTATGGAAATAACATCCCGATGGGGGATTAGCTGGAGAAGGGATCTCGCCTTGAATGGCTACAAAATCCTTTTTTCTGGTTGGATCAGGCCATGGAATCGATGCTATCAATGCTTTCGTATAATGGTGTGCAGGATTACTGAACAGCTGGTCGCTATCTGCGATCTCAACGAGCTTTCCAAGATACATCACACCAATTCGATCCGAAATATGCCGTACAATGTGCAGTCCATGTGCAATAAACAAATAGGTCAGACCTAATTTTTGCTGTAAGTCCTGCATTAAATTAATAATTTGAGCTTGAACGGATACATCTAAGGCAGATATAGCTTCATCAGCAAGAATGAAAGAAGGACGAAGAGCAATAGCCCGCGCTATGCCAATTCTTTGACGTTGGCCACCAGAAAATTCATGTGGATAACGGTCATACCACGAAGCATTCAATCCGACAATTTCAAGCAGCTCTCCGACCTGAGCCCTCGTTTCTTTAGTGCTAAGGTTTGAATGGACCCAGAGTGGTTCAGCAATAATGTCACCAATTTTCCAACGCGGGTTCATTGACCCATACGGATCCTGGAAAATCATTTGCATATGCTTACGTTCCTCACGCAATCCTGTTTGATCTAGATTGGTAAGGTCGCGTCCCTGATAAAGCACCTGTCCCGAGGTTGCTTTCTCTAGCTGCACAACCGCTCGACCTAATGTAGATTTGCCACTCCCGGATTCACCCACAAGACCAAACGTCTCTCCCTTACGAATATTAAATGAAACTTTATCAACAGCCCGGATAAATTGCGGATGTCGACTAAGTACATTTTTCTTGATTGGATAAAATTTACTAACTTCTTTAATTTCAAATAAAAGCTTATTTCTAGCCAATAAATCTTCTTTTTCAAAGGGGGTATGATTAGAATGAGAGCTTTCTCTTGAGATGGAGACCGTTGCTCCCGGTTGTCTATCGATCGATGCAATCTCCTCTGTATGCCAGCATGCCACTTCGCGTCCTTGGAATGTTTGAAGAGGTGGTGACTGAGTCAAGCATTGATCACTTGCATATGAGCATCGCGGATGGAAATGACAGCCCGTTGGTAATTCGAATAAATTAGGTATAGATCCCGGAATCGAATATAGCTTCGTTTTGCGGTCGCTATCCATTGTTGTAATGGATTGTAGCAACCCTTGTGTATACGGATGGTGAGGCTTTTCGAATAGTTGGAAAACGGTCGCTTGTTCAACAACATTTCCTGCATACATCACTACAATTCGGTCAGCCATCTCAGCAGCAATTCCCATATCGTGTGTAATCAATAGAATAGACATATTGAACTCTGCCTTGAGCTCCTGTAGTAAATGCAGAATTTGAGCTTGAATCGTCATATCCAAAGCCGTTGTAGGCTCATCTGCAATTAATAGCTCCGGACTACAAGCAAGAGTCATAGCTATCATCGCTCTTTGCAGCATACCTCCCGATAATTCATTTGGAAACTGCTTCATACGTATTTCTGGCTCCGGTATACCCACTCTTGCAAGCAGATGCACCGCACGCTCCCAAGCCTGCTTTGCATTACCAAGCTTATGCTGCACAATGACTTCAATAATCTGACTACCGATGGAGAACAAAGGATCAAAGGCAGCCATAGGCTCTTGAAAAACCATTGCAATACGTTTCCCTCGCAGCAGCCGAAGATTTTTTTGTGATAATTGCACCAAATCATCGCCAGCGAAGAGGATTTGACCTTGCGCGATTTTTCCATTTTCATAATCGATTAAGCGCATTACTGCCTTAGAGGTGATCGTTTTCCCACTCCCGGACTCGCCAACAAGACAAACTGTTTCACCTGGCTCAATGGTTAGACAAACATCGGTGATAGCGGTCAATAAACCCTTCTTGGTTTCGAATTGAACCGTAAGATTCTGGATGTCTAGTGAATTCTTCAAGCTATCACCGCCCTTTAAAGTACAATTTAGTTTCTGCTCTGTTTCGGATCTATATAGTCACGGAATCTATCACCCATTAAATTAATGGAAAGTACGAATAACGTGATAGCAAGCCCAGGAAAGGTACAAATCCACCATGCAACGGTGAGATAGCCTCTTCCCTGAGAAAGCAGGGTTCCCCAATCCGCAACCTCCTTAATAACACCCAAACCAAGAAAGCTTAGTCCCGATCCGACGAGAATGGAGGTCCCTAAGCCAATCGTCGCCATAACTAAGAGTGGTGATAAGGAATTAGGTAGGACGTGACGCAGAAAAATATGAACATTTCTAGTGCCAATCGAACGCGCCGCTGTAATGTAAGGTCGACCCTTTATGCTCATAATTTGACCGCGAATAACACGGGCATAGCCTGGGATAGCGGAGATGGAAACAGCCAAAACGATATTAATCAAGCTTGGCCCTAACGCAGCGGCAACAGCTAGAGCCAATAATATGCCTGGAATTGCCATCAATACATCAATTAAGCGCATGAAGATAACATCAATAGCGCCACCAATATATCCTGCAATTGCTCCAATTAATCCTCCAGCAAAGGCACCAAATACTGCAGCTGCTACGCCAATAATAAGGGAGTCTCGGCTGCCATATACCACAACACTGAATACATCCCGACCAAAATAGTCCGTCCCGAACAAATGGTGAAGACTAGGCGATTTCATGATGTCAGTAGGTACCATTGAAGTTGGCGAATAGGGGGCTATCCAGCTTGGAAAAATAGCACATCCTAAAAAAAACAGCACGATTATTGCAGCGGTATAGACTAGCAAGTCTGATACCGCTATGCGTTTTCTCTTCAATGAGCCAGCCTGTAATAACGGCTTTTGTTCACGCCAAGCTAATTTCGATAAGACGGCTTGTTTCATTAATCAATAACTCCTTCTAATGAGCTCGTCTTACTCGTGGATCAATAACCGAATAAGAAAGATCTACTAGTAAGTTAACTAACACATAGATAATGGCCGAGAAAAATACAACACCTTGAACAACCGGCAAATCCTTGGCCATCAATGCATCTGATACAATTCTACCAATGCCTTGTCGAGAGAATACGGTCTCAATCACAACAGCACCTGCCATTAACTCACCTACTAACACGCCGATCATCGTTATCGCTGGAATTAAAGCGTTTCTTAAGGCGTGCCTATACATAACCAATCTTTCAGATAATCCTTTAGAACGAAGGGTGAGAATGAATTGCTCATTAATGACTTCTAGCATACTGTTGCGAACCATCCGCACAATAAAACCAGAGCCTACAATTCCTAGAGTAAAGGCTGGCAGAACAAGTGTCTTCCAACCATCCGAGCCCATCGCTGGAAACCAGCCGAAGTGGACCGAGAAGATCAGAATCAAGAGTATTCCCGACCAGAAGGATGGCATTGAAATTCCGAACAATCCAACTATTCTTGTTACGATATCAATCCATGAATTTCGATGAATAGCTGAAAGCACTCCGAGAAATATGCCAACAGCCGCTGAAATAAGAGAGCTAGCTAAAGTTAATGCTAATGTATCTGGAAAATGTTTAATAATCTTCGGTAAAACCGGCTCACTATTAAGAATAGATTTACCGAAGTCACCGTGAAGCATTTGATTGGCATAGGTTAAAAACTGCGAGACAAACGATTTGTCGAGCCCTAATTGATGCCGTAGGTTTGCTATATCCTCTGGTGTTGCTGTATTGGGATCCAGCATTTGTAACACTGGATCCCCCGGGAGCAGATAAATGATAATGAAGACTAATACCAATGAACCCAATATAACCAACAGAGAAGTAGAGAGCCGCACCAGAATTAATTTTGTCATCATTTATCACCTAATTCTAACTATTTTGTAATCGAAACATCATTAAACAGAGGATATCCAAGCGCATCAAATTTCAGTCCAGTTACGGTTTTCGATGCTGCAACAGTGTAAGGAAATACATAAATCGGGATGATGTAAGCCTTATTGATAATGAGCTGCTGTGCTTGTTTGTATATCTCTACGCGTTTGGTATTATCTTGCTCAACAGCACCTTTGTTAAGAAGATCATCTAACTCTGGATCCAGCACGCCAGGAATATTTCCGCCTCCAACAATCTTAACGAGTGAATGATAGAATGCGAATAATGCATTGGGATCGGAATTCGTTTGACTGTTCCCAAATATATCGTAGCCATCCTTCACGAATACACTGTTCAATACATCTTTAGTGATCTCTACTTCGACTGTAATACCGATTTTTTTCAGCTGTTGTTGAACAATGGCTGCAATATCATTTCTTTTTTCACGGTTTGGAGAGCTATCTACATAATGTAATGTTAGCTTTTTACCATCTTTTTCACGCAAGCCATCCTTACCTTTAACCCAGCCAATCTCATCTAACAAGCTGTTTGCTTTATCAATATCCAGCTTAATTCCATTTTCCAACGATTTATCGTAGCCCAATAACCCCGGACTAATCGGTGACCAAGCTTGTTCATAGGTCCCTAAATATAAGGTCTGAACGATAGTTGTAACATCAATGCCATATTGGAGCGCTTGTCGAGCTTTTAGTTCATTCCATGGCTTCTTTCTTTGATTAATAAATAACGTATACGGCAAACCATTGGTATTTACTTGCAGGAGCTGCAGCTTATCTTCTTTTTTCAAGGAAAGTATATTCTGAGGCGGTATAGATTCAGCAGCTTGCACTTGATTGCTTTGCACACTACCCAATCTTGTTGCTTCCTCCGGAATAATTTTGAAGCTGATTGTATCTAGATTGGCTGCCGATTTATTATCTACGTTGCTAGGTCCCCAGTTATAATCTGGATTTCTTTCTACATTAATTTGAGCGTTGTCATCCCATTTAACAAATTTGAAAGGTCCTGACCCTACTGGATTCCTGCCGAACTGATCTCCGAATTTCTTAGCAGCTGTAGGAGATACAATTCCAACAAGTGCTTGACTTAGATTGCCAAGGAAATCAGCCGACGGTGTAGCTAGATTTAATTTAATCGTAAACTCATCAATGATATCTGAAGAAACATAAGGTCTGATTAGGGCTGCTGCATTAGCGGCTTTCGTGGTGGGGTCAAGAATGCGATCGAAGTTATACTTAACCGCTTCTGCGTTAAAAGGAGTTCCATCATGGAACTTTACGTCTTTACGTAGTTTAAAAGTATAGCTCTTGCTATCAGGCGCTAATTCCCATTCTGTTGCTAGCCAAGGTTTAATAGAACCGTCCGCATCCTGAACGACTAAGCTGTCATAAATCGTTCTAAGTACTCTAACCGAAACGGCTACTCGGCTTACATGTGGATCCAATAAATCAGGTGAAGTTGCTAAGGCATAAGTTAGCTCGCCGCCTTTGGCAGCCTCTTCAGGCTCTTCAGCTTTTTCGGATGGTGATGGTGCTACACTTGCGGGTGGTGCTTTACTCGCTTCTTCCTTTTTGGTGTTTGAAGCACAAGCTGTTAATACTAAGATTAAAGCCAGGCTAATTAACGTTAATTTGTTCCATAGTCTCATTTTCTTGTTCATTCTAAACAACCTCATTCTATTTTTAGATTTTTATAGTGTGTTAGTAACGGCACTCTTTTCTAATGTATAACGGTTAGCCGGGATAGGAAGACCTAAATGACCACGAAGGGTTGTTGATTCATATTCCGTTTTGTATAACCCTCTTTCTTGAAGAATCGGCACCACCAGGTCCACAAATTCATCTAAACCGCCAACAGTCCCATGGAATATAACGAATCCGTCTGCAGCTTCATTCTCAAACCACCTTTGCAATGAATCTGCAATTTGAACGGGTGTGCCAACAAACTCTCCTCTTGGAATGGTTATCCATAAGGCTACCTGTCGTAATGTCAAATTTCTCGCCCGAGCTTGCTCTTTTATTTTGCTCGTACTGCCTTGAAAGCTATTTCCCCCTAAGTCACCAAGCTCAGGAAACGTTTCATCTAGTGGATATTGTGAAAAATCATGGTGGTCAAAGAGTCGGCCGAGGTTCTCCAAAGCTTTATCGATGGTCACCAGATTGGCGTACTCTTGATACCTCAATTCTGCTTCTTCAGCTGTCCGACCGATAATTGGCGTAATGCCTGGAAATATCAGCACATCATCAGGCGAACGACCATTCGAGACTACTCTAGTTTTAATGTCCCTATAATATTCTTGGGCGCTTGCTATATCGAAATGAACGGTAAATATAGAGTCAGCCACTAATGCGGCAAAATTTTTGCCAACCTCTGAGGTTCCTGCTTGAAAAATAACGGGATGCCCTTGTGGAGATCGTGCAATATTCAATGGACCTTTTACCGAGAAAAAATCACCCTTGTGGTTCAAAGTGTGTAATTTATCTGGATCGAAGAAGACACCAGATTCTTTATCTCTTATAAAAGCGTCATCCTCCCAAGAATCCCAAAGTCCTCTAGTCACCTCCAGATGCTCGGCAGCTATCTTATAACGCGAATCGTGTTCAGGGTGCTCCTGTTTACTATAATTAGTAGCTGTCCCCGCCAGAGGTGTAGTGACAATATTCCAGCCTGCTCGACCGCCGCTTATCTTATCAATCGTTCCGAATTGACGCGCTACTGTGAAGGGTTCACTGTAAGAGGTTGATAGTGTACCGACTAATCCGATATTGGAGGTCACTGCTGCTAATGCGCTTAAGAATGCAATCGGTTCAAAACGATTAAGAAAATGTGGAATGGTCTTCTCATTGATGTATAAGCCATCTGCGATGAATAAAAAATCGAACTTGCCTTCTTCAGCCTTTATAGCCAATTTCTTATTAAAATCAAAATTCACACTTGCACCCGGTACTGAATCCGCATGTCTCCAAAGCCCCATATTACTGCCATTGATGTTTAAGTCTGCTCCTAGTTTAATCTTGCGCTGTTTTGTCATTTTGTTACTCCTTATCAATGTGAAATGATATAGCAAAAAAAACTCCTGTGGCGATCACAGCAGCTTTTGGATGTCCAATCAGCTTTATTGATTGTTAAATTTTAGTAATTATTCCTATAGGTTTTGTAGGTATTTACCTTATGGAAAATCATAGCAATTGGCGTGTGGTCCGTCAATCCGTTTTCCAATCAGTTCTTTCTATTAACGCATTGAATAATTCTATCCTGAACTGTAATCTATGGTAGAATGTCAGGTATAGATTTCATTTCTATTTTATTATTGGAGGCGCTTACTTATGGAACAACAATTGCAGCAAGAAGGATATTTTGGAGAGTTCGGGGGCAGCTTTGTCCCACCGGAGCTGCAGGAAGTGTTGAGCTATTTGAGTGAGCAATTTAACAAGTTTAAAGACGACCCGGAGTTTAAAGAAGAGCTTAGCTATTACATGCTTGAATATGTTGGTCGCGAGAATCCGCTGACTTATGCGGAGCGACTGACGAATGCTTGGGGAGGCCCGAAGATTTACTTAAAGCGCGAGGATCTGAATCATACTGGAGCGCATAAGATCAACAACGCTATTGGTCAGATTCTGCTCGCTAAAAGAATGGGTGCCAAGCGGATTATCGCCGAGACTGGCGCTGGACAGCACGGTGTTGCTACGGCAACGGCCTGCGCTATGTTCAATATGGAATGTATTATCTACATGGGAGCTGAAGATACACGCCGGCAGGCGCTTAACGTGTTCCGAATGGAGCTGCTCGGCGCGACTGTCGTGCCAGTAAATAAAGGCCAAGGACGACTGAAGGACGCGGTAGATGAGGCGCTGGACGATCTAGTGCGCAACTATAAAAATACGTTTTATTTGCTCGGCTCCGCAGTTGGTCCGCATCCGTTTCCGACGATGGTCAAGCACTTTCAAGCGATCATTAGCGAAGAATCGAAGCGGCAGATTTTGGAGAAAGAAGGCCGTTTGCCGGATGCGGTAGTGGCCTGTGTAGGCGGCGGCAGTAATGCAATCGGTGCATTCGCTCACTACATCGATGAGCCGACAGTTCGTTTGATCGGCGTTGAGCCAGATCAAGCACCATCCTTAACCGAAGGTGTCCCGAGCATCATTCACGGCTTCAAGTGTTTAGTGTTGCTAGACGAGGAAGGCCAACCGAAGAAAACCTATTCGATTGCCGCGGGACTTGACTATCCGGGCATTGGACCCGAGCATAGCAACCTGAAGGTGACAGGCCGGGCTGAATATGCAACTGTCTCCAATGAGGAAGTGCTGGAAGCCTTCCAGGAGCTGTCCCGCACGGAAGGAATTATTCCTGCCCTAGAAAGTGCGCACGCGATTGCACACGCGAAAAAGCTGGCGCCGACGATGAATCAGGATCAAATTATTATCGTCAATCTGTCTGGTCGTGGGGATAAGGATGTCGAGCAAGTGTATCAAATGCTCAAATAAATTAACGAATGCATCAGTATTTACAATAGAGAGAAACAGATATGCAAGATGGAAGGGCGTTCTGTTGAGCGCCCTTTTGTCGGCTTAAAAACGAATAATAGCATTAGAGAATAAAACTACGCGAACCTTACGACAAGTAACGGCGAGGTTTTTTGGTAATAATGAGAGTTAAAAGGAGAGATGGAAATGTCCTATATTGTTGATTTTAATCATGTGTCTACGGTGGGTTTAGAGTCTTCACCTGTAGTAGAGGCGCTTGCTGGTTTACGTGCTAATGAAGCCCGTTACTTCATGAACAAATACAAGCATGAATTTACGGTTGTACAAGCTAGCGAAAGCCAGGACACCCTTGATTATGTGAACCGAATTTTGAAAGAAGAACGTGATATTGAGTTCGCGGCCAAACCTTTAGAAACGTCACAGTTTCAGGTTGAAAACATCAAATTTGCCTATGTCTTTTATGAGGACGGTCTTTCGGTTAACGTTATGTATACGGTTGATGATCCTAAGAAGCGGGCCGTTGGCTTTAAGCTTTCTGAGGGGATGGAGATACCAAAGGAGCTAGAAGAGAAGTTTAAGTTTGCTAGGCAGAAGTCCAAGCTAGCTGGAACAATTCGAGGTTCGTTCTTCGTAATTAAAAAAGAGTATTAAAGGTCAGCAAAAGCGCTACGGGAGTTCCTTCCCGCAAAAAAGCCTTAACCCTTCTTGTGAAGTAGGGTTAAGGCTTTGGTTATTTATTAAGCTAGTCGCATCTTGAAATCCTGATAGCCGAACTCGCGAACGACGCGGCAATTGCCGTCTTTTTCTTGCACGGCGATTGCCGGTAGCGGCATGCCGTTGAAGGTGTTGGTTTTGACCATGGAGTAGATCGCCATATCTCCAAACACTAATCTGTCGCCATTCTTTAAGGGCTGATCGAAGGAATAGTCTCCGATTAAATCGCCCGTAAGGCAGGTCGGACCACCAAGCCGATAGGTGTGTGGCTTTTCTCCGGCTTCGCCTGAACCGAAAAGCGGCGGACGATACGGCATTTCCAGAACATCTGGCATATGACATGTAGCCGACGTATCCACGATAGCAATCTCTATGCCGTTCCGGTGGATATCCAGTACCGAGGTAACCAGATAGCCTGCATTGAGTGCTACTGCTTCTCCGGGTTCAAGGTAGACTACTAATCCGTAGTTATCCTGCATTCGCTTAATGCAAGCTTCAAGCTTCGGGATATCATAGTCGTCTCTTGTAATATGGTGACCGCCACCGAAATTGACCCATTCCATCTGTGGCAGCCATTGCCCGAATTTTTCCTCGACCGCATTCAGCGTTGTTTCCAAATCATCCGAGTTCTGCTGGCAAAGGGTATGGAAGTGCAATCCCGAGACGCCTTCAAGTAGCTCCTGACGGAATTCCTCTTGTTTTACGCCAAATCTTGACCCTGGTGAACACGGATCATAGATTTCATGTCCTTCTTGCGTCGAGCATTCCGGATTGATGCGAAGGCCCACTTTTCTGCCTGCTGCAAGAGCCTTCGCTTTATATTTTTCCAACTGGGAGAAGGAATTGAAGATAATATGATCGCAAATGGATATAATTTCGTCAATTTCATCTTCACGATAGGCAGGGGCAAAGACGTGATTTTCTTTGCCCATTTCCTCGTGAGCCAGCCGCGCTTCGAACAAACCACTCGCAGTCGTGCCGTTTAAGTATTTTCCAATGAGGGGGTACATAGCAGTCATGGAAAAAGCTTTTTGCGCCAGCACGATTTTGGCTCCCGTACGCTGCATAACGCCATTCAGGATTTTAAGGTTCTTTTCGATGAGCGCTTCATCGACTACGTAACAGGGTGTCGGTAACTCCTCGAACCGCATCTTAGCGAACGAGCTCCGGCTTTTTAGCTTCTTCAGGCAAAGCATCAACAAGCACCGGGTTAAAGTCTTCTACCCAAGGAAGACCCCATTTGTTCAGCTCTTCCATGAATGGATCTGGATCGAACTCTTCGATATTAAATACGCCCGGTTTGTTCCATTTTCCAGTCATGACCATTGCTGCGCCGATCATGGCAGGAACGCCAGTTGTATAGGAGATGGCCTGGGAGCCCACTTCCTTATAGCACTCTTGGTGGTCGCAAACATTGTAAACATAGTAAGTCTTGTCTTGACCGTCTTTTTTTCCTTTGAAGATACAGCCGATGTTTGTTTTTCCGACCGTACGTGGTCCCAAGGAAGCAGGGTCCGGAAGAAGGGCCTTCAGGAATTGAAGTGGAATGATTTGCTTTCCTTCGTATTCGATCGGTTCGATGGAAGTCATTCCTACGTTCTCAAGCGCCTTTAAGTGCATGAGATAGCTTGGGCCGAAAGTCATGAAGAAACGGATACGCTTCAGTCCAGGTATATTTTCCACAAGGGATTCAAGCTCTTCATGGTAAAGCAAGTACATGTCCTTCTCGCCAACTTCAGCGAAGTTATAGCCGCGTTTGATTTCCATTGGCTTTGTTTCGATCCATTGTCCGTTTTCCCAATAGCGTCCGTTAGCGGATACTTCACGGATGTTGATTTCCGGGTTGAAGTTAGTTGCGAAAGGATAGCCGTGATCCCCGCCGTTGCAATCGAGAATGTCGATATATTCAATTTCGTCAAAATAGTGCTTCAGCGCATAAGCGGAAAATACGCCAGTTACGCCTGGGTCGAATCCACTGCCCAGAAGAGCTGTGATGCCAGCTTTTTCAAAGCGTTCGCGGTAATCCCATTGCCATTTGTATTCGAATTTCGCCGTATCTTCCGGCTCGTAGTTTGCCGTATCCATATAGTTTGTCTTGGTGGCTAGGCAAGCATCCATGATCGTTAAATCCTGGTAAGGCAAAGCCAGGTTCATGACAATATCAGGTTTGACTTCATTGATCAGAGCGATTAGCTCATCCACGTTGTCTGCATCGACCTGTGCAGTCGTAATTTTGGTTTTTCCGCCGTCCAATTTTGCTTTTAGATCATCGCATTTGGATTTCGTACGGCTAGCGATGCAGATTTCTTCGAAAACCTCGCTGTTTTGTACGCATTTATGAATTGCTACTGATGCTACGCCTCCGGCGCCAATGATAAGTGCTTTTCCCATTGTTCAATCCCCTATCCCAAGTAAATTTTCTAAAAAGTGTAAAAAATCAACAAAAAAAGCAAGCGAAACACGCACCATGCGCATCACACTTGCTCTGATATAATTAAATAATAAGACTATCCACATAAGCATGACTGGACAAACCTCTTAAGAGCTCGTCATTCAGCCAAAAACTGCATAGTTGCATGGAAAGGCCTTTAATATTCAAATATATCATGTAGGATCAGAGTCTATATAGCAAATAATTACTTTTACCACTCTTATTGACCGTTTCACAAGTTATGTGCGTATGCACTGGTTGTAAAGTAACCAACTTATAAAATTTGAGCTTTTAACTCAATCAATAAGGCAACGAAAGTTGCCAATCGGCATTTGACCCGGCTGTCCGTATGGCCTTAACTTCAAATGGAAGTGGTCAAAGATTATCTGCTTGGAAAGATCCTAGATAATTCAAATATTAGCTTTCCAAAAATCATGCTCCTTTATAATAGCAGGGTCGGGATTATTGAGCAAGAAAAATTTTTAAACTTTCGCAAACAAATCGAGCTGACATCGATTTCGTTATATTGTGAGCTTAGAGCTCAACATTTATGAACCCAATATCCCTAATTTTCTGGCGCGCTGCAGCGCTAGCACACGATTATTTACATCAAGCTTCCTGTATAAATTTTTAATATGAAACTTTACGGTTTCAACCGTAATATTCAGGTGAAGTGCGATGCCTTTGTTAGTCTGCCCGTCCGCGATCAATTGTATTACCTTCGTTTCCTGCTCGGTCAGCATCTCATTTATGAACTCTTCCGGAGTGACTTGCATAGCTTGAAGCAGCTGCCTCACATAGGCCAAAGAAACCGTGGTCGTATTTGGAACCGGATTGCTTGATCTTGTCTTCCAATAAGCAGTCAGAAGCTCGGCTATCCCTGAGCCTTCGTCCACGAAGCTGCGGACATAACCCTCTGGCTCTGCTAATTGCAAAACAGCTTCCAACTGAGCTAAAGCTTCCTCAGTCCTGCCCAAGCGCTGAAGGATCACGCTTTGTACAATGAGCACCTTGATTCGATCACGGAGACGGTCTTTATTGTGCAATAGCTTATTCAGGCGATTCAGTAAGTTCAGCGCTTCTTCCAATTGTTCATTTGCTGCAAGTACTCTAGCCAAAGCCAAATACTCCAGAACATAATGGAGAGACACTTCATCCGTATACGCCAAACCGCACCCTTGCAGCCAAACAAGCGCATCCTCGACTGAGCCTTGCCGTAAGGCCAGACAAGCTTGCTCGGCTTCGATTTTCAACATAAATGATTGATAATCAGGGGAGTCGATCTGCGACTTCAAATCCGCGAGTAGCTTTGAGGCCCGGCTCGGATTTCCGAGGGCTTGCTGAATCGATGAGGCGCTAGTGGCGACGTGAATGAAAATCCGCATAAAGGGTTGAATATCTTTTCGTCCAAGGGCCTGACTTGCATACAGCTCGGCCTCTTCCAACCGATCCCACTCGTACAGTAATTTGCTGTAAGCTGCGAGCAAGACACCCGCAAAAGGATAATTAGTCTTTTCCCCCATAACAATAGCCCATCTGGACAAAAAAGCATCCGCCGCATGAAGATCGTTAATATATGACAAGAGATCCACAAACGGATCATAGCCAAGATAGTTGTAGCGTCTCATGGTTTGAAAGAAGCTGCCTTCCGGCATATATTGTTCTACAAGCTCGAAATATTCAGAGGTTTTTACCAAGTCCTTTTGCAGGTAAGAGGCGACCACGCTGAAGAAGTAAATATTGCCCATGGCCTGTTTCCATTCTGTATTTGGCAGCTTGACTTTCAGTGCTTGGAATCTAGCTGGGGCCTTCTCTATTCTTAGAAAAGCCGCTTCCCAGTTCTCCGCTCCCAACAATACCGATATATAAAATAGCTCAACCATAGGCTTCTCGGCAAAAGAGTTTTCTGGCAAAGCAGATACCCATTTGATTAACGCTACACTATGCGATTGCACTAATGTATGAAGATTTTTCTCGATCAGCCTAACGGCATCCGTATAGTGTTTGCCCGCTATGAAATGCTCCATCGCATCATCGTCCAGTCCATGACTTTCTAACCAGCACGCTGCATCCCTATGCGTTTGCTCTTGTTTGTCCGGATTTTCTCTCGACCACATACGCTGTAAAAAGTCCGAAAATAAATGATGGTAACGGTACCAATTCCTCTGATCATCCAGAGGAATGATGAACAAATTCAGCTGCTCTAATCTTTCCAAATGCTGTTGACTGTCTATCTGCCCCGTTACGACCTGGCACAAAGAATGATTCATTCGGCTTAAGATAGATGTAGCCATTAGAAATGAACGCATGCCCTCCGATTGATGGCTATAAACTTCCTCCAGCAAATAATCGGATATATGATGCTGTCTGCCGTTAAATTGATGAATAGACTCAGCTATATTAGTGCTGTGCTTCAGAGAGATTGCGGCCAGCTGCAGTCCGCTAATCCAGCCCTCAGTCTGATGCTCAAGCTCCGCTACCTGTTCGCTAGTTAATCTTAAATCCGTAGTCTCTGAAAAAAAGGCAAGACCCTCGTCCAGTTGGAAGCGCAAATCCTGTATCGTGAGTTGATTGTATTCGCCCTTCGCCAGTAGTCTAGCGGTAGGTATGACCAATTCGCTGCGACTCGCTATATATAGATGAATATGAGAGGGTAGCCTCTCAAGGAAATAGCTCAAAGAATTATGAATATCTGGACTCTCGATCAAGTGATAATCATCAAGAACGATCGCCAGCTCGCTCGTTATGCGATTCAGTTCATTCAGCAGCGTAGGAATTACGTGCTCTAAAGAACCCCAAAGCCCCTTCTCAAGTAAAGGGCACATAGCCTCGCCAAAGCTTGGGATTATTTGCTGAGTAGAAGAGGTTATACCACTCCAAAATTGAATATAATCGTTATCCCGTGTATCCAGTGAAACCCAAGCCACAAGCACGCCGCATTGCTTTGCCCATTCGCTTAACGCCGTTGTTTTGCCATAACCGGCATGCGCGGAAACGTGTGTCAGCTTGACTTTCATTCCCTCATTAAGCTTATGAATTAATCTCGGACGAGCTACCAGATCGCGCCGCACAAGGGGGATATGAAGCTTCGAACGTACTATCATGGAAACTCCTCCGTATATAATCTAGATTTTCCCTTCTCATATTATAAAACATAAGCACTTATCCAAGTTGTAATTCGAGCTACATTTTGATCATATTTCTAAATAAATGACAGTCTGGCTAACTCAGTTAGGCTGGTTTTAGTATAAATTCGGGGAAAAGAAAAGAAGAACCAGCAGACAATGCTGGTTCTTCTTGATAATTAAATCATTTGCATACAAAGGAGTATCGTGATAAGATTGGAGAATCATTGTCTTAATTTTTATGAGAAGGCAAAGTTATGACATCTTATCTATACTTTAATTTTAGCACGAGGGGTCGCGGGTTGTCAAACGTTATTTTGCTTCTTCATACAAGGCTAAAAAGGAGCGTGTTCGAGAAGATGGTAAATCCAAAGGATTGGCAGCAAGAACAAGAGCGGCTAGATGTAGTTACGGAAGGACTGCGATCGAAAATCGCCGAACTGGAGCCGGAGGTGTCCGGGCTGTTCAATCAGGTGACGGATTTTCGCAAACGGTTCTGGGAAGAAGTTACGGTCAATACAACCACACATGAGGATTTTGCAGATACCTTCTATAGTATAAAACAGCAAGAAGTGTTGTTGTCGGAGCGGGAGCGCACTCATCGACAAAGAATGCAGCGTTGGAAAAGCATGAATCGGCTACTGCCATCTCCCTACTTCGGGCGCATAGATTTTCGAGAGGATGGCTTGAGTCTTGACGAGCAAATCTATATCGGCGTATCATCCTTCGTCGATGTAGACGACATGAGCTTTCTGGTGTATGACTGGCGGACGCCGATTGCAAGTATGTACTATGACTATTCTCCGGGCTCGGCCGACTATGAAACACCGGACGGACAAATCACGGGCGAGATGACGCTGAAGAGGCAATACCAGATCCGTGACGGTAAGCTCCGGAATGTGTTCGACACGAGCTTAACGATCGGCGACGAATTACTTCAGCAGGTGCTTGGAGCGGGTGGGGATGCGCAAATGAAGAGCATCGTAGCGACCATCCAAAAGGAGCAAAATGCCATCATCCGTAACGATAAGCGCCGTATGCTCATTGTGCAGGGAGCGGCTGGAAGCGGAAAGACGTCCGCGGCTCTGCAGCGGGTAGCGTATTTGTTGTACAAACACCGCAAAACACTCAAGGCGGATCAGATCGTTCTTTTCTCGCCTAATCCAATGTTTAATAGTTATGTATCCACGGTGCTTCCCGAGCTGGGCGAGGAGAACATGCAGCAGACAACCTTTCAAGAATACCTTGCGTATTGGCTTGGTTCCACGTTGGGCCTAGAGGATCCGTTTGAACAGATCGAGTATGTGCTCAATTCGAAATTATCTCAAGAAGATGCGGCACGGCAGAGTGGAATTGAATATAAAGCGTCCGAAGCATTCCTGCAAGCTCTTCAGCATTATGCGTTGTGGCTGGGTAAGGAGGGGATGTTATTCCACAGCATACGTTTCCGGGATCGCGAGTTAATTACTTCGGAGCAGATGAAGTCCCGATTTTACAGCTATGACAGTTCCATTGGAGTGGCTAATCGAGTCGAGCTGTTGCGGGAATGGCTGCTGCGAGAGCTTACTTCGCTGGAGCGTATGGAGCAGGAAGCGCTTTGGGTTCAGGATGAGCTCGATTACCTCGACAACGAGCAATATGCCGAAGCTTACAGTACGCTGCTTAAGAAGGATCAGCAAGAGGAGGAGGTCTTCGATTTCGCCGGACAAGAGGAAGAATTGCTGCGTCGAATGATCGTGCGAGAGCAGTTCAAACCACTGAGGCGGCACGCGATGCGATTCATGTTCGTGGATACGATCGGGCTGTACGATCAGTTGTTCAGTGAGGAAGCCTCTTATAGGCAAATGACGAACGAGACCGAAATACCGAATCAGTGGCCGGAAATTTGCAAGCAAACGAAGGAGAAGCTGAGTCGGCTCGAGCTGTTTTATGAGGATGCGACACCGTTCCTTTATTTAAAAGAACTTATAGAGGGTACACGGAAGAACACGGAGGTTCGTCACCTGTTTGTGGATGAAGGTCAGGACTATTCGCCCTTCCAATACGCGTTTCTTAAGCAGCTTTTTCCTCGAGCCAGCATGACGGTGCTTGGTGATTTCAGTCAAGCAATTTTCCCGCAAGCAACAAATCTGCATAATGTGGATTCGCCTTTGATCCGGCTATACGGCAAAGAAGAAACGAGCCTTATCCGCCTTGACAGAAGTTATCGCTCAACCCGTGATATTGTGGATTTCACTAAGTCTCTGCTGCATGACGGTGAGGGGATCGTACCCTTCGATCGGAGTGGTCGGAAGCCTCTCCTCGTGAAGTCAGGCAGTAGCGACAAGCGGGCGGTACGAATGATAGACGACCTCGCGGAGCTCAAGACGGAAGGCTTCGACACCATTGCCATCATAACGAAGACAGAAGCCGAAAGCCGTGATGCCTATGAAGCATTAATGAAGCAAGGCTGCGAGGATCTACGGCTTATTACGAAGGAGACGCTTACGTTCGTGAAGGGGACTGTGGTGATTCCTGCCTATCTTGCCAAGGGCGTTGAGTTCGACGCGGTACTGATCTACGATGCATCTACGCTTGCGTACAACCGGGAAAGTGAACGCAAGCTTTTCTATACTGCATGCACGCGTGCCATGCATCGTCTTGTACTTTACTCGATAGGAGAATGGTCTCCCTATTTACAGGCGCTGGATACGACCTTGTATGAGGCAGTACAGTAGGGGAGTCTATATTCCCTTAACACTTTGTTTGAAAATTTGCTTTTCCTTCTAAAATTGCAGTTAAGAATTTTTTCGACTTTTTCAATTGTTTCTGGACATCGTCAATTTCTTTAATTTTTTGCTCAACCATTTTTTTCTTTACCTCGTACGATAAATTAAGCTGTTGGTCTACAAGCAAACTTAAATCTTCTATGGAAAAGTCTACGGATAAAAGCGCCTTAATATCTTCTAGGAATTCAACAATCTCTTCTGAGTAAACACGATAATTATTTGCATCTCTTGTAACAAACGTGTCCGGAATTAGGTTTTTACGTTCATAGAATCTCAATGTCGATATGGGCAGACCCGTTAATTTTGAAACATCATTTATTTTCACAACATAACCTCTCTTGCTATAAACCTAAGTTTATAGTTCATAATGCAAATATGATAACGAACGACATACACAATGTCAAAAAATCCAACGTTATCATAAGGAGAGATATTATGTTTAACAATATTCTAAATAACGATTTCGCTAGTATAGTCAAGGGAAGACGCTCTGTGCGCCATTATGATGAGAGCATTAAAATATCGAAAGAAGAAATAAGCGAAATGATTTCCGAAGCTAGCTTGGCCCCGTCCTCTGCCAATATGCAGCCTTGGCGCGTAGTCGTGGTTGATACTCCGGAAGGAAAAGATAAACTAAGACCTCTTGTGCGTTTCAATACAGCTCAAAATGATACTTCATCAGCCATGTTATTAATTTTTGGTGATACTCAAAGCGAATTAATTGTCGAGGAAATTTACAACACAGCCGTAGAACAAGGGAAAATGCCAGCTGAAGTACGAGATCGTCAACTCGGAGCCATTCTATCGATGTATCCGACTCTACCAAGAGAAATAAAGGTTGAAGTTGCAAAAGTTGATAGTAGCCTCTTCGCAATGCAGTTAATGTTAGTGGCTCGTGCACATGGTTATGATACGAATCCAATGGCAGGCTTTGAAGTTGATCAGGTAGCAAAAGCATTTGATTTGGATGAAGAACGCTATGTTCCAGTAATGATTATTTCACTAGGAAAAGCCAAGGAAGAAGGGCATGAGTCAGTTCGATTAAGCTCGGATAAAATTACATTCTGGAAGTAACCACTTATCGAAAAATAGTATTAAGAATTGAGATTTTATGCACCCCAATAAATTATTTTGTCATTAGTGAAAACCCGCGAAGCCTTGGTGCAGCGGGGTTTTTTTCTGTTTTTCATAAAATCTTTCATTATTCTTTTATTTCGTTATAGTAACCTTTTTATGACTTGTTTATTCCGTCAGATAGATTGAGAGGAGAATAAAGAATGCGTAAATTAGGGAAAAAATCTTTGTTTATAATTTTGACGATACTACTAGGATTGGGTGCTGTCGTGCCGGAAGGGATTTTCGGAAGCAGCAAAGCGTTTGCGGCAAATGAGTTTTTGGGAAGCGGTACCTCTAGTAGTCCCTATCTCATTGGAACTGCCGATCAACTTAACCAGATCAGGGGAAATTACCTAGATAAAAATCTTTATTTTAAGCTGACTAAAAATATTGATTTGAGCACTAGCAGCTACAAAGACGACTGGACTCCTATTGGAAATGACCGCAGAAGTCCATTTAGCGGGAATTTCGACGGCAACGGATTTGTAATTAATGGGCTGAAAATAGATAGTAATGGAAACAACTTAGGGTTATTCGGATTGACAAATACGGAAAGTGTCATTACAAATATGAAGCTGGAGAATGTTGATGTTACGGGCAATAATTATGTAGGTGGTTTGGTGGGTGCAAATAAAGGGAAGGTTTCAAACAGTTATGTTACTGGCAAAGTAACCGGAAAAGATGGAGTAGGCGGCTTGGTAGGCGATAACGGCGTTACAATTACTAATGTAAGTGCAACCATCGACAATAGTTACGCTAATGTTAGCGTGAATGGAAGCTCGTATGCTTCAGGCGGTCTAGCGGGCAAGAATAAAGGGTCGATCAACTACAGCTACGCTACGGGGGATGTGCACGGAGATTATGCAGTAGGTGGTTTAGTAGGTGAAAATGATGGAACGATCAGCTACAGCTACGCGACAGGGGAAATGATAGAGGGTCAGAGTATAGGAGGTCTGGTTGGGAGCAATTCTACAGATTCTTATATAAACAACAGTTTCGCGACAGGCAAGGTTAATGGCACTTTTAGTACGGGTGGATTAACTGGCTTCAATTTTGGATCGATAAGTAAAAGTTATTCCACAGGTGATGTAATAGGATTACAGCATGTAGGTGGATTGGTCAGCAATCTTGAAGTTAAAGGCATCATAAGAGACAGTTTTACCACTGGCAATGTGAGCGGATATAGTTTTGTGGGTGGCTTGATTGGTTTTGCTTATAGTGATAGTGAAGGATCATATAGCAATAGTTACACCAGTGGGAATGTGAGTGGAGATTTGGCTCCAATAGGCCCTTTGACCAGTAATGGTGAAGGGAATAATATAGGCAGCATTAGCTTAGACGAAAATATGAAGGGACCTGTCGATGGCTGGGACTTTAATACCCTTTGGGGGATAGATCCATTGCGTAACGGCGGATATCCTTATTTGCAAGATTTTTTGTTTCAATTGAAATATGACGGAAACGGAAACACCGGCGGGACCGTTCCGATCGATTCCATTTTATATTTACCTGGAGAAACGGCTAGCGTATATGCGGGGTCATTAAATTTAGTAAGGACGGGTTACACCTTTATTGGATGGAACACACAAGAAAATGGAAATGGAAAGAGCTATAGTGGTTCTTTCGAGATCATGCCCTATACAACCTTATATGCGCAATGGGCAGCCCAAAGCTCATCTGCTACTTTGACTTCCGGTATCGGAATCGTGAGTACCGGCGGAACAACAACTGAAACGATAACCAACATTCCATATGGAACAACTTTAGCCATATTAAAGGAAGAAATCACACCCGCGACGAATGCAACGTTTGAAATTTTCGATGCAGACGGAGTAAACGTTGCAACGAATCTAACGTCAGGGAAGAAAGTCATTGTAACCGCAGCGGATGGAATAACGAAAGTTACATATATCGTGTCCGTCATAGCGAATAGTGCGAATGATATTACGGCATTTAGTTTGGCAGAGCAGACTGGAGCGGCAACAATTAATAAGACCGCACACACTGTCGTGATTCAAGTGGCGCGAGCTACTAATGTAACCAATTTGAAGCCTACATTTACGTTATCTCCAGAAGCCTCCGCTCGGGTGGGTACTGTTGATCAAGTAAGTGGGTCGAGTGCTAATAATTTCACAACTCCAGTTACATATATAGTAAAGGCAGGGGATGGAAGCAGTCAGAACTGGACAGTAACCGTGACAAAAAGCAGTGAGAAGGATATTACTGCATTCTCATTAAGCACAGTTACACTGACCAAAGCGGCTACGATCAGTACGATCGATCACACCGTTGATGTTGAAGTCGTGTACGGAATCCCTTTGACCAGCTTGTCTAATTTGAAGGCCACATTCTCCCTTTCACCTGAAGCTTCAGCGAAAATTGGCACAGTTAATCAAGTGAGCGGGACGACTGCCAACGACTTCAGAACCCCAGTTAAGTATTTAGTAACTGCAGCAGATGGTAGCGTCCAAGAATGGATTGTCTCTGTGTCAATTGAATCAAGCAACGCAAAAGACATTACAGCATTCAGTTTTTCTTCACAAACCAAGCCTGCAACGATCAACACGACAGCACATACGGTCGCGATTGAAGTAAAGTATGGAACGAATGTGACTAATCTGATTGCCACATTCACATTATCTCCAGCGTCCGCTGCAAGGGTAAACGGGACATCTCAAAAAAGCGGGACGACTGCCAACAATTTTACGAACCCGGTCACTTATATCGTGAAAGCGGAGAACGGTACAACGCGAAACTGGTTGGTTACCGTGACTGTTGCGCCGCCGAGTAGTGCCAATGATATCACTGCATTCAGCTTCGTTGCGCAAAGCAAACCAGCAACGATCAATACAACCACGAATACGGTAACGATTGAAGTGAAGAATGGCACCAATCCGAATGGGTTGAAGGCCACGTTCACGTTATCCGCAGGAGCCTCGGCACAGGTCGGCACTACAGCCCAAGTGAGCGGAACGACGACGAACGATTTCACATCTCCGGTGACATATATTGTCACTGCACAGGATGGGACGACGAAAGCATACACAGTAACCGTAACAGAAGCTTCGAGTAGCGCGAAGGATGTGACATCCTTTGGCTTTGCGGAGCTGACACCACCAGTGGCGGGTGCGATTAACGGTACGAATATCACGCTAACCGTTCCTCACGGCACGGATGTAAGAGAGTCGGTAGCGACGTTCACGTTATCCGCAGGAGCCTCGGCGCAGGTCGGCACTACAGCTCAAGTGAGTGGTGCGACGAGGAACGATTTCACTTCTCCGGTGACATATACCGTCACTGCACAGGATGGCACGACGAAAGCATACACAGTAACCGTAACAGAAGCTTCGAGTAGCGCGAAGGATGTGACATCCTTTGGCTTTGCGGAGTTGACACCACCGGTGGCGGGTACAATTAACGGTACGAACATTTCATTAATCGTTCCTCATGGCACGGATGTAAGAGGGCTGGTAGCGACGTTCACGTTATCCGCAGGAGCCTCGGCTAAGGTGGGTACCACAACGCAAGTGAGTGGTGTGACGAAGAATGATTTTACATCTCCGGTGACATATATCGTCACTGCACAGGATGGGACGACGAAAGCGTACACGGTAACCGTAACGGCAGCCCCAAGCAGCGCGAAGGATGTGACAGCCTTTGGCTTTGCGGAGCTGACACCACCTGTGTTGGGTACGATTAACGGAACGAATATCGCGATAACCGTTCCTCACGGCACGGATGTAAGAGAGTTGGTAGCGACGTTCGCATTGTCCGCAGGAGCCTCGGCACAGGTCGGCACTACAGCTCAAGTGAGCAGAACGACGAAGAACGATTTCACATCTCCAGTGACATATATCGTTATTGCACAGGATGGTACTAAGCAGAACTGGGTAGTAACTGTGACGCATAGTGCGGCGTTAAGCCATGTTGCCACGATAACATCTACCATAGGGACAGTAACTGTGGGAGGAACGGGGAATGAAAGCATCTCGAATATTCCGTACGGGACAACGATAGCTGCTTTGAAGGCAGCGATCACACAGGCAGCAGGTGCGACTTTTGAAATCTATGATGCCGACGGAACGATTGTAGCAACCACTTTAATTTCTGGTAACAAGGTAATTGTAGTAGCGCAGGATGGCACTACGAAAGTAACGTACACGGTTTCCGTGAATGCGGCACCACCATCATACGGCGGCGGTTTTACGTTTCCAAGCGAACAGGATGTAAGCTCGACGGATGGGAAGCTTACGGTTCCGGCAGGTAAAGCGGGAGAGGTTAGTTTGGAGAAGGAAATCTTTGTCTCAATACCGGCTAATGCTACCGATAAAGAGTTGAAAATAACGATCACCAAATTGACGGACACGCAAAATCTTCTTACGAAAAATGAAGTTCTGGTTACTGCGATATATGAGATCATGAAAAATTTCAGGGAAAACTTTAATAATCCGGTCTCGATTTCCTTTGCGTTTGATCCTGCCAGCTTGAAGAGTGGCCAAACGGCGGCTGTCTTCTATTATGATGAAGTGAAAAAGAGCTGGATAGAAGTGATTGGAGGATTAATAACCGGTAATCAAATTACGGTAAAGGTCAATCACTTTGCGAAGTTTGCTGTATTTGCCACAGGTCAATCATTGAATGAACAAGAACATCCCGGACCGACGAAACATTTGAGCGACATTGACGGACATTGGGCGGAGACTGCGATCAAGCAAGCTATAGAAAGCGGAATTGTTACCGGTTATCTAGATGGAACGTTCAGACCGAATCGCATCGTGACACGGGCGGAATTTACAGTGATGCTGATGAATACGTTAAAGCCTCAAGGATCAGATACAAGCGCATCGCTGGCATTCACTGATGTGGACAAAATTGGGTCATGGGCGAAGGGCGCAGTGGCCCAAGCCGTGCAAGCTGGATATATAAAAGGCAATGCAGATGGGTCCTTCCGTCCGGATGCAGTCATTACTCGCGCAGAGATGGCAATGATTATTGCTAATGCAACTGGTCTATCGTTAGAAGCGAACTCCTCAACCGACTTTGTGGACGACAAAGCTATTCCGGCATGGGCGAAAGGCGCCGTCTCAGCCGTCAGAAAGTTTGGCTTTATTAATGGAAAAGGAGCGAATAAATTCGAGCCTGATGCTGGAACGACAAGAGCAGAGGCTGTTACCGTTCTTCTGAAAGTATTGGCGCAAAAGAGTAGGTAACATAAAAATTAATAACAATTTTGAGGTGAGGGTTATTCTTCAATCGGTAGGTTTATTCAACTGGTTGAAGGATAACCCTTTTAAATGGGCATGCCTAGAGGGATGTATGTTAAGGCGATTAAAAATTCGGTGGTTTCTTTAGGACACATTGTGCTGTCAATAGGGGGGTATACGATTAACATTCAAAATGATATTCCATTTCCCCGGCCATTGCGGCTGGAGTATCTCCCGTCTTCCTGAAATCATGGGCGTGAAGCAATTGAAAGTCCCCATAATCCAATTGTTTATAAAATTCGTAGCATGGAAACCCGTCATGGCTGCCCTTTATCTGCACTTCGCCATTCTTATAGGCGATAATTTGTAGAGAATAGTCAACCGTTGGGGCATCTGGGTGAAGGGGATTGCCTGCGCTCGCACGCATGGTTAAGGATACTGCATCCTCAGTCCACGTTTCGTTTTCAACTAGAATGCCTTCTGTAGAGGCTTTGCCTCGTTTGAACTCGACCGTACCATCTGGAGTCGTCAATTTAAGGACAGTGACACCCGTATTGGCGAATGTAGCAATCCTCTGTTTGACGAAGTCGATTACGACCTCCTGCTCTACGCGGCAACGCCCGGTGTTCACAGCGTGAGGCGTGAATTCCCTAGCATCCCCTTGATATTCATAAATCAAACCTGTGGACGGATCCTGAATAGGCGGTAAATAGAGCATTCCACCGATAAATACACTGCCTCTAATTTTTAATAATTCTGCCATAGTTGAAACTCTCCAATCCCCGAGGATATGAACAGGAAGGAGGCGATGGCAACGCTCATGAGAAGCATCACTATACCTCGCACACGATCATCCCTTCGCCGTTCACTCCGCTATTAATCTATTGATTGTGCCTTCACGTAGTATAAAACAAAGCGATCATCCAATTTGTAATTCAAATTACATTTTCGATCATATGCCAAAATAAAATTGTTGTTTACGACAGCTTTGTCGGACTGGTTGGGGTGATAGAGAACTGTGGGTTCACTAATGTTACTTTTTACTCGCTGGCAGGGGTGATAGAGCACTGGGCGTTCACTATTGTTACTTTTTGAGCTGTGCCGAGGGCGTTAGAGAACTGTGGGTTCACTAATGTTACTTTTTTTGCGCTGGCTGGGGTGATAGAGAACTGTGGGTTCACTAATGTTACTTTTTACGGGCTGGTGGGGGTGATAGAGAACTGTGGATTCACTAATGTTACTTTTTACTCGCTGGCAGGGGTGATAGAGCACTGGGTGTTCACTAATGTTACTTTTTGAGTGGTTACGAGGGCGTTAGAGTACTGTGAGTCCACTAAAGTTACTTTATTATCCCACAAAGCGGGTATTAGCCAGTCATTGTGGGATAAGTTGTCGGATAGTTGCCGATATTGGAGCGGGAGTTAAATTATAAATGCATGGGGATTGTCCACACTAATGGTTTGGCAGCTGGATCTTGAATACTGTCCTTTCAAAAGGGAAACTCTTCAAGGTAATGGATCCACCATGGAGGGCAATGATTTCTTGGACAATAGATAGTCCGATGCCGAGCCCTTCGCCTTTTCTGCTTCCATCGACACGATAGAATCTTTCGAAAACATGCTTTTGGTCCTGATAGGGAATTCCGCGTCCTCGATCAATAACCGTCATGAATAGGGAATCATCCTTTTCTGTAAGCCCAATCTCAAGATAATGGCCCTCTGATCCGTAACGAATCGCGTTATCCAACAGGTTTCGCAGCGCGCGTTCGATCAGGGAGGCATCAACCCAGGCATGGATATCCTCGTCAGGGATATTTATTTCAACAGTGAAGTTTTGCCCCTCAAGAAACATCAGGTAATCTGCAGCCACTTTCCGCATCATTTCAGATAGATTATGCGATTCAACATGAAGCTCTAAATTCCCCTCATCCTGCCGAGTAATATCTAACAATTGATCTAGCAGCTTATCGATATAACGAGAGCGATGCAGCAAAACCTTGGCACTCGCTTGCAATTCCATCTCATCCTTATACAATCCAGCGCGAATCGTTTCTGCGTAGCCTAAAATCATCGTTAATGGGGTGCGCAGATCATGGGAGAGATTAGACAGCAGCAGATTTCGCCTGGCGTCAAATTGCTTGATTTGTTCACCCTGATTCTGAATACGGCGAGCCATGGCATTATAATGCGCAGTGAGCTGGCCAATCTCATCCTTGTTCGTATTCTCTAGTACGGTGATTTCACTTTTGAGGTTAAGCTGCCCTAGAGCATGGTTGAGCTTATTAATGCGTTTGTTTATGGAAGAGAAAAACCATAGAGATAGCAGATAAGGAATTAATAAAGCAACGACTAATGGAATCATAAGATTAGCGAAGACCTTAAAGCCGCGCATGAAAATAAAAACTTGCCCTCTTTTCATATCGTTACTGGACAAGCTGATGAGCAAATAATAGGGTTGGTCACCTTGGCTAATGGAAAAAACAAGCGTGACTATTTCGTCGACCCCCCATAAGCTCTGAGGCATATAACGCAATCGGTCTGCAAGCTGACCAAAATTATAAGTCTTCTTTTCTCCGAACGTATCATATGTCGTCGATCCATCTGCTGAAACCCATTCATAGCGAATTTCAGGATATTTGCTATGAAAGTTATCTAGTATTGGCGTTATGTTTTTGACATGAAAAGCTTGATGCTTTGCAACCGCATCAATAACTTCATGCCCGATGGCGTTCAGGCTGTTCAAGCCATAACCCTTAGCGCCTTTACCTATAACAAGGCTAATGGAAGTAAACAAAAGAATACTAATGATTGCACTAATAAGCATAAGCAGCCAAAGCTTTGTTCGATTTTTCATTGTCCATCTCCTGAGAATCTGTAACCGATCCCGCGTATAGTATGAAGGTAATGAAGTGAGCCCTCTGTGGGTTCAAGAATGCTTCTTAGCTTGCTTATAAATACACTTAAATTGTTATCATCAAAATTTTCATGATTCCAAACATGCTTGTAAATTTCTCTTTTGGTTAAAACGCGGTCTGGATTTTGCATGAACAATTCTAAAAGTCGGCATTCTACCGGAGTTACGGTAAACGATTTTCCATCATTTCGTAAACAATAATTATCGATATCCAGCACTAATTTATTTAAACGTAGAATCTTGGCGGGATAAGAGGAATGAGGGCGATGTCTTCTTAACTGGGCTTGCACACGAGCAACCAATTCCACTGGGCTAAATGGCTTTGTGACATAATCATCTGCACCTAGTCCGAGCGTCAAGATTTTGTCTTGCACTTCTCGTCTTGCACTAAGCGCAATTACTAAAGGTCCAGCATTTTCTTTTCGTAAATATTGCAGTACTTCAAACCCGTTGCCATCATCCATCATGAGGTCCAGTATCAATAATTCTATGGGATATTCCTGTAAGTATCGAATAGCTTGTCGTCCTGAAGTTGCTTCAATAACTTGAAGCTCAGCTTGTTCTAAATGCATCCGAATTAACTGACGAATTTCGGGTTCATCATCTACTATTAGAATTTTATTAATGGTGAATCATTCCTCCTCCGTAAATAGCATGAAGCCGACCCGCCAATCATGATTACGATCAAATCATAACAATAAAAAATTGGGAAATACACAATATTTGAAATTCATTAAGATTTCATTAAGAAAAGTATAGATTACTTCTATTAAGATAGAAGGAGTGAGTAATTCAGCAATCAATTAGCCCGTGTGGAATGCCAACTGTCAGGCAAGGATTTGTATCTGTAATTCGAAGGTAGGTAAATCCTATGTACATTGGATTGGTGAAGGTCGGCGTTCCTGAGGAACGCATAGCTGTCCAGATTGATCAGCTGGAACGGCATTATTTGGTAGGACGGGAGATCGAAATTCAGTATTTTCTGCAGCAACTGACAGTGGGCGGACAGCAAGGGCGGATGCTGAATCTCTATGGTACCGGAGGAGTAGGAAAAAGCTATTTGATCGACGAGTTCCGCCGGCTAACGGTGAATTTGGGTGCGATATTTCTGTTGATGGACAGCCGCGGGTTCTCGCATACACCACAGGACTTCTGCAATCAATTATTACGTATGCTCGGCTATCCGAAGGAGAAGCTACATCAGATTGCTGATCCGCAGGCGCTTCTAGAGCTATGCCATGACATTCTTAGAGCAAAGTCGATGAAACAGAAGCTTGTCCTTGCTTTAGACACATTCGAGGGCATGGTTGATATGGAGATCTGGCTGAGAGAGGCATTTCTCCCAAGGTTACACCCGGACATCCTTATTCTCATTGCAGGAAGATTTCCCCTACAAGGGTTATGGCTCAGTTCTCCGGCATGGCGCCATTGGATACACCGGATGCCGATCGGTGATCTGGATTATTCCTCTGTTAAGCAGTATTTGGAGCGCTCGGACATTTCTCAGGAATCAATGATCAAACAAATTTGGATGAAAACGAGAGGACATCCGCTCACGTTGTCCTTAATCGTCTCTACAACGATGGTTCAGAACATTCAGAGCTTGGCATTGGTGGATGGAACCGAAGTGTTTAAACATATTGTGAGTATTTGGCTAACAGAGGTTCCAAATGAAGACCTCAGGGAGCTCGTGGAGACCGTAGCTGTACTCCGGCATTTTAACCAGGAGTTTCTCTCTTATGTATTGGATCGACAGGTAAAGACAGATTTATTCCAAAGGCTGGTCGGACTTTCCTTCATTCGGAGAGTAGAGAGAGGTTGGATCCTTCATGATTTGATGCGGGATGCCATCGCCTATGAGCTACGTTTGCGCCAGCCTGAACATTACGACTTGTTATCGAAGCGCTGTATCATGTTTTACTATAACAAGATGATTAAACTACCCAAGACGAAGGCGATCACTTGGGAAGGTGTCGAATGGTACTATTATACCGGCGATCATGTTGTCCGCCATTTCAGTTTTCAGAAATCGACTCCGTATGTCATGGAGACGTTGAATCCGTCCAATTGGGCGGAGGCGGAGCAGTATCTGGACAATCGTCACATTAACCCGAAGGAAGTATGCTTTCCTTTTCAGAACCCCGACACGGGCGAGAGGCTGGAGTATAGGATTTCTAAAGAAGAAAGTCTATATTCGGTTAAGCATATTCATCTTCAAGAGCTTTACGAGCTTGATCCTGGCATAGTAAAGCTGATGAGAGATCAGCAGGGGGCAATATGCGGTATGACGGCAATCATTCCGATTCATATAGGGACGCTTGATTACCTGCAAACTCACCCGCTGTCATCCGCTTATTTTCAAAGCTTGTCGGATCATAAGCTGAAGGAACTCCGGGTGCCGAAGGAACATAATGCGGGTTATTTTGTGAGAACGATCGATGTGGCGGATTTGGAGGACGTGGCGATACGTACAACTGCAGGGCTAACGTTCATCTCACTGCTTACTTCCTCCGATTATGTCGTGGCTGCTCCTCCGGATATTCCCTTCTTAAAGGATTTCCACCTTAGCTTAGGGTGCGAGCAGGCGAAAAACGTTGCACATTACGAATATGACATTAACGCTCCTGCACCCTATTACGTTCTCGATACGAGGAGTGGCAAGCTGCAGAGTTATTTGAACAAAATGATAGCGTCCTTCGGTCTTGTAGATCATTCCAAGCAGTCGGATGATGGTATGCAGATGTTATCCGAGCGGGAAAAAGAAGTGGTCGTTCTGCTGGTGAAAGGTTATACGAATCAAGAAATTGCAGCGGATATGCATATTACAGAAGTAACGGTTAAGAAGCATTTGACAGCGGCATTCCGGAAGCTGAATGTCAAAAGTCGAATGCAGCTGGTTAACAGTTATTTGAAAAAAACATAGTATGCTTAACAGTATGAAGGTATACCAAAGTCGACCATTACTATACCTTCGGATAATAGGATGCGCAAAGGCAAGGTGATACTATTAATGTATTAAATCAAATTAAGAAGGGAGAAATAATAACAATGTCTAATGAAGAACAACCAAAAGAAATCGAGCTTGAAAATTTGGAAAAGCCGTTGACGGAGGAAGAATTGAAAGAAACAACTGGCGGCGTAGGGCTAATTGACCCGAGAAGCCCTCTTCCGTTTGCTCCACCCAGGGCTGGTCGTAATCGCGGCGCAAACTAAATCACCAGTTATAACGATAACCTCGAATTGTAGCAAGGAATAGATTCTATTAAATACAGGTTGTTAAAATGGAGAGACCTAACTATCGTTAGGTTTTTTCCATTTCAAAGCGAAGAGGTGAATGATTATGGATGTTATGGAGCTGGTAGCATTTAACGTGAACGGTACGGAATGGCGTCTACGCAATGTACTAAAGCTTGCGTGCATGGAGGGGCGTTTTTCTGCTGTCGAAGATAGCATTCGAAGAGCCGTTACGCTGGAGTATGCGGAACTGCACAAGATATCGATCGATGAGCAAGAATGGAAGGCCAAAGCTAATGAACTGCGACAGCAATTGGGGTTATACAGCGTAGCTGAAACGTTGGTTTGGCTCAAGGCGCGAGGGCTCACGACGGCAGATCTGTTAGAGTCGGCCAAAGCCCGGCTACTGACGGAGAAGGTAAAGAGGATCGTTACGGAAGACAGAATAGACGCTTACTATTTGAAAAATAGACTCTCTTACGATAAAGCGATTCTTTCTCAATTAATTGTGGATAGCAGAGAGCAGGCGCAAGAGCTGTTATTTCAGCTTGAAGAGGGCGAGCCGTTCTATCAGTTGGCGCAAACCTATTGTTTGAACAGTAGCAGCAAGTACGACGGCGGTTACGTCGGGGCGGTTGGACGATCTGAGATGAGCGGCGAAGAGGAGTCTTTTGTGTTCAGTTCGGAAGCAGGACAATCGGGAGGGCCTTTTCCAACCGGGTCTTACTATCGATTACTGTATGTTTGGGAAGTGATTCCGGCTTCACTTACGGAGGAGCTTAGGATTAAGCTTGCTAATTTGATTTATGAAGAGTGGCTGAACGAGGCTGTAAAAAGATCAGAAGTTGATATTAAGCTATGGGGCTATTTGGCAGGGAAGTAAATAGGCTGATTGTTCGGGAGGCACAGGAATGCGCGATTTACATCATATCGTTTTGGATACCATCCCTATTTTTCAGGTGCTGTCGCCACAGGAGAAAGAGGAGCTATTTGCCTCCTTTGAGAGGCTTTCTTTCCATATGGGAGACACGATTATTGAAGCTGGAGAAAGAGCAGAGTCGTTTCATCTCATCTTGGCGGGCAAAGTACGAATGATTGGTAAGGATGAGGATGGCAAAGAGCTTAATTTCGGATTAATAGAAGAGGGCTCGCATTTCGGACAGGAAGCGCTGTTGAATGAACAATTTCAGGAGCATGCGCTGAGGGCTTCGGCGAAGCTTGAGCTTCTAAGGTTATCCAGGACAATGTTTATGCGAATGATTGACGCGCACCCTGAATTGAGGGTGTACTTACTTGAACAATTGGCTGATGATGCGATGCGTACATTTCTGAAGCGGACGGCGCTGTTTGCTCCGCTACATCATCAGGAGCTGCGCTCGCTGCTTGATATTATGGCTATGAAGGAATATGCACCCGGGCAAGCGATTGTCAGTGAAGGGGAGACGGGAGATGCGTTCTATATCCTTCGTTCCGGTACGGCTTCCGTAAGGAAGGATAGCGAAGGAGGTCGCAAGCTTAATACGATAAAGCCTGGGGAGTTTTTCGGAGAACTTGCGCTGTTGACCGGAGATCCTCGTAAGGCCAGCGTTATAGCGGACGATGCGGTTTCCGTGTTTAGTCTGGCGAAGAGCGACTTTGATAAGTTGATTATTAAGTATCCAAAGGTTAGGGAAACAATTATCGGTATTGCTTCTGCTTATTTACAGAGTGCAGAAACAACTCTAAATGCGGTAGCGAGCGTTAACGCGAAGGATAGCGAAGTTAATGCTGCCGAAATTTTTGCAGAAGAAGCGGAACAGGAGAAGCAGCAGCGGTACGGCGCGCGAAGGACTTGGCGATTAAAGAACCGGTTCCCGGTGCGCATTCAGCAAAGTGAGATGGACTGTGGCCCAACCTGCCTCACGATGATCGCTGAGCATTACGGCAAGCGTTTGAGCATTCATCGGCTCAGGGAGCTAGCGCAAGTCGGGTTGGAGGGAAGCACGTTATTTAATCTGTGCAAAACAGCCGAATCGATCGGCTTTCAAGCGGACGCGGTCCGCAGCAGCTTGAAGGGACTCGCCGAGCATACGCTACCGGCTATCGCCCATTGGAAAGGCAATCATTATGTCGTGGTTGTTAAAGTAGACGAACGATTCGTGACCGTGGCCGATCCGGCTGTGGGGTTATTGACTTATTCGCATGACGATTTTCTAAAAGGATGGACACTGAATACGGTGTTTCTGAAGCCTGTCGAAGCTTTCTTCACTCAAGAAGAGTCGAAACCTTCATTCAAGCGCTACTGGGCTTTTTTCGCCTCCCACAAGAGAGCGCTGATCCATCTCTTATGGTTGACCTTGCTATTGCAGGTCATTAACCTGGCGCTCCCCCTGTTTACACAGCAGGTGATCGATCGCGTGCTTGTCGGCAAGAACTATGATCAACTGAGCATTATGCTGATCATTATGCTAGGGGTCTCGTTGCTTACCATGCTCGTTCAATCAATCAGGGAATGGGTCATAGCGGGGACATTCATTAAAATTGACATCGACATGATCATGAGTTTTTATCGGCATGTATTTCGCTTACCCATGCGTTATTTCGCTACCCGGAAAGTGGGAGACATTTTGACGCGCGCTGGGGAGAATCAGGTCATCCGGCAATTTCTTGTCACGAACAGTATGAATGCTGTATTGAACGTGATGACGATCGTCGTATACATGGTCATTATGTTTAGCTATAGCGTTACGTTGGCTTGGATCGCCTTGGCGTTTATTCCCTGTTTCATTGCTCTTACGCTGATCGTGACTCCTCTTATGAAGCGTAACAGCAGGAAGCAATTCCAAGCCGATGTCGAACTGCAGAACGTATTAGTGGAAGCCATAGGCTCCATGCGCACTGTGAAAGCTCTCGCAGCCGAGGACGAGGTAAGGAAGAAGGTGGAGGGGAGGTTCCGTCAATCTACTTTTGTACAAATGAAGGGTTGGAAAATCGACATCTTCTCCGGTTCTGTCGCCACAGTGCTACAAACCTTAAGCGGTATAACCGTACTGTATGCAGGGGCTGTATTTATTATTGGGGATAAGATGACCGTCGGGGAGCTGATGGCTTTTAGTGCGGTGTTTGCACTCGTTACCAATGCGGCGTTAGGTCTAATCGGAATGTGGGATGAGTTTCAAGGCGTACGGATTGCCTTGGAGCGGCTTGACGATGTCTTCGAGACGGAGGTTGAGGAAGCCGATCTGAACCGGCTGACAGCGCTGCCGAAGCTTACGGGGGCAATTACTTTTGAACGCGTATCGTTCCGCTATAATTCTGACGGGAAGAATATATTGCAGAACATTACCTTCGACATGGCTCCAGGTCAAACGACTGCTATTGTTGGGCGAAGCGGGTCAGGGAAATCGACATTGGCGAATTTACTCCTTAAGCTATATGCGCCAAGCAGCGGCGTGGTCCGGATTGATGGGCATGATCTGAAGCAGGTGCAGGCAGAGACGCTTCGTAAGCAGATTGGAGTTGTCCAGCAGGAAGCGGGGCTTTTTAGCGGAACGATTCATGAAAATATTGCTTATCAAATTCCCGATGCTTCGATGGATGAGGTAATGGCGGCCGCCATGCTTGCAGGAGCGCACGAATTCATTATGACATTCCCGAATGGGTACGACACACAGGTTGGGGAGAAGGGCGCAAGCCTATCCGGTGGGCAGCGCCAGCGTATTACCATTGCACGGGCATTGATTGGCAATCCACGTATTCTGATATTCGACGAAGCGACGAGTGCATTAGACAATGAATCCGAGAAAATAATACAACGGAATATGGCTACGATACTTAAAGATCGAACAACCCTCATCATTGCACATAGACTAAGTACGATTAGGAATGCGGACCGCATTCTCGTACTGGATCAGGGAGTTATCGCAGAGTCTGGTACTCATGAGCAGCTAATGATGGATAAAGGTCTTTATCACATGCTGGTTAGCCAGCCGTTAGAATAAGGATAAGAGTCCTTGAGCTTATCGCTCCTGCGATAAGCTTTTTGCGATAAATTTAGGCGGCTTCTAGGCAGCCTCATATTGCATATGAGTTTCTCTTAAATTTGGATAAGTCATCTTCCGTGCGTTCTAGAATGCGGTTAAGAATGAGCTTCTCAAAATGGATGAAGCCGGAGTCCCGCTCTCTAGGGCGATCCAGAGTAATCAGGATGTCTAGCGCGATTTGTCCGTTCTCAATAAGGATAACACGATCCGCGAGAGCAACCGCTTCGCTGACATCGTGCGTAACAAGAACAGCAGTAAACTGCTGTTCTGCCCACAGGTTCTCGATCAATTGCTGCATTTCGATTCTCGTCAAGGCATCAAGTGCACCAAGAGGCTCATCTAGCAGTAGCAGTTGTGGTGATCCTGCGAGTGCCCTTGCTAGTGCGATGCGCTGGCGCTGGCCGCCGGATAGAACGCCGGGCCAATCTTGTGCGCGATCCTTCAAGCCAACCTGGCCTAGAGCTTCAAGCGCCTTGTCCACATTGCCTGATTTGACCCCAATCTTAACGTTGTCGACGGCTTTCTTCCACGGCAACAGTCGCGCATCCTGAAATAGCATTCTTGTGTCTTCCCTAATACCTTTAATATCACTGCTATCAAAAGATAGCTTTCCCTCGGTTGGCTCATCTAGCCCCGCAATCAATCGCAGCAATGTACTCTTCCCGCAGCCGCTGCGTCCGACAATTGCAACGAATTGGCCAGATGGAATAGCTAGTGTTACCCCCTGAAGTACATCCTTTTCCCCAAAGCGCTTAGAGACAGATTCGATATGAAGTTGATTCCCTTCGTGTATGTTGCTCATTAGTCGTTTCTCTCCTTTTTACAGCTTAGCGTAATTTGGATTCCATTTAAGTAAGCGATATTCAAGCCATTTCGCAGCATTATCAGATAATTTCCCTAGTAGCGCGTAGATAAGTATAGAGAATACCACGAGGTCCGTTCGCATGAATTCCCTCGCATCCATGGCCATGAATCCGATTCCTTCGGAAGCGGCGATCGTCTCTGCGACAATGAGTGTTAACCACATAAAGCCGAGAGCAAACCTGAGACCTACGAGAATTGAGGATAATGCACCTGGCATAATCACATGGCGATAGAGAGAGAAACCACGTAGTCCGTATACTTTAGCCATTTCAACCAGTCCTGGGTCAATGGAACGAATCCCATGAAGGGTATTCATATAGATCGGGAAGAAAACACCGAGCACTACGAGAAATATTTTGGCAGTCTCACCGATTCCGAACCATAGAATGACGAGTGGAATGAGTGCGAGATGGGGGATGTTACGTACCATTTGTAAGGTGCTGTCGAGCAAACGATTGGCAGTATAGGAAACACCATTAATCACGCCTAGTAAGAAACCGATCCCGCCGCCGATGGCGAGGCCGATGAATGATCGTCTCGAGCTTATAAAAATATGATGGAACAATTGACCATTCTCAATAACGGACAAGCCGGCCTCCGCTACTTTGAGCGGGGTCGGCAGGGTGCGTGAGGATATAAATCCGAATTGTCCGAGCAATTGCCAGGTAACTAAAATGAGTAAGGGAACGAAAGCCGGTGCGAATCGACTACGTAACAGTTTGTTGAGCAAGCCCATAATTGCCTCCTTCGGCTTCGAGGTCATTGCCTGATTTCGGGCGTTTGTTGTAGGCGATGAGTTCACCTGAAGCTTGAATAGTAAGAGATGGGTTTGGTTCATCTTGTTGCGTTAAAGGAAGCAAGGGGAACAGCAATTCAGCCGTTCGATAGGCTTCCTCTAAGTGAGGATAACCAGAAAAAATAAACGATTCAATGCCAAGCTCGGCATACTCCTTAATTCTTTCGGCTACTGTTACCGGATCGCCTACTAGAGCCGTTCCAGCCCCACCGCGTACGAGTCCAATTCCAGCCCACAGGTTTGGGGAGATGATCAAGGAAGCCCTGTCTCCATTGTGAAGCGCAGACATTCTTTTCTGTCCGACGGAATCATAGCGACCGAGAATTTGTTGTGCTTCGGCAATGATTTTGTCGTCCAGATGACTAATGAGCCGATCTGCAGCCTCCCAAGCTTCCTGCTCGGTTTCCCTCACAATAACATGTAGACGAATGCCGAACTTAACTGTTCGACCAGCGGCCTCCGCCTGCTGTCTTACCTGAGCAATCTTCTCAGCGACTTCTGCAGGGGGTTCGCCCCAGGTGAGATAGTAGTCAACATGATCGGCGGCGATTTGCTGTGCTGCAGGAGATGATCCTCCGAAATATAAGGGAGGATAAGGCTTCTGAAGTGCCGGGAAGAGTACTTCAGAAGCTTCTGTGCGTAAATATTTTCCGCTGGAGGTGACTTCCTCTCCCTGCATCAGGCGCCGCCATATCGTTAGAAATTCATCTGTCTGCTCATAGCGCTCTTGGTGAGAGAGGAATATTCCGTCTCCCGCTAGCTCGTGGGGATCTCCACCGGTTACGACGTTAACGAGAAGTCTTCCCTTCGAAAGTCTATCGAAGGTGGAAGCCATTCTAGCAGCGGTGGAGGGTGACATTAGCCCAGGACGTATGGCAACGAGGAATTTAAGTCTTTGGGTGGCAGGAATAAGCGATGAAGCTGCCACCCAAGCATCCTCACAGGCTTTTCCGGTTGGTACGAGCACGCCATGATAGCCTAACCGATCAGCCGCTTGTGCGATTTGTCGGATGTAGTCATAATCGACCGTTCTCGCACCTTCAGTAGTGCCCAAATATCTGCCGTCCCCATGCGAGGGGATAAACCAGAATATTTCCATATCAATTCTCCTCAATCTTCTGTAAGGTATGGGTTTTGTTATTTAATGATTGCGTCGCTAATCTTAATCTCTTTTGGAATCAGCTTAAGCTCAAAAAATACATCAGCGATTTTCTGTTGTGCGGCGATAATATCGTCGGTAATTGGCTCGACTCCAAATCCGCGGTGAGTTAATGCTTGTTTAATAGAAGGAACATCAATTCCGAGTGCTTTTGAAAGTATTTCGGCCAGCTCACCTTGATTGTCTTTCGCCCACTGATCGGATTCCTTGAGCTGTGCAAGAATGACGTCTACGGCATCCTTATGTTTTTCGGCAAGATCACGGGAGGAGAGATAGTATTCATAGTTGTCTACGAGACCTGTACCGTCTGCTAATACACGCGCTTTGGTTGCTAATTGGGCTGCAGAGTAGAAGGGCTCCCAGATTACCCATGCATCGACGCTACCGCTTTCGAATGCAGCTCTAGCATCAGCAGGTGGAAGGAAAACGACTTCAATGTCGGTATACTTCAGTCCCTCTTTTTCTAAATATTTTACAAGTAGGTAATGGACGTTGGAGCCTTTATTCAATGCTACCTTCTTACCCTTCAAATCAGCACCTGTCTTGATCGAAGAGTTCTCAGGTACGAGGATGGATTCTGCTTTAGGGCTTGCAGGAGAATGCCCAAGATAAATGAGCGGTGTTCCAGCAGCTTGTGCGAATATGGGTGGTGCTTCTCCGACATTACCGAAGTCGATACTGCCTACGTTGATGGCTTCGAGTAGCTGCGGTCCGCCCGGGAATTGCGTCCATTCAACCTTGTAGTTAATTTCGGCTAGCTTCGCTTCAAGTGTCCCTCTTTCCTTGAGGATGTTTACTGAAGCATACTTTTGATAACCGATACGTACTGTTTTTTCTGTTTTGTTCGTTGAACTGGTAGCCGACTCTTTGCTCGCATTGTTATTTCCGCAGGCGGATAAAACCAGTAATACGATGGATACGAGTAATGCTGTAATCAAGGTAGTTTTCTTCCTATTAATGCCGATAAATTTGGACATGTTCTCACTGCTCCCCTATAGCTCATTTTATTAACTCATAATTCCGATGTATTTAATGAGTTTTAATAATTCTGAACTTATCATCCAGAAAATGGTGTGTCAATACAATGACGATGTAAGATTCGCAATGAGGAGGAATGAGGTGTATTACCAGTAAATTACAGGACGGAAATACAGATTGAATTATGGAGAGGGTTCGATTATTATACATATATACGTTAATTACAATAATTCATATAAGTATAGTATGAAATAAGGGGGGAGCTGTATGTCGCAACGTCACAACCATCTACTGAGATTGCAGGAAGTCATGGATCTATTGGGTGTAAGTCGGGCAACGATTGACCGTTGGCGTCGTGATAAACAGCTGCCTCACATTAAGATTGGTAAAGAAATTCTTGTGGATAAGCATAAGCTTGACACTTGGATACAGCAGCATTCTCGAGCAATTCCGTCCCCTGTGAGCCCACTGCCTCCAATGCCCCCGAGAGTAGAGCACTCCTCATCAAGGACGATCGTGGTCGGCTACCAAAGTGGGGCTGCGCTTCTGTGGAGTCCGCTTATTATCAAGCAATTAGGATTTTTCGAAGAGGAATTACGGGCAATCAGCCCCGGAATTGATTATCACGTACGTTGGGTTAATGCACCGAACGGCATAGAGTTAGTAGAAGACATTATTGCAGGCCGAGTTAATATCGCATCTATTGGAGATTACCCGATGATTGCTAGTATAGCGCTCAGTCGGATATTACCAAGATTTCGTCCTTTAATGCTTGCTTTCGACGGAAAAACGCGGAATGGAGAAGGAATCTCCCTAGTCGTTCCTGCCAACAGTTCGGCTTATAGGCCGGAGGAATTTTCCGCGGTGAAGATTGCAACGGTTGGTCATTCAAGTGCATCTTATCGTCTGAGCGAGTGGGAGAAGGGCTTAGGCTTAGAATTCAATCCAGTTGTCCATCGTACAATGGGTGATTGCATGAACGGGATCTTAGATGGCAGCATTGGAGCGAGCATGCTGTGGGAGCCGTATTTGAGCTGGGCGAAAGCGCTTGGTGCGGGAATTCCGCTACAATCTGAGGGCGTCAGCAGTGACTATTTGACTGGGTTAATTTCAGATAACGAATGGGCACATAACAACGAGGATGTTGTAATTGCGTACTTGAAGGCACATTTAAGAGCGCACGAATTTATTCGACAAGAGCCGGATCGAGCATCATCCCTTGTTCAAGCGGGAAGCGGATTCCCAATCAGCGTTATTGCAAGCGTGTTATCACGAATCCGTTGGGATGCTTCGTTCTATAATAAGGATCTGATGACACTTAATCAGCTAGGTGAAAGTCAAATGGATTTGTTGCAATCGCATGAGACGCATCGGGGAGGGTTCGAGTTCGATAAACGGTTTTTGCAGGAGGCTGTTGAGGCATTAAAGCTTCCGATTTTACCGGATTCGGCATTGCCGGGAGAATGGTCTCATGAAATGCTCTATTAATAACATTTACCGGTAAAGTATTAAAAGGATTAATATACTTGTCGACCATTCCTATGGAGGCACCAAAAATTTCTTTGTGCAGAAGCGCAGAAGGGAAACGGGTGCCTCTTTTTGTTGCTCAAATTCGACATTAGCAGAGAGGGGACATTTTGTGAGTAATCAAAATGAAAAACTATTCGCATCACTAGATGATTTGGACTTCGATGAGCAGTTACTGGAGGAGCTTGTTCAATTCCCTTTGGTGGAAGCCTTGTTCGGGCGCCGGTCTAGAAGGTTCTTCCTTGGCGCTGAAATTCCCGACGGGCCGCTTGCATACAAATCCAAGGATGAGCCCATACCGCTGAACGATCTGGAGAAGCTGCTTATTCTGGCGGCGGTTGGAGGCGTGACGGGATGGCATCATTCCATTACCCGTCATGAGAGGTATAAGCCTTATTTTTCAAATTACCCTGGCTCAGCATCAGGAAGGACGTTCCCGTCCGCAGCGGGCTTTCACACGACGGACTTCTTTTTCACAGATGACACCGGTACTTATTTCTATTCAACGAAAGATACGCCGCCGGATGTTACATCTGGAAGTGACGGTAAGCAGAAGCTTATTGATATTCTTAAGGGCTTGCGCGGTAACATCCGCAAGCTGTCCGATACAAGGCTGAACATTCCGAATTACGAGCCCTACATGGAAGGCCATAATTCTTGGGTAGCGAACAAGCCTGGAAGCTTCGTTGTTTTCCCAGTGGGGGATCTGGCGCAGCACACGATCGCAAATCTATGCTTTTATGCTCAGAACGGTCTCCATATATTCGACGATGTGAATGGCAGGCCTATCCCGGGCATCGAGGAATTCGCAGACTTGGTGGACCTGGACAATCCGATTCCGCTCACGTTTCTTGAACAATATTCAATCGCGGAACTGAGCGCGGAACTAGCCACATCCACATACGCCGGAATGCTAATGCAGCAAGCAATTGGCCTCGGAGGTTGGATGTACGACGGGATGGACCGGCTGACGGTGCTTGGCGCTAGCGGCAACCCGGAAGTGCCGGGTCTTGGTTTCCGCTATGACCAAGATGAGAGGTGGTCGTTGCCGAACGCGACTGGATTGGAAGGGGTATTTACTTCCTATACGCCGCCGCATTTCCCAGATATGCGCGCTGCGATCGACGCATACGCCGACCGCAAGTTTGGTCCAGGAGGGCCCTTTAATGCGGAAACGCCGGGTCCGTGGAAGGATAGCGCTAAAGTACGTTCAAGCGCTCAGGTTTATGACGAACGGTTCCGCCAGCTTGTCGCGCTACAGGCGCAATACATTTATGACACGTTCGGGAAATTCCCGGCAACGATCCCGTCCGTTTACAGCCTCATGTATTTGCAATCGCATCATCTCGATCTTGATTATTACGATCGCTTCTTCGGACCGCACAGCTATCTTCGTACCCACGCGGAGCATCTAGAGAAATGGCATGGTATTAAGTTACACGAATAAAAAAATCTCAAGTCGCTCAAGTCCCCGGAAGCCTTATACAGCGGGGATTTGAGCTTTTTTGTGCGCATTTCTTTTATTATTCTTTTATTCGCGGTATTTATAATAAATGGTGCTGCTTGATTATGAGAGGGGTACAACTTAGTATGCTACTACAAAAATTAAAGAAGACTATATTGATTAAGCTTTCCATGATTCTAGCTGGATTTACATTATTCTCTGTATTATCTATTTCATCTCCGGCTACGCCGCATGCATCGGCGGAATCCCGTTGGTCTGTGTGCGGCATGGAAGGGTCATATTGCAAATTTGAAGGGACGAGAATCATCGGATATGGCAATGATTACGAGACTAATAGCAAAAAAATAACCTCCAGAGTATATACAATGCAGGATGGTTCTACCTTGGAGGGAGTTCAATGCGTAAGCGCCGAGTTTGCCGCAGTATTCAAATTATATACCGCGTGTTATATGCTCATTGACCCTGAAGCTGAGCTCGATACTGTATGGTCAACATCTACTAGCGATGATAATAAGACGGTTTCCATTCTCTTTTCTGTTAAGGAGACACAGGTAGGCACGATTGCTGACTTAAAGAGCAAGATTAGGGTGAAAAGAACGGATGATTCGGATTTTCGCGAGCTTGATCCGGAGGATACCGTCAGCAATGTAATATTCTCACCGTGGGGAACACCTTTATCAGAAACAGATACAAGTAAACTTCAAATTACCTTTAAAAACCCACTAATGGGGACCGACAACCAATTGCTGATTCAACCTGGGGCGCTTGCCAATGGTCAAGGGGTAGTTCTCAACAGGCCAATTGCAGTCGATGTGCTAGAGAATGATCTCGGCAGCTGGGAGTATGTGGGCGAGCGTGGAATATCGACTGGATTTTCTCCGGGGGGTATTTCCATGAGCATGCTTAACGGAACCCCTTATTTGGCCTATATCGATTATCAGATCGGAAATAGAATTTTTGTGAAAAAATATAATGGAAGCAGTTGGGTATCGATAGACGGCGGCGGGCTTTCTACAGGGATGGCGGGAGGGCTTTCCTCGACCGTTTCTGGCGGTAACTTGTACGTGAGCTATTTCGAATACAGTGATTTTCAGCTGCATATCAAAAAATATGATGGAAACAGCTGGTCGTCTATAGACGTCGGAAATAGTGTGCAAACCCAGTTGGATGGCACAGGTACGTTCTCCTTAGCGATTCACAACAATACTCCGTATATCGCTTATTCGGATAAGGCAAATGGCAATAAATTGACGGTAAAGGTCTACAATAAGAATAAGAACAGCTGGGACTCGTTGGGCAACGTCGGTTTTTCGCAGGATGCGGTTTCGCAGATTTCCTTGACGATTGAAGGCGGTATCCCCTACGTAGCGTATCGGAACGAGTTTCCGTATTTAATTCCGGGTCATATGTGGGCATTCACGCCTTCAGGCTGGGTTAAGAAATTTGATCAGGAAAGCAACAGCTGGTCTGACTTGGGGAAATTTTCAAATGATAAACCTGAGCTGACGACATTATTCATAAAGGACGGTATCCCCTATGTCGCTTATGTTGATATTATTAGCGGTCGAACCGGAATGACAATCGCAGTGAAAAAGCGCGTCGGAAACGTTTGGAAGATGGTAGACGAGGGTGGCTCGATAAGTAATGGGTCGGCTTACTCCTTCCATATCTCAGAAGGAACACTCTATTTGGCGTATGTAGGAAGCAACGGTAAGACCACGGTGAAGAAGCTTGTCGGAGACCAGTGGATTTATGTTGGCGCTACGGGAATCACAGAAAAAGGGGCATCATATTCTTCCGTGTACGTTGAGAACGGTATCCCCTATATTGCGACTTCATCTGTAAGCAACGATGCTGCTTACAACCTTAAGCCCGAGGTTAAGAAGTTTCTTCTGACTCCGCCTACGTTAACGGCAGATTTAACGAATAACAACACGGTAAGTCCTGTCATTGTTACCTTTCCGGACTTGGCTGCATGGCGCAGTGATATTACGGCAGTGAAGGATGGAGCAGATACGCTTGCCCCGGGGACGTACACGGTCAGCGCAGGGAAAATTACCTTTAATCCCGGTGTGCTAGGATTAGGCAGCCATACGATTAAAGTGTCGACACCAGCACGATATAAAGACGCAACGGTGGGCTTGACTGTTTATCTGAAAAAGCCTATCTTAACCGCGGATACAACAAATAACGATGTTGGGCATCCGATCGATATCTCGTTCCCGGATGATGCCACTTGGCGTGGAGCGATTACGAGTGTGAAGGACGGAGCGACGGCAATAACGAATTATTCAGTCACCGAGGGGAAGCTCACGATTTATGCAGGTGTCCTGACGGAAGGCAATCATACGATCACAATAACAGCAACTGATTATGCAGACGCAATCGTGAATCAGACCGTTACGCTCATCCCTTCACCTGTGTTATCGGCGGACACTACAAACAATGATCCGGCTAATGTAATCGAAATTACGTTCCCGGATGACGGGGCTTGGCGTGATGAGATTACAGCGGTGAAGGACGGAGCGACTACGCTGCCAATCTCGAGATATAGCATTGTAGCGGGGAAAATCATTTTTAAAGCGGGCGCATTGGCATTAGGCAATCATACGATTAGAGTGCTGGCACCTAATTATTCGGATGCGACGGTTACCCAGATGATAGTGTTGAAGCATCCGGCATTAGCGGCAGACACGACGACTAATGATACGGAGAGTGAGATCGATGTCACCTTCCCGGATGACCCGGCATGGCGCGGATCAATAACGGAAATCCAAGACGGAGCGACGACGCTGTCGGCGAATTCTTATACCGTCTATGTGGGGAAGATTACGTTTAACGCCGGTGTGTTGTCTGCGGGCAGTCATACGCTCACAGTTAAGGCAACGAACTATAGCGACGCGATTATCCGTCAGGATATATTGATTTCAAACGTTATTATTAGCGACGATGCGTTGCTATCCAACCTGACTGTAAATCAAGGCTCGTTGACATTCGTATCATCGCAGCTTGAGTATAGTGTGAATGTAGCCAACGCTGTGGCAAGTGTCGGCTTCTCCGTAACCAAAGGGAATCCCAACCAAGCGCTCACGGTTATAGGTGCTACTGAAACCTCAGTCACGGATAACGTATATGCTTATAGCGCGAATGATTTGTTGGTTGGTTCTAATCTGATTCAGATTAAAGTGACGGCAGAGGACGGCAGTAGTAGCAATACCTATAAAGTCACGGTGACGCGCGATGTACAGGCTGAAGTGCCAGGCGGTAATGTCGTAATAGGCGGCGGCGCACCAGCAGCAAGTAACAATCCCGTTACATCGACTGATGGTAAGTTAACAGTTCCGACAGGCAAAGCAGGCGAGGTAAGCTTGCAAAATGAAGTTAAGGTATTCATACCGGCAGATGCTTCGGCCAAGGATTTGATAATAACGATAGACAAGCTTTTGGACACACAAAGTCTGCTCACGGATAAAGAAGTTCTTGTCAGCCCAATTTTTGAGATTCTTAAAAACTTCTCGGAGAACTTCAAGCAGCCGGTAACGCTGACTTTTGCATTCGATCCAACAAGCTTGAAGGGTGACCAGAAAGCATCGGTATTCTATTATGATGAAGTGAAAAAGCATTGGATGGAAGTCGGTGGCGTAGTAAATGGTAATCGTATAGTCGTAGAGGTAAATCATTTTACGAAGTATGCGGTATTCGCCGTCGGCCAAAGCTCGGAAGTACCGACGAAAGAGCCATCGACTGATGCGGACTTGAAATTAAGCGATATAGCCGGGCACTGGGCTGAAGCTAATATTAAGCAGGCGATAAGCGATGGAATCATCACCGGGTATCCGGGTGGTCTATTTAAGCCGAATCATACCGTTACGCGCGCTGAATTTGCTGTCATGCTGGTGAAGACGCTGAAGCTGCAGGGAAAAGGAGCAGAGCTGACCTTCTCGGATTCGGCAAAGATTGGAGTTTGGGCGCAGACAGCAGTTTCTCTTGCAGTACGTGAGGGTATTATTACGGGTTATGGTGACGGTAGCTTCCATCCGAATGCAGAGATTACGCGCGCGGAGATGGCGGTAATGATCGCCAAAGCTCTGGGTAAATCGAGCGATGCGAATGCTGCTGCATCGGGCTTCGCCGATGACGAGGATATTACCTCGTGGGCCAAGGGCAGCGTGGCTTACGTGAAGGAAGCAGGCATCGTAAAAGGGAAAGGCGATAATCGATTTGCTCCTCAAGATCATGCAACAAGAGCCGAGGCTGTAGCGATTCTACTGAGAGCCAAGGCACTGAAAAGCGAGCAAAGGTAGGCTTTGGTATCAATTAACTCAAGAAAACCGTCAGGGCATCAGATGATTCCTTGACGGTTTTTCTTGACCTATCAGAGAGTATATAACTAGTACCCTATTTCAATACGCACTGGTTGCTAAGAGACAAATAAAGTACCCCAAAATGCCAGCACCCCGCACTCTTGTGACAAGAGGGGTACGATGTATTTCGCTTGAGTAGAATGTTTTTCATCGTTAATAGCTAGTAGGGGGGCCTCCAAAGACGCAATAGCGATGTTTATGATCGTACTTGTTACACAATAGGCTACTGCGCCTGATCATTTTCGTCGAAGTAGAATGTTTTTCATCGTTAATAGCTAGTAGGGGCGCCACCAAAGACGTATTAACGATGTTTATGATCGTACTAGCTACACAATAGGCCTCTGCGCCTGATCATTTTTATCGAAGTAGAATGTTTTGAAGTTATTCAGCGTGGATAAGTTTCACCATGTCCATTTCCCATCTTCTCACCCAACAGGGAGATGTATGTCGAAGCTAACGAACTGTATCGTGCTTATTGTCGATAAAATGACTACTTTTTTGAGCTAACGAACTGCAGTGGCGTTATTGAGTCATTCAGAGGAGGAACGGAGCTACTTTGCTGCAGATAAGGTTTGTGGAGTTCGTTACAATATAAAATCATTACTTTTAGATCAAATAAGAGTTGCTGAGTTCGTTAGGCATCTGTTCCGTTCTGGAACAGACGGCTAACTAGCAAAAGCGCCCGCCAAGCAAGAAGTACGATTGTTTTGAATTAGATAAATAAGCCGGTATTACGCAAACTGTACAATCCATAAAAAAGCAGTACAATTGAACCTATGAGACGCAGATACGCAATAAGCGATGAAGAGTAAGAGGAGCGTTCCTTGATGACAGATAGTAGGATAAATGCTAAGGCTGATGAATTTATAAGTAAATCTAAAAAGTGGAAGGAACACTATGAGAAGTTAAGAAATATAGTTCTCGACTGTGAACTGACCGAGGAATTTAAGTGGATGCATCCTTGTTACACTTTTGAGAAGAAAAATATCGTTTTAATCCATGGGTTTAAAGAATATTGTGCGCTTCTGTTCCACAAAGGTGCTCTGTTAAAGGATCCCCAGGGGATTCTAATTCAACAAACGGAAAATGTACAGGCGGCGCGCCAGATTCGGTTTACTAACGTTCAAGAAATAGTTGAACTGGAATCCATCTTGAAAGCCTATATTCATGAAGCTATTGAAGTTGAAAAAGCGGGGCTGCAAGTGGATTTTGTAAAGAATACAGAATTCGAAATCCCTGTAGAGCTGCAAAATAAATTCGATGAAATCCCCGCTTTGAAAACTGCTTTTGAAGCATTGACGCCGGGACGACAAAGAGCTTACATTCTTTATTTTTCCGCACCCAAACAATCCAAAACCCGAGAATCCAGAGTCCAAAAAAGCATGCAGCAAATTCTCGATGGAAAGGGATTAAATGATTAGGGTTTGTATGCCTGCCAAAGCAAGCTAAACCATCGAAATAATGTTATTTTTTTCTGATTAAATTCAATGTATGTAAAATGAAAAAGCCCGTACCATTGCTCGTGCAGCAATTTGCGGGCTTTTTCGCGTCTATATCAATAGCTAAGCACTATCCCTTCTAGTGGAACGTTTACTTTATTGGAAATAACCGCATGCTAAAAAAATATTGGCTGCATTGAAAAATAGATGAGCTCTCAGTTGTATTAAAAGTGAAAGGAGGTGCTGAGGTGTACAATTCATATGAGCTCAATGAATCTGTACGAAGGGCCTTGGATCTATATTCACAAAGCATGATCAAAATTGCCTTTGCATATTTGAAAAATATAGCTGACGCAGAAGAAGTGACACAGGAAGTATTCCTTACCTATTTGCAAAAACGCCCTGTATTTGAAAGCAGTGAACATGAAAAAGCTTGGCTGATTCGATTAACAATTAATAAAAGTAAAAATATGCTTAAAACCGGCTGGTTCAAGAGCAGAAATCCTGTTCCCGAAGACCTAAGCTACCTCCCAAAAGAAGAAAATGGGGTCCTGCAGGCCGTACTGGCCTTGGACAAGAAGTATCGAATTCCGATTCATCTGCACTACTATGAGGGATATTCTATTCAGGAAATTGCAGTTATTATGCAGTCCAAGCCCGCAACAGTAGGAACATGGCTTGCAAGAGGACGCTTCATCTTAAAAGAGAAGATTGGAGGCATGGAGGATGAAGAAATCTGTTTATAAATCCGCGATGTCCCGTGTGAAAATAAGTGAGGATTTTAAAGAGGCAACGTACCAGAAGCTGATGCTGGAAATGGAAAAGACAACACAAATAAATAATAACAACCAAAAGGGGAAATTAAAAATGGAAAACACTAAAAAAAGAACGTTAACAGGTTGGACAGTCGGCATTGCAGCGTGTGCGTTATTATCGGTCAGCATTTTCACAATGAACCAGAATGCGCCGGGTACTACACCCCAACCTTCGGCAATTGTAACGAAGCCTCCTATTGTCGGTAAAGTGGCAGTCAATATTGATGGTGTCATCACCGAAGTGAGTGCGGATGGCAAAAGCTTTAAGGTTGGTGACCTGTGGGTGACAGTAACAGATAAAACGGCGCTGGGCAGTAAAGAACCGACAGCATCGAAGCCATCGGAAGAGTTGCTACAGAAAGAGTTTAAGGTTGGCAATATCGTGTCCGGCTATACCTCTCAAGATGTCGGCTCCGGCAAGGTGACTGCAGATGTTATCTACAACAACATAGCTCCACAGAAGGATAATATCACGAACCCACCTATTAAGGGGAAAGCTGCAGTTAATATCGAGGGCGAGATTACGGAAGTAAGCGCAGATGGCAAAAGCTTTAAGGTTGGCGGCTTGTGGGTAACCGTAACATCAGAAACTGAATTAGGCATCTCAGGCCCGACTGCTGCTAAACCATCTGAAGCGCTGCTGCAAAAAGAATTTAAGGTTGGCAATTTCGTATCTGGATTTACGACAGAGGATGTAGGCACGGGAAAAGTGACTGCAACGCGCATCTACAACAACATGGCTCCGCAAAAATAACATACATTCGGCATCACTTGCTCTATCCGCACTAAGAAAGGTGGAGCTTCAGCGATCAATACAAATAGCAAAAAGACTCCTGAAAATTTCATTTTGGGGAGTCTTTTTGCGTTATTTATCGAACTTATCAGGGGCTATTTTCGACAACAACAGCTATTATTCAAGTATTTTTTTGCCTGTTTACCCCAGTTTAACCTTGGAGGTTTACGATGAGCTAGCTTAAGAATAATATCCAGTGCTTAAGATGCTGTCGAAGCTCAAGTGCTAAATGGAGGGTTAAAATGAAAACAAAGATAGGTAAAAAATTATATCGGAGCTTTATTTTATTGCTTATAGGAATCATTGTGGGAGCATCGTATCCCTATTCATCTGTCTCGGCTAGCACAGAATTCGATGGAGGGGATGGAACGGTCGCTTCACCTTACCTGATTGCAAATGCGGACCAGCTAAATGAAGTTAGAGCTAAAGTAAATGCCAACTATAAGCTAGTTTCAGATATTGATTTGTCAGCGTATGCTGCATCCGATGGAGGGAAAGGCTGGAAGCCGATCGAGGGATATTTCTCTGGCTCATTGGATGGTGACGGACATCAAATTACAGGCTTGTACATTAATCGCGGCAATGATGATAACGTGGGACTGTTTGGTATGATTTTTACGGGTAAAATCGTAAATGTGAAGCTCACTCATGCTGATGTAAAAGGAAGCTCAACTACTGGAATTTTAGCAGGTAAAGCGGTATCTGCTACGCTGACGCAAGTATATACATCTGGACATGTCCAAGGGAATCAGGAGGTAGGAGGGCTAGTTGGCAAACTGGAGAGCTCAACTGTCACTCATACTGGTTCTTTGGCGTCTGTATACGGAAGTGCAGATAATGTCGGCGGTTTAATAGGCTATTATAGTGGCAGCAATGGACAATTCTCAGATAACTATGCAGAAGGAGATGTTCATGCAGCAGGTTCCAATGTGGGAGGGCTTATTGGTAATTCACATTCTGGAAGCATTAAGCGCAGCTACGCATCCGGCAATGTCGTTAGTGACCAAAATAATGCTGGTGGATTACTGGGGCAGGGGTATTCGGGTGCTGTTCAGGATAGTTATTCGCTTGGTTCCGTTAGCGGAGCAGGAACAGTCGGTGGCTTAATTGGCTATTTATATGGATTAACGATCTCTAACAGCTATTCAGCTGGCCAAGTTTTTGGAAACAATATTCTGGGTGGTTTCGGTGGGTATAGCTACGGTTCCACTGTTACCCGTTCATTCTATAATGAATCCGCATTAAGTAATCCTCGTAGCTACGGCTGGAGCTCTGATAATTCGGGTGTCAACGCATTAACGACTGCGAGCATGCAGCAATCAACCAGCTTTGCAGGCTGGAATTTCAATGGAACCTGGGCCGGAGCAACGGGAACAAGCTATCCTTATCTAAAGGATAACGCGCCTTTGTGGTTGACCAATTTGGTCGTTTCCCCTAATGCAGGGATAAGCGGCACCCTGTCGCCAACCTTCAATTCGGCTATTAAGCAATATGATATTAGTGTGACGAGTGCGGCTACGTCAGTGATGATTACGGCTCCATCAGCAAATGCTAGTGCAACTGTAAATATTGTTGGTGGCGCTACGCTTGTTACAGGCAATAATACCGTAACGCTTACAGTAAGCGATGGCAATGACAGAAATCAAGTTTATACGTTACATATACATAAGCTGGCTTCGGCCGCGTTGTCGTCAGATGCGCAGCTATCGGATTTGCAAGTGAACGGGGTACCCGTGGCGGAATTCACTAGTAGCACAAATGACTATACGGTAATTGTACCGAATAGCAGCACTAATGCGAATGTTACAGCGACAACACATCATGCTGATGCAACCTATACAGTCACTGGATGCAGCAATCTAGTCGTTGGAAACAACCTCTGCAAGGTTATTGTAACTGCATCGGATGGAACCCAGAAGACGTATACCCTTACAGTCGTTCGCAGTAGGTTCGCCGGGGGAGAGGGAACAATAGCATCCCCCTATTTAATTGCTACCGCTGATCAGCTCAATGAAGTTCGGAATGATTATCAGAAGGTATTTAAGCTAACTGCTGATATCGATTTGTCCTCTTACGCCTCAGCAAACGGAGGGAAAGGCTGGGAGCCAATCTATTTTGAAGGCACTCTGAACGGGAACGGGCACAGTATAACCGGGCTAACCATTCAGCGGCCGGATGAAGATATAGTCGGTTTGTTTCAATATATTTATATAGGCAATGTGTCCAATTTAAAAATTGTCCAGGCGGCGGTCACCGGTAGAGATAATGTAGGCTTGTTAGTAGGTTGGCACAGCTCAAGTACTATAACTAATGTTTCTGTTTCTGGTACTGCTTCGGGTCAAAATAGTGTGGGTGGTTTGATCGGATATGTAACAAATGGAACGGTGTCATTGAGTGGTTCTATTGCTAATGTTACAGGCAGTGGCAATTCAGTCGGAGGTTTAATCGGCCTAAATGAGGGTGGTACAGTAGACACAAGCTATGCTGAGGGCAAAGTTCAAGGCTCTAGTTTGGTGGGGGGACTTGTAGGTAGTGATAACTACTCCGGAAAGATTTCTAATTCTTACGCAACGGGACGAGTGAGCGCAGTTAATGCATCAGCAGGTGGTTTGATCGGCAAGACCCAATCAGGAACCTATAAAAACAGCTACGCAACAGGCAAGGTGACAGGAGGTAGCGCAGCTGGCGGATTGGTAGGTACTAAGACGAGTGGAACTTTTACTAACAGCTATTGGAATACGACGACTTCAGGGATGAGCATTGGGGTTGGTTCAGGGAGTACTACTGGAATAACTGGAACAGCAGCCACGAATATGAAGCTTAGTTCGAGCTATAATACATGGGATTTTAACACAGTATGGAATATCGTCAATGGGACAACGACTCCCTATCTTCGCGGAATAACGCCTCTATGGCTTACAGGACTTACGGTAACATCAAATTCGGGGACAATCGCCCCGGTGTCTCCGAATGTGGATAATGTAACTTCATCCTATACGGCTATTGTTGAAAGTGATGCTCATAGTGTCACGGTGACGGGAACGACACTCAACCCGGGTGACATCGTGTCCGTAACAGGAGGAACTAATCTTGTAGCTGGCAATAATTCTGTCACGGTTACGATTACTAGCTCGACCGGATTTGGCAGCAGAGATTACGCATTGAATGTTGTGCGTTCTGATCCATCAGCTGCAGGCTTGAGCTTACTTTCCCTGTCCTCTGGAACACTGAGTCCGAATTACATGGAAGCCACAACGGACTATACAGCGAGTGTTGCGTACAGCGTTTCGGCTCTTAACGTGACTCCTTTTGTTAGTAACGCTGGCTCCACAGTTAAGGTGAACGGAGTTAGCGTTGTCAGTGGTCAGGCAAGCGTAAGCATTGCACTGGTGGCAGGTACAGCGAATACCATCACAGTTGAGGTCACTTCACAGGATGGGACGAATACGAAAATTTACAAAGTGATTGTAACACGCGCAGCAGGTAGCGCTAATGCTAATTTAAGCGCATTAACAACAACTGGCGGTACTCTCAGTCCAACATTTGCGGCTGGAACGATAGCTTATACGGTTCCTACTATTGCCAATACAACGACTTCTATTACGGTTAAGCCGACTGTAGCCGATTCCTTAGCGACGGTGAAGGTCAACGTAAACGGAGGATCAGATATTGTCGTAGCTAGTGGCAGTAATAGTACGGCGCTTCCCCTTAATGTAGGAAGTAATAGCATTGTCGTTACAGTAACTGCACAAGACGGTACGATGAAGAGCTATACGATTACAGCGACGCGTGCAGCAAGTACAGTAGCGACACTGTCTGGCTTAAGCCTGTCCTCAGGTGCTTTTAGTCCAACATTTAATGTTAATACGATTGCCTATACATCCACTGCAGCGAATAGTTATTCTAGCGTCACCGTTACACCTACCGTTACGAATGCTAATGCGACTGTAACGGTGAGCGTTAACAGCGGCACTGCGACAACGGTTGTTAGCGGCCAAAGTAGTGCACCTCTTGCTCTAAATACCGGTTCGAATGTTATTAATGTAGTTGTAACAGCTCAGGATGGCACAACGACGAAAACTTACAAGATCACGGTTACCCGTAATAAAAGTAACTATGCTGATATGACATCCTTTAGCTTCGAAGGACTGTCACCAGCAGTGACGGGCACAATCAGCGGAACAGCGATTGCCTTGACCGTTCCCTATGGAACGAGTAAAAATGCGTTAGTTGCAACCTTCACTAGCGCTCAAGCATCGGTTGTTAATGTAGGGTCGACTCCGCAGACGAGTGGTGTAACGGCGAATAATTTTAACTCCTCAGTCATCTATAAGGTTACAGCGGAAGACGGGACGACGATCAAAAATTATACGGTAACGGTAAATGAGGCATCGGAGCCCCTAAGCGGAGCGAAGGAAATTGTGGGTTTCGCGCTAGCAGCGCAAACAGGAGCGGCAACGATTGATCCAGCGACGCATACGGTCGTGATTGAAGTGTCGCATGGAACCGACTTGGCAACCTTAGCGCCGACAGTGACGGTATCTGCGAATGCAACGGTAAGCCCAGTTTCGGGTGCGGCCGTGGATTTCAGCGGTGGAGCGGTAAGCTATACAGTGAAGGCCGAAAACGGTGATACGCAGGTTTGGACCGTAACGGTAAGTAAAGCGCCAGCGCCCCTAAGCGGAGCGAAAAATATTGTGAGCTTCGCGCTAGCAGCGCAAACAGGAGCGGCAACGATTGATCCAGCAACGCACACGGTCGCGATTGAAGTAGCGCACGGAACGAACTTGGCAACCTTAGCGCCGACAGTGACGGTATCTGCGAATGCAACGGTAAGCCCAGTTTCGGGTGCGGCCGTGGATTTCAGCGGTGGAGCGGTAAGCTATACAGTGAAGGCCGAAAACGGTGATACGCAGGTTTGGACCGTAACGGTAAGTAAAGCGCCAGCGCCCCTAAGCGGAGCGAAAAATATTGTGAGCTTCGCGCTAGCAGAGCAAACAGGAGCGGCAACAATTGATCCAGCGACACATACGGTCGCAATTGAGGTGTCGCATGGAACGAACCTGTCGACCTTAGCGCCGACAGTGACGGTATCTGCGAATGCAACGGTAAGCCCAGTATCGGGAGCGACCGTGGATTTTAGCGGTGGAGCGGTGAGCTACACGGTGAAGGCCGAAAACGGCGATACGCAAGTATGGACCGTAACGGTAAGCAAAGCGCCAGCGCCTTTGAGCGGAGCGAAGGATATTGTAAGCTTTGCGCTAGTAGCGCAAACAGGGGTAGCTACGATTGATCCAGCTACACATATGGTCGCGATTGAAGTAGCGCACGGAACGAACTTGGCAAGCTTAGCGCCGACAGTGACGGTATCTGCGAATGCAACGGTAAGCCCAGTGTCGGGAGCGACCGTGGATTTCAGTGGTGGAGCTGTGAGCTACACGGTGAAGGCCGAAAACGGTGATACGCAAGTATGGACCGTAACGGTAAGCAAAGCGCCAGCACCCCTAAGCGGAGCGAAGGAAATTGTGGGCTTTGCGCTAGCAGCGCAAACAGGAGTGGCAACGATTGATCCAGCGACACATACGGTCGCAATTGAAGTGGCGCACGGAACGAACTTGGCAACCTTAACGCCGACAGTGACGGTATCTGCGAATGCAACGGTAAGCCCAGTTTCGGGTGCGACCGTAGATTTCAGCGGAGGAGCGGTGAGCTACACGGTGAAGGCCGAAAACGGTGATACGCAAGTATGGACCGTAACCGTAAGTAAAGCGCAAGCGCCTTTGAGCGGAGCGAAGGAAATTGTGGGTTTTGCGTTAGCAGCGCAAACAGGAGCGGCAACGATTGATCCAGCGACACATACGATCGCAATTGAAGTGTCGCATGGAACGAACTTGGCAACCTTAGCGCCGACAGTGACGGTATCTGCGAATGCAACGGTAAGCCCAGTATCGGGGGCGACCGTAGATTTCAGTGGAGGAGCGGTAGGTTACACGGTGAAGGCCGAAAACGGAGATACGCAAGTATGGAATGTAACGGTAAGTATAGAGCCAGCGCCTCTAAGCGGAGCGAAAAATATTGTGAGCTTCGCGCTAGTAGCGCAAACAAGAGTAGCCACGATTGATCCAGCGACGCATACGGTCGTGATTGAAGTGTCGCATGGAGCCGACTTGGCAACCTTAGCGCCGACAGTGACGGTATCTACGAATGCAACGGTAAGCCCTGCTTCTGGAGCAACTGTGGACTTTTCTAATGGTTCCGTCAGTTATACTGTAACAGCACAAAACGGGATACAGCAGATCTATCTAATTACTGTGACCCTTGCTCCTACATTACCAAGCAACCCAGGCGGTGGTGGTAATCCTCCTGTGGTTACAGTGCCGACTAACAATCCGGACCCTCTGGAGGAGCCAACAACAACACAGCCAGAGAGTCCAAAAATTGTTTTCTCAGATGTACAAGGACATTGGGCAGCTACAAGCATTGACCAAGCTGTGGCTAAAGGTTTAGCAACTGGTTATCCCGATGGAACGTTCCAACCGAATAAATCAATTACCCGGGCTGAATTTTCGGTTATGCTTTTCCGAGCTTTGAACCTCAAACAGGAGAAAAGCGAAGAACCTTCCTTTAATGATAAGGATAATATTGGTTCATGGGCTAAAAATGCAATTGCTCAGCTAGTGAAACTGGGTATAGTAAGTGGCTATGGAGATGGGAGCTTCCAGCCGGATCGGAAAGTTACTCGTGCCGAGATGACGGTAATGTTGGCCAGAACGATAAACATCATTTATGGTATTGAGGTTGATCCAACTAAAGACTTATTAACCTTTGACGATCAAGCAAGCATACCGCAATGGGCAAAGGCTGAAATAGCTGCTGCGGTTAAGCTGGGGATTGTGAAGGGTCAAGCGGGCAATCATTTTGCACCAAACTCCGTGGCTACTAGAGCCGAAGTTATAACCGTTCTATTAAGAGTGTTAGAGCTTAAGGAATAGAGGCATAAGATGATGAATAGGCCGTAATCTCTTGATGAGAGCGGCCTATTTTTAATTGATATTGTATAAAGAATATTAGCGAAAAGTGTATAATTTCAGTGTGCCTCTTTAATGTAACAGGTGAAAGGAGATCCAGCATGCGAGCATACAAGAGTGATGGCTACAAGCTTGCTATAGCCATTATTATTCTCCTGACATTGACTGCTCTTATGGGCTCAACGAATGTAATGGCAAAGGAACAAGCAACAAGTTATTCAGAGCCATTACTTTTATCGGACAATGCACTTACATATATCGTTAACGAGCATATGGACGTCCTGCCAGACAGTAACCGTGAATGGTCGCTTACTGATATACAAACGACGGAGCTTCAGAGCAAATTCCAGCCTGCTAACGGCAAGTCAGCTTTTGGTTACGCTGCGTCCTCCTATTGGATTCGACTTAAAGTAGAAAATCAATCTACTAGCGAGCAATGGGAGATAAGCTTGATAAACCCCCTAATGGATAAAATACAGGTTTTTGCTCCCAGTATACAAGGCTCAACCCCCTATACAGACCTAAAACGACAGTATCCCACCTATGCAATTAACCTACCTCCTGGACAGGCTGCTACTCTATATATTCATTGTGAAACATGGGGATCGATGATCATACCCTTGCGTATAGCAGAACAGTCGACTACTTATGAATCTGTAAGTATTGAATCCTTATTATATGGTTTGTATTACGGTATGATTCTGCTCATTATCGTGTATATGTTCTCCATTTATATTACTTTTCGCAACCCGTCCTATCTCTATTATATTCTCTATATTTTTTGTTTTAGCTTAGCGCAGTTTGTCTGGAACGGGCTGGCACGCCCAATTTTCCAATCCGGATTTTTAACGGAGCATATGGAGAGAAGCCTTATGCTGAGTGGTCCGGCCAATACGTATGATTTTTTCTTCATTATGAGTGTAGGCTTCGGGTTTCTGGCGATTAGAAAAATATTGGTTCCGCAAAATTACTTCCCCTTAATGGATTTTTTCTGTCGGTGGATGATTATTATTTGTGCCGTAATGGTTGTCGGTGTGTTCTTCTTTTATTCCTTTGGAATTGCCCCGTATTTGATCTGGTTTAAAATGTTAATTAATTTTATGGTGCCGGTCGTCATTATTGGCTGTGCGTGGAAAGGAAATAGCTTAGCGAAGTATCTTTCTATCGCTATTTTGCCGCTGCTGATCATTGGAGGCCCCAGTATACTGCTATCATTTGGATTGCTTCCTGACAATGTACTGACGCACTTTGGTATGCAATTCGGATCGGCAACTGAATTCCTCATTATGTCACTTGTTTTGTATGAGCACGTTTCAAGATTGCAGAAAAGCCAAGCTAAAGCTCAGAATGATGTCGTAGTTAGGCTGGAGAATTGGAACGAGGCTTTGCAGAAAACAGTAGAAGATCAAACTGTAAGCCTGAAGGTGACGAACAACGAGCTCATTGCTGCTCAACAGTCGCGTACACGGCTTCTGCAAAATATCTCCCATGATATTCGTAGTCCGCTCAATTATGTACAAGGCGGCATTCAAGCGCTTATGCAGAAAATAGTGAAACAGCCTGAGCAGCAGGCAAAAATATTAGGCAATGTATACGATAAAGTTATCGATGTTAATCGTTTTATAGATGATTTTTTGCAGTTGAGCCGCCAGCAAGGCTTGCAGGAAAGGCAGGCTCTGCAGAGCGTTGTTTTCCATGAATATATGACCGCTGTTTTTGAAGAGCTTGCCATAGAAATTGAGTATATGGGGTTACATTGTGATGTTATTGTGGAAACCGCTAATCTCGAAGCGAGGATAGTCATCGATCCCCGTTTGCTACAACGAGCAATAGCGAATTTGGTTAGTAATGCATGTAAATTTACGCCTAGGGGCGGGACAATAACGCTTAAAGCAGCTTTAGGACAAAAAATCGGTATTATTATGGTTCAAGATACAGGGCAAGGTATTGCGCAAGAGCATCTGGATCATATTTTTCGCAGGCATTATAAGGCTGGGGAAGCTCAGGGTAGTGGGTTGGGCTTAGATATTGCTAAGGGAATTGTTGAACGCTCCGGCGGCGAAATTTGGGTGGAAAGCGAGCTTGAGGTCGGCTCTCGGTTTTATTTCACCGTACCGCTAGCCGAGGATTAGCTCTGTTCCAGATTAGCGAGGGAGAAGGGAGAGCCGCATGCGAATGTTACGATATGTAAGTATACTAAATATAATATGCCTATTCCTTGTTGCTTTCACAGTAACAGCTCATGCGTCTGATAAGAACAAAACGCTTAATCTGGTGGACAGTCTCCATACTTATTCCTTAAACCCTTATATCGAAGTTTTAGCAGATTTCAAAGGGAATTGGTCGTATAGTGACGTGTCTTCTTCCAGTATGGATAAAAGCTTTCAAACCGCACACGGCAAATCCTCCTTTGGATACGAAGCAGCCGTTTATTGGGTGCGTGTTTCTATTCGTAATGATTCGGCAAAGGTTAAATGGGAAATAAGCTTGAAAAATCCATTGATGAACAAGGTAGAGGTGTATGGACTTAACCAAGTAACCGCACTACAGCGTAATATTCCGACCTTTGCCGTCCAGCTTCCTCAAGGAAAAGTTTCTACCTTATATATACGCAGTGAAACACCGGATACAATGATAATTCCGTTGCAGTTAGCAGAGCAGTCGACCTTGTATAAATCCACGCACATTGAATTTCTCACGCTGGGATTATATTTTGGAGCAATGCTCATTATTGTTATCTGTTTGTTTGCACTTTATATCTCAACTAAGAATCGCGCCTTCTTTTACTACTCTTTATATATTTTGTTTTATAGCGTGGCTAACTATGTTTGGAATGGATTGGCGGGGATATATTCAGGTACTGGTCCTATAACAGAGAAAGTCGGACGAACGATTCTTTTTGACACACCGGCAGTGGCCTATGAATTTTATTTTGTTCTGAGCGTTTGGTTTGGCTGCTTGTTCTTAAGAAATATAATGTCCCCAGCCTCCTATGCGCCGAAGATAGACGGATTGCTTCGTTGCATGATTTGGGTGTGTCCCTTGGTTTTAATTGCGATTGTTAGTATGTATCCGCTGGGCATAGCGCCTTATGTAGCGCAATTTAAGATGGTAATCATCGTCTTAATGATCGCAGTTATTATAGGGTGCGCGTGGAAGGGAAATCGGATGGCGAAATATTTGGCTCTTGCCAAAATACCGGCTTTTCTAGCAATTGTGGTTCCCAGTACCTTACTGTCTTATGGAGTTTTAACGGATACATTTTTTACCCATTACGCCATACAATTCGGTTCACTAGGCGAATTTATCATCACGGCTATAGTAGTCGCTAAGCAGCTCAGTCGTATACAAAAGGATAACGAACAAGCACAGCTCATTCTAGTGGAAACCTTGGCCAAATGGAACGTGGACTTGAAGGAAACTGTTGACGCTCAGAAGGAGAGTCTAAGACGGAAAAATGATGAGCTCATTATTACGGAGGCTAAGCGTATGGAATTGTTATCTAATATTTCTCAGGAAGTACGAAGCCCGCTGAATCATGTCCAAGAGAGCATCGAGCTTATTATGAAGCAGACTGAAATGGAGCCAGAGCAGCAAGAGGGGCTGCTTGCTAGAGCATTCGATAAATTACAGGACATCAACCATCATGTGGATGGCTTCCTAGATTTAAGCCATGATCATAACGAGCAGGATGCCTTGCAAATGGTAATATTCATGGAATGGATTGAAGATATATTTACTGGACTTGCTGCAGATATAGAAGAGAGAGGACATCGCTGTGAGGTGCTTATTAGCTCCCCTGATTGCGATGCTGATGTGCTTCTGGAGCCCTTATTGATGCGAAGAGTTGTGCAGAATCTAGTGGAAAATGCTTGTGCCTGTACTCCGCTGGGTGGAATGATTACACTGCAAGCGAGTCATCAGCATAAAACGGTCAGGATTATGGTGGGTGACAGTGGCGATGGCGAAGAGACTGAGCAGCGCTTAGCAGGTCTTGCGGCTGCCAAAGAAATTGTCGAGCGGCATGGCGGAGAACTATGGGCGGATAACGAGCTAGGGCAAGGCAGCCGGTACTATGTTAGCTTGCCATTAATGGTTACAGAGTGATGCAGATGGTGAGAAACTTTTATAATTTACCCCCAGTTAACCTCGGAAAATTATACTTTGCTTTAGCTTAGGTTAGAGGGGGTATAGAGGTGCAAAAGATGATCGTAACCAAGTTTGTAATTGGAAAAACGGTGGCACAGGATATTTATACGGGACAAGGATTTCTCTTGCTGAAAGCGGGACATAAATTAACGGAGACAATGGTAGTTAGTCTAGCAAAATATAATGTCGTCACTATTTGGGTGGAATAGGTAGGGGAATTTACTCTCTTATCTCAAATTTGTATCCAAATCCTTTTACTGTTTGAATATATCGCGGCTCTAGCGGGTTGGCCTCAATTTTCTTACGCAGCTTATGGATATGTACTTTGATCAGACTAGAGGAGTAGCCTGCAATGTCGTTCCAAATTAAATCGTAGAGCTGTCTGGGATGATAGACTCTCTTAGGATTTTGAACGAGTGTGAGTAGTAAATGAAGCTCTTTAGCCATGAGAGTAACGGGATGATCGTTTACAATGACAGTTAAGCGGTCCAGATCAATCTCCAACCCTGGAAAGCTGAGCTTATTTATAGACCGTTTTGTCTGATTAAGCAGCTTACCCCAACGGAGGTGGGAATGAATTCTGGCCACTAATTCTATATGGTTGTAAGGCTTGGTAATAAAATCATCACCGCCAGCCTGCAGGGAGTTTAACATTTCCTCCTGCTGAGAGTTTCCCGTTAGAAACAGGATGGGGAGATTATAAAGAGGTCTAATTTCTCGACACAAGGTAATACCATCGATATCTGGCATTTGGATATCTAACAGGATCAAATCTGGCTGCTGGTCTTTGAGAAAGCGAATGCATTGCTCCCCGTTGAAAGCTTGGTGGACAAGAAATCCTTCAGCATTAAGAAACAGCTGGAGCATTTCTTGTAAATGAACATCATCATCTACAGTTAAGATGGTAGTCGCCATGATTCCTTTTCCCCTTCTATAAGGCCTAACACTCAGTTTAATACAAGACTATCTTTACTTTATCAATTTTTTGAGTAGATAGATAGGAAAAACGACCGGAGTAGCATAAGCTACGTCTGGTCGTTTCCATTTTCCCTATTGCCTATTCCTCGTATGCCCTGCCTACTCTATCAACTACTCATACAGCCATATGCCTGAAACCGTCATTACCGCAGGCAGCGCAGCTTCATCTACCGATACATTATCATACCAGCCGCCTATGGCAAGGTTGAGCACCAGATAAAAAGGCTGATCGAAGGGCATGATGCCCGGCTGCAGGCGCTGCTCGGCGTAGCAATGTCCATCTACCAGCCAACGGATGGAGCTGGAGTCCCATTCCAACGCATAATCGCGGAATTGGTTAATCGTCCCGTTTTCAAGCTGATAGGAGAACTCATCGGTAAATTTATTTTCCATATCCTTACCGTAGTGTAGCGTACCGGATATTTGCTGGGGCAGGCGGCCTTTGGCTTCCATAATATCTATTTCACCGGAGGCGGGCCAGGTGCCATAAGTGTCTTGCTGTGGAAGTAGCCAGATGGCGGGCCATAATCCCTGTCCTACAGGCAGCTTCGCACGCACGACTAGCTTACCGTAGCAGAAAGAGAGATGGTCCTTGGTGTCCAAACGGGCCGATGTATATGCAAAGCGACGTCCGTCTGCTTCAATGGTTTCACGGTTCGCACAAAGATTTAGGCCGGATTCATTAATATACAGGTTGCTAGAATTCCCCGTATAAAACTGCTGCTCCCCATTCCCCCAACCTGGGCATATGGCATTGCCATTGCTATCAATCAAGTCGTTGCCAACGCGAATGTTCCATGCACTCAAGTCGGTATTTCTATCTAAAAAATTCTGCTGCCATAAAAGCTTATTCATCCCTTGCACACTCCTTTCATTTATTCACAGCATACTTAATTTTAGCGTTGGGTGAGGCAAATCTATAAAAATGGGATAGGGTCAATAATCGTGGCCTTTTTTTCCCATGCGTATTTTCATACGATAAAGGGGAAGGGGGCAGACAATATGTTCCAGTACAAAACAGGACAAATGAAGATGTTTCTTAAGCAATGGCAAATACAAAGCATGGTAATCCCCGGGATTATCTGGATGGTGATCTTTTGTTATCTCCCCATGTTTTGGCTCATTATTGCATTTATGGACTACAGCATTGCTAAGCCCATGCTGGAATCACCCTTTGTGGGGCTGAAACACTTTCAGGATTTTATTACGGATGACCGTTTCTGGCGCTCTATTCGCAATACTCTTGGGATGAGCACCATCAAGCTAGTATTGGGCTTTCCCATTCCTATTTTATTTGCCTTAATGCTCAATGAAATACGGAGCATTAAATTTAAGCGTACCGTTCAAACCATCTCGTACCTGCCGCACTTTATTGCTTGGACGATCTTTGGCGGCATTATGCTTAACTGGCTGGGCGAGGGCGGTGTGATCAACCAGTTGGGCATGGCACTGGGGCTCCAGCAAAGCGAAATTTTGTTTAATAGCGACCCTAAGTACTTCTGGTGGATTACCTTTTTCTCCGATACGCTCAAAGAAACCGGCTGGAGTGCCATCATCTACATAGCTGCAGTATCTGGCATTGATCCGGGGCTATACGAAGCGGCGGAGCTGGATGGCGCAAACCGATGGCAGCGAATGTGGCATATTACCGTTCAGAGCATACGCCCTACTATCGCCATTTTGTTTATCCTCGCTGTCAGTGGAATGCTAGGCAGCAACTTTGAACAGATCTTTATGTTGAAGAACAACATGAACATGAGAATGGCTGAAAGCCTAGATTTGTATATCTACAATATGGGCTTGGTATCTGGGCGCCATTCCTTCTCTACAGCCGTCCTGTTTGCCCGATCAATAGTAGCACTAGGGCTGTTGTTTTTGGCCAATTACACTTCAAAAAAACTGACTGGCGATAGCATTTTTTAAGGGGAGGGCAGATTTATGAAAAAACGCAGAAGGTTTCGGCGCATCGGAGTGTTTGATGTCGGAAATACCGTGCTGATGCTCGCTGTTTGCTTTATAACGCTGTACCCGATGTGGTTTGTATTCGTAAACTCGCTTAATGCGCCGCAGCATGCCTTATTGGGTACGGTCAACTGGTTTCCAAAGGCTATATCGCTAGATAGCTACAATGTCGTGTTTAACAATAAAAGCTTGATGAACGGCTTTTATATTACGACTATGCGGACAGTGATAGGGACAGCGGTGCATGTATTGTTTACCGCTATTGTGGCTTACGGAATGAGCAAGTCGAATCTCATTGGTCGCAAGCTGTATCTAAAAATCGCTTTGATTACAATGCTGTTCTCAGGCGGACTAATTCCTACGTTTATCCTAATGACTAAGCTGGGCCTATACGATAATTTCTTAGTATTCATCATTCCTGCTATGTACACTTTTTTCAATATGGTCATTTTCATGAGCTTCTATAGGACTATCCCCGACAGCCTTGAGGAATCCGCGAAGGTAGACGGAGCTTCGGATTATGGTGTCCTGTTCAAAATCGTACTGCCCAACAGCATGGCGGTGCTTGCTACCATATCATTATTTTCAGCCGTATATCATTGGAATGATTATTATCAGGGTGTGCTGTATATCCATACGCAGGACAAGCTGCCGCTGCAAACTATGCTATTCAAAATCATTGCAGAAAACTCCATGACTTTCATGCAGCAGCAAGCGATGGCTCAGTTCGGTGCAAAGCTGCCAGGTAACTCGATAAAGTTTGCATCCATGATGGTGGCGACCTTACCTATTCTAGTGTTCTATCCCTTTATTCAGCGCTATCTGGTCAAGGGTGTCATGATTGGTGCGATTAAGGGGTAATTGTCATATGCCTTTCTAAGCTGTCGTGTAGAGAGGTGTATGGTATATATACAAAAAACCAAAGTAATGAAGGGATGATTCGTGCAATGAAACGTAATCACATTAAGCAAGGTATAGCTCTAGTTTTGACAGTCATTCTAGTGCTGAGCATGACCGCGTGTGCCGGGTCTAAGTCAAATGAAAGTAAACCGACCTCCAGTACACCAGCCAGTACGCAGCAGTCCGAGGTCCCATCTGGGGAATCTACGCCTAACCCGGATAAAGCTGCATGGCAGCTGGATACCAGCCCTGTTGAATTATCCTGGTTTGTAGGTGCATCTTGGTATGGCCATAGCTGGGGGAAAAGCTTGGCTTCCCAGTATGTAACGGAAAAAACAGGTGTCAACGTCAAGATTGAGGTACCTTCCGGTGATGCTAACGAGCAAATGACTCTGATGATGACCTCCAACAAGCTGCCGGACTTGATTACTATGGGCTCTTGGGAAAACGCTGTCAAAAAGCTATGGGAAGGCGACCATGTGTATGCTTTGAATGAATTGGCGGAAAAGTATGATCCCTACTTCTTCAAGGTAGCGGGCGACGGTACATTGAAGTGGTATCGGCAAGATAATGGCAATACCTATGGCGTACCTAATGATTCATACAGCCCCAACCTGATGCATGAAACGGGTATGACGGCTGCCAACCAAACCTTTTTAGTGAGAAAAGATCTGTATGAGGAGATGGGGAGACCGGACTTAACTACTCCGGAGGGCTTCCTAAACGCACTACAATTGCTAAAGGATAAGTATTCCAAGTATAAGGGCCAGAATATCAGTCCTTTATTTGCCCAGGGGAATGTACCTTACGGGATGAGCGAGTACCTACAAAACCTGCTGGCTGTTCCGTCGGAGAAAGACGGCAAGGTATACGATCGCACCACAGATCCGGATTATATTAATTGGCTGAAAACGTTACGTACTGCCTACGAGCGCGGGCTTATTAATGTAGATTTCCTAGTCGATTCTGACACTCAAGTAGAGGAAAAAACGAACAACGCTCGTTATTTTATGATGATTCGTGAGTGGACGGGCATGACGGCTGTTAACCCTCTGCTGGCTGCTAGTGCAAACCCGGATTCTAACTACATTGCAGTGGACGGGCCGAGGAACAGCAAAGGAGATAACGCTAAGCTATTCCCCGGTAATATGGATGGCTGGATGGTTACTATGATCAGTAAATCCACCAAAAATCCTGAACGTGCAATCCGCTTTTTGACATATCTGTCTAGCGAAGAAGGCCAAAGGGATCTATTCCTTGGCAAGCAAGGCGAAACCTGGGAAATGGTCGATGATAAGCCGCAGTTGAAGGCTGAAATGGTAGAGCTATTCAAAACTAATATTGAGAAGCTGGAAAAGGAATATGGCATTATGGATACCTACTGGATGGTGAGAAACCCCGTAATTATTAACCAGTGGAGACCAGAGAAAGCCCCTGTTATTAAGCAAATGGAGGACTTTGCGAACCGTCAGGCTGATATTGACAGTGGTATTTACAAGGGCTTAGATCCGCAGGGTGATTCTGATGCGGCAGTATCCTGGGCGCGTATTTCCCAAAGCTGGGAGGAAGTGCTGCCTGAGCTTATTACCGCCAAAACTGAAGCTGCCTTTGACAAAACCTTTGAGAGCTTCCTTACCCGTCGCGCGAAGTACGGCTTTGACAAGGTGATGGAATACCGACAAGCTGAGCTGAATGTACGAAAAGCCAAAATGGCGGAGTAACAATGCCCTTATAATCATTGCTACCGGTCACCGAAATGGTGGCCGGTATTGCTCGCTTTCGTGTTTCTATCAGCAGTCATAGCACCTACTAATCTACCTCGGAGGTTGTAATATATGGTATATTACAGAGGTGGGGAGTGTACTTAATTGAAGTATTTACTTAATAAAATGAGAAAGCTTTACCGTAATTCTCGCATATCCCATAAGCTGTTTTTCGCCTTTAGTATTGTGATTGCTATCCCTGCCATTGTAGTATCCTTTTTGTTTATCCGCATTCAGGAGAAACAGCTGTACAAGGACGCTATGACCACCGGCAGCAGTCATGTTTCACGGCTAGCCGAAAAGCTACGCAGCAGAATGGATACGATTGAAAACGCTTCCTCTACTGCGCTCACTCAAAAGGCATTTGTGGATTTTATTCACACCAATATGCGCGAGGATGGCCTGCGCCTGGTGAAATTTAAGCAAAACCAATTTGAGCAGATGCATAATATCATCCAAAGTCACGAGATGATAAGTGAGCTCAGCTTTTATGTCGATAACCCGAACCTGTATGAAATTTGGCCCGAAATCTATCATTATGACAAATTTAAGCCGCAGGATTACTGGGTAACACTCCGTGATGAAGGCGGCGCGGCATACCGCTTGTTTGCTTTTAAGAATGGTGAGCATACGCTTTCCTACTATCGGTTAGTACGACTTCCAGGTCAGCAGCACAAACGCCCCAGTATTATGGAAGTTCGCGCTAAGCACAGTGTATTTTTCAGCAACCTGCTGGAGGAGACTGGGGGAGATTTCTTTAGTGTAGTGATGGACGGAACGAATCCGACCCGATATGTTTACAATCCTAAGCATATGTTTTCTCGGAATGCCGGGGAGGATTTGAAAGATATCTTTGGCAGTATTCATGAGCAATTGGATGTGCTGCAGCAAAAAAGCCCTATTAAAGTCAATGTAGGAGACCATACTTACTACGCGCTTTACCGCTATATTGCCCCACTGAACGCTTATGTGGTGGATATCGCCTCTCATCAGGCACTAATGAAGGGGCCGCGCAGCTGGTATGTATTTGTGGTAGCGATTACATTGGGTGTGCTGCTCCTAATCATGCTGCTTTTATCGCATACTACCCGGCGCATTTTCCGTCGGTTGGACAGTGTGTTATTTTCTATGCGCAAGGTACGAAGAGGTCAGCTGGATGCGAAGATTGATACCGGTCTGGGTGATCACGAAAGAGGCGATGAAATCGACGAGGTAGCCGTCAACTACAACAAAATGCTAGACGAGGTCAAACAGTTGATGACGCAGGTCGTCGATAAGCAGCTGATTGCTAAAAACGCGCAATTGCACTCACTGCATTCGCAGATCAACTCGCACTTTTTGTATAACGCACTGGAATCAATCCGTATGAAGGCGGTTGTTCAGCGGCAGCCTGCTATCGCCGATGCACTGGTGTCATTAGGTTCGTTGCTGCGCTACAGCATGAAGTGGCGTAGTGATACCGTTGCCCTTAGTGAGGAGCTTGCTAACATACAGAGCTATATTCAATTCATTAACTTTATGGAAGGTGGTAGCATTGTCTTGACGGCCGATCTCCCTCAAGAGGTGCTCCGCTATGCCATTCCCAAAATGTGTATGCAGCCCATCGTTGAAAATGCGGTTCATCATGCTGCGCCCTTGGGCGACAGTGTGAACATCCAAATCACCGTAATGGTGGAGGATGACAGCATGCTATTAATAGAGATACGTGATAATGGCGTGGGCGTTGACCCGCAGATGTTAACTAGTCTGCAGGCTGTGCTGCGGGGCGACTCGAATTCTCCGATAGTCACAAGCAAATCCGGGTTAGGCTTAGAAAATGTGCGTAAACGTCTTCAGCTTCACTATGGTGAAGGCTGCGGACTCTGGATTGACAGTGAGCAGGGCTCCTATACCTGTGTAACCATACGCTTGCCTTGGGAAAATGTGAATCTTGGAGGGTGGTAGGTATGTTCAACATTCTGATTGTGGACGACCAAAAGCACATACGGGATGGCTTGCAGGCTATGCTGAGCCAATTTTCTCTGCAGCCTGACAGCATTTACTGTGCCGCCAATGGGATTGAGGCGTTGCAAATATTGCGTCAGACCAGCATTCAGCTGGTGATTACCGATATCAGGATGCCGGAAATGGATGGCCTAGCACTAATGGCGATCACCAAAGAAGAGCGCATTAAGGTCGATTACCTGATTATTAGCGGCTATAGCGATTTTGCCTATGCCCAAAAAGCCATTGGGCTTGGGGCAAAAGGATATTTACTCAAGCCGGTGAAGCAGGAGGATCTGCAAACCGCGGTAGAGCATGTATGGCAAGAAATAAAAACACGGCAGACGCTTTCGCGCAATATGAAGCATATATCCCGGCGTGCCCGGGAGACAGATCGGAAAGAGCTGTGCATGTATATGCAGGGTGCGACGAACGATGAGGCGTGGGTTCATCAGACCCAGCAGCAAAATCCAGAGCTGTGGGGCAACTACCGCCTATGCCTGCTGCGGGAGAAGCTATGGATTAATCAACCTGGGGCGAGCAGTGCCCATAGCATGGAATCCATTGCCTATAGCGTATATGGCAGGCGGGGGTGCATATGCCTGCAGCACGGCCCGCACCTGATCCTTGCCGTTGATGCGGATGTTGATGCAGGTGCTTTGCCCGCTGCACTCCAGGCCGGACAGATTGATGCCATTACTGCGATGACCGATCCGCAGCAAGGATTAAAGGGGCTGCCGGACAGCTATACACAAGTATTGGAGCTATACCGCCACAGCTACCTGTTTCCAGATAAGCGCTGCATTCTGCCTACGCATATTGAGCGGCTGGAGCAGCAGTGGCAGCTTCCGCATGAGGAGTTATATGCCCTTTTTCAGTTAATTGGCGCCAAAAACAGCAGCGAAATCACTCAAGGAATATCAATGATGTTCCATAAGGATGTGCTGCAACGGTACCACATTCGCTACACACAGCAGCTTTGTCGTGCCATGGTACAGATGCTGGAGGAATATGAGCGTGTTATCCGCCCCTACATGGGGGAAGAGGCGTTGGATATAGAATGCTTGCGTAATCTTTTCGATTACCCGGGCATCCGCGATTATATTCAAGCGCTGCAACAGCAACTGCTTCGGCTGAACCAGTTTTATTATGAATATAAGTGTAGCTATCGCAACACTCAGGACGTGAACGAAGCTATCCGCTTTATACACGAAAGCTATCATAAGCCGCTGGACTTGGCGATGGTATCCAACCATGTGTCACTTAATTATGCCTATTTTTCAAACCTGTTTAAGAAGAATATCGGCAAAGGCTTTGCAGAGTATCTACGCGATGTGCGCCTGGATAAAGCCCGGCGACTGCTGGCGGAAACCGAGCATAAAATCGTCGAGGTAGCTGCTATGGTAGGGTATGAAAGCTATAAAAGCTTTACCCGGGCATTCCGGGAAGTGATGGACATGCAGCCCACAGAGTACCGGCAGCTGATGCGGCGGAAGTATGAACGAGAAGGGAAATACCACGACATTGCGCTATGATTCGGGGGATTATTTAGGTATTCGGGAGCCCTATTGTAGGGGCTCTTTTTTGTACGCCCTAAAATCACCACCCTATGCTGAGTCCCCTCCGAACCTTCGAGTATCACCGACTCCTTCATCTCATTTCCCGTCTCCCTTTCTACATCCAGCAGGGAGACGTATGTGGAGGCTAACGAATTGTATCGTGCTTATTGTCGATAAAATGGCTTCTTATTTGTGCTAACGAACTGCAGTGGCGTTATTGAGTCATTTAGAGGAGGAACGGTGCTACTTTGCTGGATATAAGGTTTGTGGGGTTCTTTACAATGCAAAATCATTACATTTAGATCAAATAAGAGTTGCGGAATTCGTTAGCCTCCTGTTAACCTATAATATCCATTTTGTGGTATTATTAATGAAGCAGTACGTATTTTGTATGCTTGTCTTAAGTACTTGAGGAAAAAACTCAATAATCCTAGTGTGTACAAAATGGCTCAAATGGAGGTGAACTTGAGTGGAGTATTTTTTTGACTTGGTTCAAGTGGCACTTTCGTTAGGTCTCATTTCTTCCATATTGTTTCTTCCTTACACTAATTTTTCTATACAAGATATACGCTGGAGTCAAGATATTGCTACCGCGGGTTCAACTTTGTTTGTGTCTGACAGACAGCCGCAGCCCAACGGTATCCAGCGATGGATAGCACGTACCACTAGACGAAAAGAGGCGCCTGATGAAGACGCCAATGGTCCTTCCACAAATTGATATTTAATTATTCAATTAGGGAGGACAACTGTGAAAAAGATACTAATGCCCCAAAAGTGGGCGAAGCCTATTCTCGTCATGTTGATCGGGGTTGTTCCGGTAATTCTGATTAGCGGGTGCTCGACAGCAGCTCCATCAAATCCGATTTATGCCGATTCTCCAGGGATATTTAACCACTATTTTATTTACCCTTTCTCGTTCCTGATCAAATTTTTCGCGAATGCGTTTGACGGAGATTATGGATTATCGATCGTGCTGATGACATTAATCATCAGATTTGCGATTATGCCGCTGATGCTGAACCAAACGAAGAAGCAAATAGGCATGAAAGAAAAGATGGCCATCCTCCAGCCGGAATTAAACGCCCTTAAGGAGAAATATAAGAACGACGTTAGCGCGGAAGCAAAAAGGAATCAGCAAGTAGAGATGATGCAGATCTACCAGAAGCACCAATATAATCCCTTAAACATGGGATGTTTGCCGATGCTTCTCCAATGGCCGATTACTCTCGCATTTTATTACGCCATTCGTCGTACCCCAGAGATCGCAGCTCACGATTTTCTGTGGTTTAGCTTGGGGAAAACGGATATGATTTTGCCGCTTATTGCCGCTGCGATTTATTACGTCCAGTTCCGCGTGTCGCAATCCATTTCGTCGCAGTATCAGCAAAATCAGAATAACCAATTGGCTTTCATCGGATTGTTGTCCCCGATTATGATGGGTGTGTTTTCTTTTGCAATGCCGGCTGCATTGCCGTTATATTGGGCGGTTGGCGGTATATTCATTATCGTGCAAACGATTATACTCAATAAAATGTACGCGAAGCCAAAGCAGCAGCAAGTAAAAACCTCCTTAACGGAGTAGAAGATTTATATAAAGTGAAAGTACAAAAAATGCAGCCCGCATCCTACCGGATACGAGCTGCATTTTATATGGTGACGATCTTCGCCGGAATTTCGGTAGCTTATTTTACTAATATGTTCTTTTGGAATACTTCGATCAGCTCTTTGGCGGATTCCGAAGTATGATAGACGCCTTCGAACGGTCCAGTCGACGAGCAGTATCCAACAGGAATATGGAAGATTTGCTCCAGCAGAAGCTTGATTCCCGGTAAATTGCCTATTTCAGGCTTGAGGAAGGCTTCGGCCACTTCATTCGCGCGATATTGCAGCTCTCTCGCTTCTTCGTAGAGACCCGCATTCGTCTTTTCCATGATGGCTTTATGATGATAGCAGGTAACGGCTTGCAATGCGCCGATGTTTCCATCCGCACCCATAAGCTGCGAGCATACGGCTAGCTGATCGGCACCCGTTAAGATGTTGATGTCCGGGCGGTATTTTTTAAAGCGTTCCAAGTAGTAGAAGTTGTTATCGGTAAATTTAATGCCGCGGAAAGTAGGAACCTCATCCATCGCATCTAGCAGCTTGTTAGGTTCGATTTCTTGCCCACCCGTTAATGTTTTCCCCATTGCTACCCAGTAAATATAGAACGGAATTTGGGGAGCAGCCTCGGAAATGCGTTTGAAGTATTGTACATTGTCTTGCAAAGTAGCCGATTCAGAAATCCCGACAGACGCAACGGCATAGGCTCCATGCTCAGCGGCGTGGGCAGCCAAATCAATCGAATCCTGCAGGTTGCTATTATAGCCCACGTGAACGAAGATCGGCAGTTTCCCTTTTGCTGCAGCCAAAACGGCCTCAGTCCATTGTTTTCTTTTCTCGACGGACAAATATTCGCCTTCCCCGGTCCATCCTAGCATATACAATCCATCTGCCTGTTGACGGACATACAGATCGACCAAATCAGGTGCCAGTTCCGTCTTAACGTTTCCTTCAATATCCAGTGGTGTAACTAATGCCGGGAGAACGCCGGTGATGAGATCTGATTGTTTTGTTTGCATATTAATCGCTCCTAATGTTTATGTTTTTTGTTGGGTATGGAAATAGTCAATAAGCTTATCCTTTGATGGCGCCACTCGTGAGCCCGGCCACAAAATATTTGTTCAACGAAATGAATACGATCAGCATCGGAATAACGGACAACACGGTGCCTGCCATCATCAAGTCCCACGACGTCACGGATTCACCGGAGCTTTTCATCGAGACGATCCCGACCACTAGCGGTTGCATATCAGGATTTCCTAACGTAAACACCATCGGAAGCAAGTAATCGTTCCATGAATTCATGAACGCGAGCAATCCGACTGTCGCGATAAGCGGCTTCGTTAGCGGGAATATAATGTTGTAAAAGATTCTGAAAAAACTACAGCCGTCCATCTTGGCCGCTTCGTCGATTTCTTTGGGAATCCCGTCAATAAAGCCTTTGGCTAGATATAGATTCGTCACATTGATGCCGAAGATATAGATGATAATGACTCCCCATAGTGAATTGTTAATATGCAGTATTTTCGCAATATTCAATTGGGGATATAGATACAAGCTGCCTGCCGAAATGAACATGGAAAAGGTAATGAGCGCAAGCAATGGACCTTTTCCCTTAAATCTGCCGCGAGAAAAAACATAGCCCGAAGTAATCGATGTGACGATCGTCCCAAAAACGATGAACGTACACATATAGATGCTGTTCCACACGTATACCTTAAAATTGGACAGGTTCCATGCCTTGACATAATTGTCCAACGTCATCTGCTTAGGAAAAAAGGACGTCGACGTTAAGATACTCGCCGTATTCTTCATCGAGCTGATCACCACGTAAAATATCGGGAAGATGACGATTGCCGCCAGCAGGGTAAGAAAAACATATAGCCCAATCGCTTCGGTCACTTTTTTAGTTTTCATTCAGAATCACCTTCACTAGTAATGATCGCCGACTTTACGTGTCACCCACAGATACAGTCCAACCACGATAGAAAGTATAATTGCGGTGATCACAGCAAGAGCGGAAGAGTAGCCATATTGGCTGATCGAGTCGGCAGCTCCGTATGAGAAGAAATATTTGAATGTATAGGACATGACGACTTCGGTTGTACCGCCTGGTTGCCCATTGGTCAACACCAATACTAGATCCGACATCTTGATGCTATTGACGATAAAGAGCATCATGATCACTTTGCCGGTGGAAGAAAGCATAGGCAGTGTAATCCTCGTAAATCGTTGCCACCTGGTTACCCCGTCGATATCCGCACATTCGTAGATGTCTTGTGGGATATTCTGCAGTCCCATTAAGAAGAAAATCATGTTAACGCCAAAGCCTTTCCATACGCTTGCGATAACGATGACGATATCGGCGAGCCACTTATTGCCGAACCAATTGATCGACGTGTCAATGACATTAAAGGATTTAAGCAATTGATTCACGGCACCAAGGAACGGTTCAAACATCAAATAAAACACGATGCCGATGATGGCCGTACTTACGATGGTAGGTGAGAAAAATATAGTCCGGAAAAACGAATTGATTTTTTTCTTGCTGTTCAGCACGATAGCAAGGAATAGGGCAAGCGGAATTTCAATCACGAATTTCATAACGACGATAAATCCCGTATTCCATAATGAATCCCAGTATTGAGTATCGCGCGTAAATGCTCTCACGTAGTTTTCGAATCCTATAAATTTGGCCGATGAGATTCCGTTATAGTCAAACCAGGACCACCTGATTAGCCACATCATCGGATAGATAGTAAACAACGCGAATCCAATGAGCATTGGAGCCAGCATGAGGTAGGATTGCAACGTATCCTTTCGATTCGGGTTTATGTTAGGGACTGATGCGTTTTTGCGTTTCACAACAATCATACATTCGATGCCTTCCTTCTGCTGTAAAATGTCGCCTATGGATACGGTAGATCCTTCACGGCGGAGAGGAATAAGCCTATCGAATTTCGTAGGCCCATCCTCTTCGTGTTAGGGTCAGTTGGACTTCGTATTCCAGTCCTTGTCGATGTACAAGGTCATATCAAGGCCGTCTTTGATGGCTTTATCAAGCGCCGTGTTGTAGCGATTGTCCAGATCCGTCAGTACCTTGGCGACATCGACTTTCGTCGAGCCAGCAATCAGGTTAATAATCGTATTTTGATAAGGCTGTCCCTCGATCTTGATACCGCCATCCGGTGGAGTCATGGTGAAGTAGGAATTCGACGTATCACCGAATTCTGCTGTTCCGGCTTTTTTGAAGCTGGTTGGCTTTTGCGCTTGAATATCTTGTCTAGCAACAAAATCAATTTCGTCGCTTTGAATCGCTTTCAACACTTCGTCGCTGTGGAACAATTCATATACTTTCATCGACTTCTCTGGCATTTTCTTCGCACTTGGTCCAACGCAGAGGACATCGGCAATCTGAGCATAGTTCTTATGTCTGTTCGCTGTATCGATAACAGGCGTATTGATTACACCGAGCTCGAAGGTGGATCCAACTTCTTTTTTGAAATTTTCGAAGTTAGAGACATCCCAGTTGACGCCCGGCAGCATGGCAATTCTTCCTGTGGAGAATTGAGCCATCAGTGCATCGTTGTCCATGCCTTCTCCGCCAGGGAAAATACTGCCGTCTGCCTTCATTTCAAGAATTTTGCTGATGTTTTCTTTGAGATCGATAAATGAGTATCTGCCTTTCGTGAAATCATATCCCATATGACCGACAGAGCTAGCAAATTGAGAGGCAAAATACCATTTGCCCGAAGCAGCGGAATCTTTCAGATGTACCCCATACCCGTATGCATTGCCTTTATTGTCTGCGGTAATTTTCTTCGCATACGCCACGACATCGTCCCATGTTTCCGGCGGAGTAGTGAATCCGGATTTTTCCAGCAACTCCTTGTTATACATGAACTTAGTCGTCAGCACTTTGTAAGGAACGCTGTACGATTTGCCATTGAACGTGTTATATCCTTTGATCAGAATATCTTGATAAGTTTTCAGAAATTCCGGTCCGCCGGGTAAATCGTCAATCGGAACCATCCATTGCGAGTTAATAAAAGG
>NZ_AP019400.1:6107500-6190000 GCF_004295585.1 Cohnella abietis | reverse complement strand
CCGCACTCTAATACCTCAAGCTGTGATGGGGAGGGAAAATCACAGTACCGAAGGTCATGTACCCACGCTGCCAAGAAAAGCCTCTAGCCAGGAGAAGGTGCCCGTACCGCAAACCGACACAGGTGGGCGAGATGAGAATTCTAAGGCGCGCGGAAGAACTCTCGTTAAGGAACTCGGCAAAATGACCCCGTAACTTCGGGAGAAGGGTGCCCCGGTAGTGTGAATAGCACGAGGGGGCCGCAGTGAAGAGGCCCAAGCGACTGTTTAGCAAAAACACAGGTCTGTGCGAAGCCGTAAGGCGAAGTATACGGGCTGACGCCTGCCCGGTGCTGGAAGGTTAAGAGGAGTGGTTAGGGGCAACCCGAAGCTATGAATTGAAGCCCCAGTAAACGGCGGCCGTAACTATAACGGTCCTAAGGTAGCGAAATTCCTTGTCAGGTAAATTCTGACCCGCACGAATGGCGTAACGACTTGGGCGCTGTCTCAACGAGAGATCCGGTGAAATTTTAGCACCTGTGAAGATGCAGGTTACCCGCGACGTGACGGAAAGACCCCATGGAGCTTTACTGTAGCTTGATATTGAACTTTGGTACGGTCTGTACAGGATAGGTGGGAGCCTTTGAAGGTGGAGCGCAAGCTTCACTGGAGGCGCCGTTGGGATACCACCCTGATCGTATCGGAGTTCTAACTCACTACCCTTATCGGGTAGGAGGACCGTGTCAGGCGGACAGTTTGACTGGGGCGGTCGCCTCCTAAAGAGTAACGGAGGCGCTCTAAGGTTCCCTCAGCGCGGTTGGAAATCGCGCGCAGAGTGCAAAGGCATAAGGGAGCTTGACTGCGAGACCTACAAGTCGAGCAGGGACGAAAGTCGGACTTAGTGATCCGGTGGTACCGAATGGAAGGGCCATCGCTCAACGGATAAAAGCTACCCTGGGGATAACAGGCTTATCTCCCCCAAGAGTCCACATCGACGGGGAGGTTTGGCACCTCGATGTCGGCTCATCGCATCCTGGGGCTGAAGTAGGTCCCAAGGGTTGGGCTGTTCGCCCATTAAAGCGGTACGCGAGCTGGGTTCAGAACGTCGTGAGACAGTTCGGTCCCTATCTGTCGCGGGCGTAGGAAATTTGAGAGGGGCTGTCCTTAGTACGAGAGGACCGGGATGGACGCACCGCTGGTGTACCAGTTGTTCCGCCAGGAGCATCGCTGGGTAGCCAAGTGCGGAAGGGATAAGCGCTGAAAGCATCTAAGCGCGAAGCCTGCCTCAAGATGAGATTTCCCAATTCGTAAGACCCCTGGAAGAACACCAGGTTGATAGGCTCGGGGTGGAAGCGCGGTAACGTGTGTAGCTGACGAGTACTAATCGGTCGAGGGCTTATCCTAACGAATAGACACCTGTAACATGCAAGATCACCAACTCTTCTTCCTGCTTTGTTTCGCATCCAGTTTTCAAGGCGCAAGCCTACAACACAATGCTTGTCATTGCCTGTTGTAGCATTGTGGCTCGTAGCCAGCTTGGCGTGCGAGCATATAATCTTTATCTGGTTTTACGGAAGTGTCCTAACTAAGGGACGCTTTTTTTGTTTTAAACTATCCCCTTACAATCACCCACTCTCATAATCGCTCGATAAACTGATTCAGCCCGCCCATTTTCATATATTTTTGACTCATGCCCATGCCCTATAGGAAAGCAGCCATACAATAACCCTAAGGTAGAAGTCAAATGTGAATGGTGGTGAGAATCAGCTCTATGAACATTGCTTTCGATATGTTTTTTGCCAAAACTGAAGCAATGAAACGAGGAATTGGTCGTTATTCGCAAAATCTAATTGAGCACATCTTAAAGCAAGAAACGAGCCATTCTTATTTTTATTTCTATCCAGACGTAAGTAATGGTGCAGAGCACTTGAAAGACCAGCTACAGCAGTTCTTATACCGAAACCGAATTGATCTGTACCATATGATGAGTCCGTTTAATTTATTTCACCTCCCAGCGCATCAGTTTCAAGCGTACAGTGATTCCATGCTCAACAAAGCATGGTTTGGCTACACGCGGGTAGCAGCAACTTTATATGACGTTATTCCACTTGTGCTGGAAAAGCAGTATATGAATGATTTTGTCAGGCCCATCTACATGAAGGTTATAGATATGATTCGGTCATGCGATATCATATATGCAATTTCTGAAACTACAAAGCAGGATGCTGTTCGTCTTACGGGGATGGATCCTACGAAAATAAGCGTCATTATGGGCGGATATGATCCTAAGTTTAAGCAACTCCCTAACTTTAACGCCCAAGACGTCAAATTCCGCTATGGGGTAACTAAGCCTTATGTATTAAGCACAGGTGGAGATGATCCTCGGAAAAACTTAGCCAGACTGATCGATGCATTTATTGCGGCGAATCGAGTGCTTACTAATCGGTATCAGATAGTCATCGTGTACAATTCAACAGCTGATGAGAAGAGAAACATGCTGGATCAAGCTGCCCGTTTAGGCGGGGAAGGCTCAGTTGTTGTGACTGGTTACGTTCCGGATGTAGATTTAGTTGGCTTATATAATGGTGCAGAGCTATTTGCTTTTCCTTCCCTGTATGAAGGCTTTGGACTACCGATTGTTGAAGCAATGGCTTGTGGAACCCCCGTGTTAACCTCAAACAATTCTTCACTAGTGGAGATAAGTGGCGAATCGACTTATTTAGTTAATCCAGATGACACTTCCAGCATAACGGATGGTATTGTACAACTCCTAACGAATCCCCAGCGTCTATCCGAGCTGTCTAAGAAGGGAATGAAGCAATCCGAGCAATATAACTGGAAACTCGTAGCTGAGAAGGTCATGGATGGCTATGAAGCTGTGTTCAGGCGAAAAATAGCTGTATTTTCCGCGATGCATCCTTTCTTGCCGCATACTTATGGTGATCTTCATGAGGCCATACTCATATTAACAGATCGCTGTGAAATCGATGTTTATGTAGAAGAGGTACTGGAAGACGGTCCAGTCATTGACAAAGACAGTCCGATTGTTATTCATCCGCACCAAGAGTTTGAAAGCCGCAAAGATCAGTATGATTACATTATTTATGAAATTGGCAACGATGATCGATTTTTATTTATCGCGCCTTATATGACAAACATGGAGAAGTATCCGGGCATTGTAATCACGCATGGAATTGATCTTCATGCCCTCACTTTGAATTGGACAATTGAACAAAATTCAATCTATTCCTACTATAAAGTGTTGGAAAAAGAGTACGGGGTTGGCGCTCATGCCAAGCTTGATGAACTGCTTGGAGGTACAACGCTTCCTAAACAGGCTCCACTAAACAGATATTATCTGGCAGATGCGAAAGCCATTCTTGTCTATCACGAACATGCAGCTAAGCAGCTTGCTGAGCAGGGATACCGCAATATCATTGTTGCCCCTGCACCCGGAATCCCTGCTGTATCTAGACGTTCTAGCAGCGGGTCGAAATTCGTGATTTCTACCTTTGTTACTAAAGATACAATCTGTGACCCAGTTGCACTCCATGTAATCAAAGAAATGCTAGATCAAGGCTGTCATAATATCACCTACAAAATTGTTGGACCATTTGATTCAAAGCGTGCAACTGAGTTACAGTCATTAGTCTTTAAGCTAGGTCTAGAAAAGCAAATTGAGTTTACTGGACCTCTATCCTTGAGTCGTTACAAACGATTGATGAGAAGAACCGATGTAGCGCTATTTTTGCGTGACCCTGCGGAGGGTGAGCTAATCTCCGCTCTTATAGCAACGATGGCGAGTGGTATTCCGACTATTGTGTTCGATGATGCTTCGTTTAACGAGCTTCCTAATGAGCTTTTAATCAAGCTTCCTCCTGTAGACCAGGATGCTGAGACGGCGCTACTTCAGGTCATGCTTCAGCTCTATCATAGTAAAGAAGAACGAGATGCAATTTCAGCTAAAGCGAAAAAGTACATGGAGGATCAGCATTCTACGCAGAATTTTGCAGATATGCTTCAGGAAGCCGTTGATCGAAGCACTATGGCGGGGGATATGCCTACCGTGCTATGGCAAATACATCAAAGCCCGGATGGCGTACCTCGTATCCGAAGCTGACATTAATAAGTTTTATGACAAAAGCGGCTTAAGGGGGATGGCTAATGCTTGGTTCGCAATTATGTAAGGAAACAGATTTCTCTTCTGCTTGGTTTATCCATGCATGTGGTAAGCTAAATGAAGGGATGAGGTTTCACCGTAAGCTATGGGAATGGTGTTATATTTATGAGGCATTGCGCGAGCGAAGTATGCTAATGCCATTCAAACGGGGATTAGGCTTTGGAGTTGGTAAGGAGCCGTTGACTGCAGCATTTGCTGCTCTAGGCAGCGAGATAGTAGCGACTGATCTAGATGTTGAGCTGGCCAAGGCACAGGGCTGGGTAGATACGAATCAGCATGCGCTGAGCTTGACAGACTTGAATGATCGGGGGCTATGTGACCCTTATCAATTTCAGAATTTGGTTACCTACGAAACGGCCAATATGAACCAGATTAGTGAGAGCTATACCGGACAATTCGACTATACGTGGTCTTCATGCAGCTTTGAGCATTTGGGGTCCATCGAGCATGGGAAGAGATTTATTGTAAACCAGATGAAATGCTTGCGGCCAGGCGGCGTAGCCGTCCATACGACGGAGTTTAATCTAACTTCTGATGAACATACACTAGAGGCGGATATACTCGTTATTTTTCGAAAAAGAGACATTGAAGCAATGGTTGCAGAGCTAAGTGAAGAAGGCTACCGGATTACTGTCGATTATACGGCGGGAACGGGACCATTTGAGTCTTATGTAGATATACCTCCTTATACGAATCCGGTCCATCTAAGATTATTACTAGGACAATATGTCTCAACATCAATCGGACTGATTATAGAAAAGCCACTGGCATAGCAGATCTTCCCGCAGCGCCCCCCTCTGGGTGGATTGGGGAATGGCTATAAAAAGTATGGTTACTGCTCCTCCGACTGCGAGGAATGGGTTAATAGCAATAAAAAGTATGGTTACTGCTCCCCCGGCTGGGTGAAATGAGGCAATAACGATAAAAAGTATGGTTACTGCTCCCCTGACCGCGAGGAATGAGGCAATAACGATAAAAAGTATGGTTATTGCTTCCCCGGCTGGGTGGGACGGGGTAATAACGATAAAAAGTATGGTTACTGTCCCCCCCGGCTGGGTGGAATGAGGCAATAACGATAAAAAGTATGGTTACTGCTCCCCTGACCGCGAGGAATGGGGCAATAGCTATAAAAAGTATGGTTACTGCTCCTCCGACTGCGAGGAATGGGTTAATAGCAATAAAAAGTATGGTTACTGCTCCCCCAACCGAGTTGGATCTTGGCGAAGAGCGGGAGATAATTGATTGCTCGCAGTTATAAAAGCTAAACAATTAACTAAAAAGGTTGCCCGCGAGGGCAACCTTTCTGCACTATACGCTCCCCAAGCCATTTCCGCTCCAGACTACCCGCAGATTAGCCCCAAATTAGCTCCAGACTACCCTGAGATTAGCCACATATCCATCCCAGAATCCCCAAACCCGCAAGTTACTAGCTACGAAGTAACAGCAAATCCCAATGGAGTGGTCCCGTGTGGGAATCTAGCACTTCAAGGGTGATCGGCTCGATGGGGGCGCCGGTCATCGGAACGATATACATGTGGAAGCCGCGATCGACGAATCTTTGCATAATAGGACGCGGAGCATGACCCCCCCACAATAAAGGCAAGTATTCCATGAATATAACGAGCCTTCCGCTAGCATCAATAACCTCGAATAAGCTGTCCATGATGTATGGCTCTCCACCATCAATATCTATTTTAATAACATCGACCTTTTTTGAGGTGCCCAATAGCTCTGATAGTACGGCTTTCTTCACCTTCGTTTTCGTAAGGCCGTTAAGCTCAATCATACTAGGATAGAAAATGCTGGAGCCGCCATCTCCCCAAGTTTCTATGGTGTCTTCGCCATTCTGATCGGACAGCATTACACGGTGTAGCTGAACATGAGGATAACCATTTACTGCGGCGCTTTTGAGCAGATTGCGATGATGGAAGGGATTAGGCTCGAAAGCATGGACAACACCGGTCGGCCCCGTTTTCATAGCTGCTAGTAAAGTGAAATATCCGCTATGCGAGCCGATGTCGAGCACAGTCATACCAGGCTGGATAACAGATAGGAATGTCCCGGTGATCCATGGCTCCCAGCCCCCTGTTAAGTAAATCGCCATGCAGACAGGATCACGAAGATCTAGAAACATGGATGGACCTGCGTCCAAATTCATTAATATAGTATGATTCCCGACATAAACTTGGGGTCTAGTTAAATCGAACAATCAAATTCCTCCCTAAGAATGATTTTTCTCTTCTGTCAGCAGAAGTGAAGGTACCTTTATATAGCATTCCGATGTATTGTGCTTATAGAAACGGATATCAACGTTGTTCTCCTCTTGCGTAAGGATAAGCGTTGCTTCAACATACTGACTACCTGACAAGGTCTGGCTCCATAGCAGCTTATTGCAGGAGTCGGAGGTAATATCGATTGTAAATTCTCCTTGTCCGATAATCTCTACGGAAGCTTGAATAAGGTAACGACGAGGGGCCAGTGAAATAGATGGGCCATAGAAAATGTAACCAGGAAAATGAGCAGGAAGACGACCATCCTTATCAAAGCCAGTAGGTCTGATAAAGGGCGTAAAGTATAAATTGGTTACAGCTGCGGCTGGAGTATAGTGAAGGTTTTTTGTCTGAGTAAGAGGAATCGTAGCAGTTGGAATATCATTGCCGATTTTCTGCAGACGGATGATTGCAATGCCATTAGCGAACATGAATGGGCTGTCGAACCTAGTTTCCGCCAAAGCTTCCTTCTCACACTGAATCCAAGCCTGGCGTGGGACATCCAAGTGCATATCCATATCTTGTTTTTGAAAATAAGAAATAGAAGCTGCATCACGAGGTACTCCATATGCATCGAACAATAGATCAAGGTATTCAGCGCTAAACTGAATTAACCAGCCAGCATCCATTAATTTTCCATATGGAACAGTTAAGAGTGCTGTGCCACCTGGTTCTAGAAGATTATAAATTTGGCGAATGGCTGTAAGCGGAATTTCCCCATCACCTGATTTACTTTCCCCATACGCATGCTGGCCGATATGCTCTACGGTGGATAGGCAAACAATCAATGAGTGCTTCTTCTCGTAATCCATTAAATCGATATTCATAACTCCCGGTGCTTCTTCAAACTTGTCGAGAATGTGCCGGTTAGCCAGCGAAGGATGAGGATCTAATAGGGCTTGATAATAGGCAAGAACGTTGCCGATTTCAAGGAAGGGCTCCTGTTTACCTGCTCCTGCTTCCAGAAGGAATTGAATGGCGATCGGAATTTCAATTGTCCTTTCCGAGCAGTTGCCGTAAGGGAGCTGGTTATAAGGCAACGGCTTACGGTCAAACAAGAAATAATTGAAGAGCTCCAATCCTGCTATTCCCATAGGTCTGAGTCATTCCTTTACTGTAGATAGGTTTGTAACACTAGTAATGAAGTATATGCGCTATTTCATTATTGGTATGGACAAATGACAGTAGAAGCTTAATGTTTGACTGTAAGTGGCCGTTAGAAAACGAAACATCGTGACGAACGTTTTCATATACTGACGGAAATGCAGGTGAAAGGAGAGTCGGAATTAGATGAACATTACAGGGGTTTATTGGGTAGGTCCGGTATATGACATGGGCGGTTACGGCAATGTGTCGCGAAACTTTCTGAGGGCATTGGAAGCGGCTGAGGTTCCCGTGTTCATCGCCCCTTCTATGGGGCCACTTCACCAGACGGAAATAGGAGAGAAGACAATCCAGTGGCTGGATAATCTCTCTACGGATAAGATTGGAGACCAGGTAGTGTGTATACAGCATGGTGTTCCTGCTCATTTCAATATGCAGCTTCCCCATATTAAGGTCATTCGAACAATCGGTATTACCCTATTCGAAACGGATAGGACTCCAGCAGATTGGCCTCAGAGATGTAATCAATTAGATGAAATATGGGTACCCTCGCAATTTAACTATCGTACCTTTGTAGCGAGTGGTGTAGATCCTTCCAAAATACGCGTCGTTCCATATCCGATTGATGTGACTAAGTATTATCCGGGAAGACAGTATAACAAAATCACCTTTTCCCCACCTCTCCGCAAGTTCTCATTTCTTTATGTCTTCGGGTTTGATTTCCGTAAGGGGGTCGACCTGCTGATCATGTCCTTCTGTCGCGAGTTTGGTGAGGAGGAAGACGTATCACTCGTGCTTAAAGTGTACGTGCACAGCGGATATGAGCCAGCTTACGTGATGTCAGTTATTCGTTCCCATATTCCGGAGAAGCGACTGTTTTCACAAATTTTTATTATTGTTGAGCCATTCGACGAGCAACAGCTGGTCGATCTATATCTAAGCTGTGATGCTTATGTTTCCGTTGACCGTGCGGGCTGGGGGATGCCAGCTATGGAAACGATGGCATTAGGCAAGCCAGCTATCGGACTTAATTGGGGCGGCTATACAGAGTTTATGAATGAGGAAAATAGTATTCTCATTGAGCCAGAGCCGAAGCTCGTTCCGGTCGATCATAGGCTACAGAGCGATAGACCCGAATATTATCTTGGGCATATGTGGGCTGACATTCAACCGATTAAAGTCGGTAATGCCATGAGGGAGCTATACGAGGATAGAGCCAAACGAGAGCGAATAAGCAAGAAAGCAGCATTTGATATCCATTTTGATTTCTCTCCTGCGGTAATCGGTAACCAAATAAAAAAATTACTGTGTATACAGTAATTTGTCCCAACGTAAAGCAGCCGCAAGGCTGCTTTACCCATTTTCAGCGGAGTGGTTAATCGTCCATGCCATCTGGATGGGCAGACCATACAATAAACAGTGCATTTGCAGCAGCCCGCGCCTGCTGAATCTGAATCCGTTGATATAAGCGAAGGGGACTAGAACATGAAAATCGTCATTATGGCAGGCGGAAAAGGAAGCCGGCTATGGCCGAGAAGCGTGGAGGATAGGCCCAAGCAATTTCTCGCTTTGACTTCGGAGGAAACGATGCTTCAGCTCACCTACCGCCGTCTGGTACGGATTGTACCTTCGCGACAGATCTATGTTGTAACAGCGGCCTTGTACCGGGCACTTGTCATGGAGCAGCTTCCAGAGCTAGATGAGGGAAAAATCATCACGGAGCCGGTACAGCGGGATACGGGACCTTGCGTTGCCCTCTCAGCGCTTCATTTTCTCCGTCAGGATGATGATGAGGTACTTGTCATGATGCCCTCGGACCAACATATTCCGAACATTCTCGCACTCTATGAGGCGCTTAGCAAAGCAGAAGCCATTGCAGAGTCTTCTAGATCAATTGTTACACTTGGAATCGTTCCAGCGCGTCCTGAGACGAACTACGGATATATTATGACATCAGAAACAGATAGCATCGAAGGTGCTCGGAAGGTTACGTCATTCGTGGAAAAGCCAGATATGGAAGCGGCCATTAAGCTTGTCCAATTGCCTAATGTTTATTGGAATAGCGGGATTATCGTTTGGAAGCCGTCAACAATCGCACACTCCATGGAGGAGCATCAGCCGGAATTATGGAGCGCTTTAGCCGGGGGAGGAATGGCTCCCGAAACAGAATATGCAGCCCTCCCTAAAATCTCTGTAGATTACGCAATTCTGGAAAAAGCAAATAATCTATTTACCATTCCCTTTCGATATGAGTGGGAGGACCTTGGGAGCTGGGCATCGCTTGAACGAGTAAGGGAAGAGGAAGCCGACGCGAATGGGAATATCGTTCATGGTGTGGTCCACGCTTTGGAGTCCAGTAATAATATTATTTTCGCTGAAGGACGGAAAACAATCGTAATTGGAGCAGACGATTTGATTATTGTATCAACCGCGGAAGGCTTGCTAATCTGTCATAAATCCAAGGAGCCCTTCTTAAAGTCATTCGTTCAGCATGTGGAGCAACAGGGAGGAGGCGTCGGTTAATGAAAGCTCTTGTGACGGGAATATCAGGGTTTGTTGGAAGCCATATGGCAGAATTTCTGCTCCTCAAGGGTGTTGAGGTTGTTGGCACTATTCGAAACCGCAGCCGGATGGACCATATTTCTCATTTACAGCAGGATATTCGCTTAGTAGAGTGCGAGCTTCGCGACCCATTTTCAGTAGAAGCCTTAATTGGTGCCGAGAAGCCAGACCTTATTTTCCACCTTGCCGCCCAAAGCTTCGTACCTACTTCATGGAATTCTCCAATCGATACGATCCATAATAATGTCGCCGGGCAAGTTAATCTGTTCGAAGCGATTCGTCGTTTCGGATTACATTCAAAAATTCAAATTGCTTGTTCAAGCGAGGAGTATGGGCAGGTAAATCCGGGAGAAACGCCGATTAAGGAAACGAATCCTTTACGTCCATTAAGTCCATATGCCATTAGTAAAGTAGCGCAGGATTACTTGGGCTATCAATATCACAAGAGCTATGGTTTGCACGTCATTCGTACAATTACCTTTAATCATACTGGTCCAAGACGCGGGGAAAACTTCGTAACCTCTAATTTCGCTAAGCAGATTGTAGATATCGAGAAGGGGAAAAAGCCGCCTGTAATCTATGTAGGAAATCTAGAGGCGAAGCGGGATTTTACCGACGTACGGGACGTCGTTAGAGGTTATTGGCTAGCCTTGGAAAAGGGTGTCCCCGGAGAGGCATACAATATTGCTTCAGGTACCTGTTATACCATTGCTGAGATGCTAGCAATCTTGCTATCCCACAGTAACGTGGACATTGAGGTGAAGACGGATGCTAGCCGTTTACGCCCTTCTGACGTAGAAATTTTGCTAGGTGACTATCGTAAATTTCATGAGGCGACGGGTTGGAATCCAGAAATTCCATTCGAGCGGACGATGGAGGATTTGCTTCAGTATTGGCGTTCTCAGCCTTAGGGGGAAAGCGGAAATGTTCACAATGTGCACAATTGTCGCTAAAAACTATTTAGCTTTTGCTAGGACGCTTGTTCAGTCTTTTCTGAACCATCATCCTACAGGGAAAGCATATGTGCTGCTAGCGGACGAGAGCGAAGGATTTCTTAATACGCACGAGGAAACATTCGAATGGGTTCATCTTAAGGATATAGGGCTGCCGGAATGGCCCATCATGAGGTTTCAATATAACATTACGGAGTTTAGTACAGCCGTTAAGCCCTTCTTTTTAGATTATTTACTTCGTGTTCGTGGATTAGAGAGCATTGTTTATTTTGACCCCGATATTCTGATTACGCACCGTATGGATGATTTCTATCGTAAGCTACCACAATTCGGTATTGTACTTACCCCTCATATTCTGACCCCTTTGCCTGATGATCATAAAAAACCAGAAGAGGTAGACCTGCTACAATCAGGTGTATATAACCTGGGCTTTATCGCACTGTCTCGCAAGGATGAGACGATGCGAATGCTGCAATGGTGGAAGGAAAGGTTACTCCATCATTGTATTATGGAACCTTCCAAAGGCTATCACGTCGATCAAAGATGGATGGATATGGCGCCCGCTTTGTTCGAAGGTGTTCATATCCATAAGGATCCGACCTATAACGTGGCTTATTGGAATCTCCATGAGCGGCCAGTTGTAAACCGCAATGGACTATATGAGATCAATGGAAAGCCTCTAACCTTCTACCACTTTAGCGGACTAGTAGCTGATCTAAGTAAAGTCTCGCAGCATCAAACCCGGTTTGAGTGGGCTCATATGCCTGATTTACTGGGCTTATTCCGGGAGTATGTTCGGAAGCTATTGCTTAATGGCTATGCAGAGACCGCTCATTGGCGTTATGCCTATAACTATTTCGACAATGGAGTCGCCATTCCGGCGTTCGCACGTATCGTGTACCGCAAGCATGGAGCTCTGCAGGTGTTCGGTAATCCGTTCCTAACGCTCACTTCTATAGGGTTCTATCAATGGTTATTTTCACCGACTAATGTCCAGGCACCCATTCCTCAACTATTAAGGGAGGTCTATGAAACACGAGTGGATCTTCAAAGAACTTTTCCCTATGTCGAAGGGGCAGACAGGATAAATTTAATGAAATGGTCTAAGGATTTTGTACCATTGGAGTACGGGGTAGATCCTATCGTATGGAATCCAGTTTTGGATTCTATGTATTACCGATAGACAACGGTAGGCTGAAAGAGATGAGAATGGATGTGAACAGATGTGAGTAGGGTGTCAGGCATTAACCTGGTCGGCTACGCGCGGTACGAGATGGGGATAGGAGAATCCTGCAGATTGGCTGCAAGAGCGTTGGAATGCTCTGATATTCCTTTTGGAATTTATAATTACTCTGGGGGAAATAGCTCAAGAGATAACGATTTATCGTGGAAGTATAAGGAAATGGATGCTCCTAATTACCCGGTTAACCTATTTCACATCAATGCCGATCAAATGCCTCTAGCTTACGATACGCTTGGCCCGCAGTGGTTTTCCCACAGATATAATATTGGCTATTGGCATTGGGAGCTGCCGGAATTTCCGGATGCTTACTTAGACGGATTTCGTCATTTGGATGAGGTTTGGGTTCCGACTACCTTCATCCAAGAGAGTATAGCTGACAAGTCGCCGATTCCGGTCGTGAAAATTCCGCATGGAATTCAGGTCAATGTGCCGATTAACATGGACAGACAGTCGTTCGGTCTCCCTGAGCGGCGATTTCTGTTCCTTTGCATGTATGATACATTCAGCTATTCAGCACGAAAAAATCCTTACTCTGTGCTGAAGGCTTACCGGGATGCGGTCTTCCGCTTTGGTCTGCCTGCCGGTTTGATTATTAAAATGAATAACCCTCAGCAATCGGAAATAGACAATCTTAATCGAGAATCGAAGGGTTTGCCTAATGTATGGATTGTTGACAGAGTGATGAGCCGAATGGAAGCTAATGCTTTGCTTCAATGTGCCGATTGTTACATTTCCTTGCATAGATCGGAAGGTTTCGGCCTCCCTTTGGCGGAAGCCATGTATCTGGGTAAGCCGGTTATTGGTACTAACTGGTCAGGTAATACTGACTTCATGACATCAGATAATTCTGGTGCTGTCCAATATGAGCTAACTCGAATTGGTCAGCACTTAGGACCTTATGAAGCGCATCAGATTTGGGCGGAGCCGGATGTGGAGCATGCTTCACACCTAATGATGAAAGCTGTTTACAATGACGCCTGGCGTAAGCGTATAGCGAGTAAGGGACAGGAGACAATCCGTACGTCGTTCTCGCCCCAATCAGTGGGAAAGACCATTCGTCAAAGGCTGATTAACCGGGGTATTAGTTAAAATATTGGAGCGGAATCATACGATTGCACAAGGCGTTCCGCTTAGCGGAGTGCCTTTTCTGAATGTCTAAGAGGCTGAATTACTTCTACCGTAAGTAATAAGGGGCTATTTTGCTCATACTTAAAGCTAAAGTCAATTGAATGGTTAAGCTCGTTAGATTAACATCTGCTTCACCAATTTATTCATTGTATAGAAACTTTGCATTTTTTAAAAAGCGGCGTATAATAAAGCTATAGTCAAAGAAAGTCAAAGTCAGAGTTCAGATCCACCCCTGTTTGACGAACCGACCCGAGAGGCATGCCAGTCGGTGCTTTTATTCGGATCGTATCGATGAAAGGAGGTTGGAAGTTGGCGAACATTACCGAACTTATCGAGCTTTATTTGAAGGAAATTTTGCAAAGCAGCTCAGAGGGTTCCATCGAAATTCAAAGAAGCGATTTGGCTGACAAATTTTCCTGTGTTCCTTCGCAGATTAATTATGTCATTAGTACAAGGTTCACTTTGGAAAAGGGCTATTTCGTCGAAAGCAAGCGCGGAGGCGGCGGATATATTCGCATCCAGCAAGTAAATTTACCCTCACTAGAAGCTGTTCAGCGACATATTCAGCAGACGGTCGGAGAACAGATTGACCAGACGACTGCTGAAGGTCTTGTGTATCAGCTTGAGGAAGCTCGATTTATTACAATACGGGAAGCTCATCTTCTCAAAGCAGCCGTGTCACGAGATGTATTGTTGTTAAAGCTGCCGCTTAGGGACGAAATACGTGCCAAGCTGCTTAAAGCAATGTTAATCGCCCTACTCACGAAATGAGGAAAGGAGGTTTGATCGATGCAGTGTCAAGAATGCGACAAACGTCTAGCTACGCTACATTTTACAAAAATCGTTAATGGCGAGAAGACGGAGCTGCATATTTGTGAATCATGCGCTAGGGAGAAGGGGGAGCTTATTCCAGGCACCTCAAGTGGATTTTCCATCCATAATCTGCTTTCCGGGCTGCTCGATTTAGAATCACCAAATCCCAATTCTATGGCCAAACCTCCTGCGGCGAAATGCGATACTTGCGGGTTGACCTATACGCAATTCAGCAAAATTGGTCGCTTCGGCTGCAGCCACTGTTATAAGCAATTCGCGGAGAGGCTTGATCCTCTTCTTAAACGGGTACATGGTAATACGGTCCACGTTGGCAAAGTGCCAAAACGTGCCGGTGGAAGACTGAAGACGAAGCGGGAAATCGATCGTCTGAAGAAGGAAATGCAAGGTCGGATCGAGCGAGAGGATTTCGAATCTGCAGCTGAGCTGCGTGATCGAATTCGTGAGCTTGAGAAAGAAATGAGCTGCTGAAGGGCAGGGAAGACAAATGAGCAAACGGAAATTCGTCAAGCAAGCTCTTAGTCAATGGATGAACGGTGTAGGTCCGGACTCTGACGTCGTCATTAGCAGCCGCGTGCGTATCGCCCGTAATATTCGCAGTCTGCCATTTCCGATGATGTCCGATCCTTCCCAATCCCTCACGGTTATGGAGCAGCTGCTGGGAGTTGCAGAGAATGGAAGGCTCAATGGGTTAGGTAAGGTTGAGCAAGTTCGTTTAACAGAGCTGACTGAGCTTGAGAAGCTGGTTTTAGTGGAGAAGCATCTCATTAGTCCCAGCCTGGCAAATGAATCCCGCAATGGTGCTCTTATTCTGAGCCCTAATGAAGATATTAGCGTTATGATTAACGAAGAGGATCATTTGCGCATTCAATGTTTATGCTCGGGATTTCAAGTACGCGAAGCGTGGGATGCAGCGAGTAAAATCGATGACATCTTTGAAGAGCAGGTTGATTATGCTTTTGATGAGAAACATGGTTATTTAACAAGCTGCCCGACTAATGTAGGCACAGGTATTAGAGCATCTGTGATGATGCACTTGCCAGCGCTCGTCATTACGGGTCAAATCAATCGTATTCTCTCCGCCGTCACTCAGGTAGGTTTAGCTGTAAGAGGATTGTACGGGGAAGGCAGTGAAGCAACAGGAAACCTGTTTCAAGTGTCGAACCAAATTACGTTAGGACAATCCGAGCAAGAAATCATTGAAAATTTATTTCAAGTCGCTCGTCAAATGATCGAACATGAGAAGTCTGCAAGGAGTAAGCTATTAACCGAGTCAAGGACGCGAGTCGAGGATCGGGTGCGTAGATCTTACGGAATTTTGTCTCATGCGATTATTATTGACTCTAAGGAAGCATCTCAGCGTTTATCGGATATGCGCCTTGGTGTTCACTTAGGCTTATTGCCAGAGGTAAATGAACTTGTTTTGAATGAGCTTCTCGTGTCTACCCAGCCAGGATTTCTCCAACAAGCGTTCGGAGAAGCGATGAGTCCTGAGGATAGAGATAGGTCAAGAGCGGAATTAATTCGTTCCCGACTGGTAACTACTTCATAAATGTTTTATTCTTAATTTATAGAGGAGGTATGTCTCATGATGTTTGGAAGATTTACGGAACGTGCGCAGAAGGTATTAGCCTTAGCCCAGGAAGAAGCAGTGCGTTTGGGACATAACAACATCGGTACGGAGCATATCCTGCTTGGATTAATACGGGAAGGCGAAAGCATTGCCGCCAAAGCCCTCATTGCCCTAGGTCTAGGTTTGGAGAAAATTCAAGGTGAAGTGGAATCGCTGATTGGTCGTGGGCAAGAACAGCCTACTAATATCGCCTACACTCCACGCGCTAAAAAAGTAATTGAATTATCTATGGATGAAGCACGTAAGCTTGGCCATACGTACGTAGGCACTGAGCATATTTTACTTGGTCTCATTCGTGAGGGTGAAGGCGTAGCTGCACGTGTGCTTAACAATCTTGGAATAAGCTTGAACAAGGCACGTCAGCAGGTGCTTCAATTGCTTGGTAGCAACGAAAGCGTGTCTCAGAACCATGGCCCTTCCTCTAACGTTAGTACACCGACTTTAGATGGCTTGGCTCGCGATCTGACAGCTAGTGCTCGGGATGGCAATATAGATCCTGTAATTGGCCGTTCGAAGGAAATTGAGCGTGTTATTCAAGTGCTTTCTCGTCGGACGAAGAACAATCCTGTTCTGATTGGGGAACCAGGTGTAGGTAAAACGGCGATTGCCGAAGGCCTTGCACAGAAAATTGTAAATAACGAAATTCCAGAGACGCTTCGCGACAAGCGCGTAATGACTTTGGATATGGGTTCTGTTGTAGCAGGTACGAAGTACCGTGGAGAATTCGAAGATCGCTTGAAAAAAATCATGGACGAAATTCGTCAAGCTGGTAACGTCATTCTATTCATTGATGAGCTTCATACACTGATCGGTGCAGGTGGTGCTGAAGGCGCCATTGACGCCTCTAACATACTGAAGCCTGCTTTAGCACGTGGAGAGCTTCAATGCATCGGAGCAACGACGCTGGACGAGTATCGCAAATATATTGAGAAAGACGCTGCCTTAGAGCGTCGCTTTCAGCCAATTACGGTTGACCAGCCTACACCTGAGGAAGCCATTCTCATTTTACATGGCTTGCGCGACCGTTATGAAGCCCATCACCGGGTGAAAATTACGGACGAAGCGATTGAAGCGGCAGTTAAGCTTTCTGATCGTTACATTCCGGACCGTTTCTTGCCTGATAAAGCTATCGATCTTATCGATGAAGCGGGCTCGAAGGTTAGGTTGAATTCATACACGATACCGCCTAATCTGAAGCAGCTGGAAACACGTCTGGAAGACATCCGTAAGGAGAAGGACGCTGCAGTTCAAAGCCAAGAGTTTGAGAAGGCAGCGGCATTACGTGATACAGAGCAGAAAATTCGTGAAGAGCTCGATCACACGAAAAATTTGTGGAAAGAAAAGCAAGGTCGCACAGACTCCGAGGTGACTCCAGAGGATATTGCTCAGGTTGTCGCAAGCTGGACCGGCATACCGGTTAGCAAGCTGGCTGAAGAGGAAACGGAACGCCTGCTGAATATGGAGAGTATCCTTCATGATCGTGTTATTGGTCAGGATGAGGCTGTTAAGTCCGTATCACGCGCTATACGCCGTGCTCGTGCTGGTCTGAAGGATCCGAAGCGCCCGATGGGCTCCTTCATCTTCCTTGGGCCTACAGGGGTCGGTAAGACAGAGCTGGCGCGTGCCATTGCTGAATCGATGTTCGGGGATGAGAATGCAGTTATTCGTATCGATATGTCTGAGTACATGGAGAAGCATTCAACCTCCCGTCTTGTCGGAGCGCCTCCAGGCTATGTCGGCTATGAAGAGGGTGGCCAGCTGACGGAGAAGGTTCGTCGTAAGCCATACTCAGTCGTGCTGCTAGATGAGATCGAGAAAGCTCATCCTGAAGTATTCAATATTTTACTTCAGGTGCTTGAGGACGGTCGTCTGACTGATTCCAAAGGCCGCTCAGTTGACTTCCGTAATACACTGATCATCATGACGTCCAACGTTGGTGCGGAACAAATCAAGAAAAATTCAACGCTTGGCTTCACGGCAGCTCAAGATGCTGGCCGCGATTATCAGAACATGAAGGAAAAAGTGCTTGCTGAGCTTAAGAAGTCGTTCCGTCCAGAGTTTCTCAACCGGATCGATGAGTCCATTGTGTTCCATCCGTTAAATGAGGAGCACATTGCTCAGATCGTTACTCTAATGGCTGATGATTTGCGCAAGCGTCTTATAGAGCATAACGTAAGCTTTGTATTGACCGACTCCGCCAAAACCTTCCTCGCCAAGGAAGGGTATGATCCACAATACGGAGCGCGTCCTCTTCGTAGAGCTATTCAGAAGCATATTGAGGATCGTTTATCCGAAGATCTGCTTCTTGGTAAGATTACGAAGGGCAACGCCCTTGTCATTGATGAGGAAAACGGTGGTCTTGTCGTTCGGCAGAAGGATGAGATTGAATTAACGAAAGCTTAATAAAGTAGCGAAATAATTAAAAGGACTCTCCGTGCGCCAGCAATGGCGAAAGATGCGGAGGGTCCTTTTTATTGCCTTAATATTGGTTAAAGTTATAGGCTATAGATTTCTCTGATCGACGTTAACATGGTAGAATTCTATTATGGGATAATTTTAATGATTCAAAAGGAGCCGTCAACTGCCATGGCTAAAGTAAAAACTAAATTTGCATGCACGCAGTGCGGGACGGAATCACCGAAGTGGATGGGCAAATGCCCTGGCTGTCAAGAGTGGAACACAATGGTTGAGGAAACCGAGACGGAAATTAAAGCGCCAGTTGGACGGGGAGAGCTACTCCGCACGAAAGAAAAAGCACGTGCCATCATAGATATAGAGAGTGGAAAAGAACCGCGAATTTCAACCGGGATTTCGGAGCTAAACCGAGTTCTAGGCGGTGGGCTCGTCCCGGGCTCATTGCTGCTTGTAGGCGGAGATCCAGGCATTGGTAAATCAACTCTGCTGCTCCAAGCTTCATATTCCCTTTCCACACAAGGTCTTAAGGTGCTCTATGTTTCCGGAGAAGAATCAGTACGCCAGACTAAGCTCAGGGCAGATCGTCTTGGTGCATTGAATGACAGGCTGTATGTCCTTTGCGAAACAAATCTGGAGGTTATCGAAGAGGCGATAACTGAAGTCAGCCCTGACTTTCTCGTTATCGACTCCATTCAAACCGTATATCGGCCAGAGGTCGCATCTGCACCAGGGAGTGTGGCCCAGGTAAGGGAGTGTACAGCTCACTTCATGCGCATATCGAAAATAAATGGAGTGGCAACGGTGCTTGTCGGGCACGTTACCAAGGAAGGTGCAATTGCAGGACCTCGCTTGCTTGAGCATATGGTCGATTGCGTGCTCTATTTTGAGGGTGAACGCCATCATACGTACCGCATCCTGAGAGCGGTTAAAAATCGCTTTGGGTCGACGAATGAAATTGGGATTTTTGATATGGTAGAGGATGGTTTACGTGAAGTAACGAATCCATCCGAGCTATTCCTATCGGAAAGACCGCTTGGTGTTTCGGGTTCCTCAGTTGTTGCCAGTATGGAGGGCACAAGACCCGTTCTGGTGGAGCTGCAGGCGCTAGTTACTCCAACGAATTTCCCTTCTCCGCGTAGAATGGCATCGGGCTTTGATCATCATCGAATGTCACTCGTCATAGCCGTTCTAGAGAAGAGGATGGGAATGTTTCTGCAAAATCAAGATGCCTATCTGAACGTAGCGGGAGGCGTCAAGCTAGATGAACCAGCGGCGGATTTGGCAGCAGCGGTTAGTTTAGCTTCAAGTCTTAAGGATTTATCTACAAAGCCTTATGACGTTATTTTCGGTGAAGTGGGATTAACGGGAGAAGTGAGAGCCGTGTCTCGAGCAGAGCAACGGGTTAAGGAAGCTCATAAGCTTGGCTTTAAGCGTGTCATTATGCCGGAGCAGAGTATGAAAGGCTGGCAGCCGCCTAAGGATATTCAGCTCATTGGTGTTAAAACAGTCGCGCAAGCTCTAAAAGCCGCATTGGAATAGGGGGTATCTAACATAATGAAAGAATATAAAGAGAGAGACTCTAAGGAAAAAGAACGTAATTTGCAAGAAAAAACAATGAATCTGTTGCTCCAGATGGTTGCACCAGGTACCCCTTTTCGCGATGGGCTGGAAAATGTACTGCGCGCGAAAACGGGAGCTCTTATTGTCGTTGGCTATAGTCCAGAAGTGATGGAGCTTGTGGATGGCGGATTTTCTATTAATTGCGATTTCAGTCCGAACTATTTGTACGAGTTAGCGAAAATGGATGGCGCAATCATTCTGAACGAGGATGTTAAACGTATACTATATGCAAATACGCAATTGATTCCGAATTCCTCTATAACCTCATCAGAGACGGGAATTCGTCATCGGACAGCGGAGCGGGTAGCGAAGCAGACAGGAAAGCTTGTCGTATCCATTTCTCAACGACGTAATGTCATTACGCTATACCAAGGACAATTACGATATGCGCTTAAAGAAATGGGAGTTATTTTGACGAAGGCTAATCAAGCCATTCAGACGTTGGAGAAGTATCGGGCGGTCTTTACTCAAGCACTAACTAATCTCTCGGCATTGGAATTTGAAGAGTTAGTTACAATGCATGAGGTTGCTTATGTCATCCAACGCGCCGAGATGGTTCTTCGAATCAATAATGAAATTAATCGTTATGTGCTTGAGCTTGGTAATGAAGGCCGGCTTATCAGTATGCAGAAGGAAGAATTGGTTGGATCTGCAGAGGAAGAAGCTTGGCTGCTATTACGGGACTATGCTAAAGAAGACGCAGAAAATAAAGTTCAGGAAATTCAAGCTGCTATTCGTAAATTATCGTCCGAGGAGCTGCTCGATTCTGCTTCATTAATTCGAATATTGGGGTATCCTTCTCTTAGTGCGGTTGTGGAAGAAGGATTGTTACCGCGTGGCTACCGGATGTTAAGTAAAATTTCTCGGTTGCCAAGCGTAATTATCAACAATCTCGTGGAAAGATTTAGTGCACTTCCACATATTGTAATGGCTTCCATTGATGAATTAGATGAGGTAGATGGCATTGGAGAGGTTCGAGCTCGCGCTATAAAAGAAGGTTTAAAACGTATTCAAGAGCAGGTGTTTATTGACAGACAGATATAACCCGACTACAATTGGAAATGTTCTTCAAATTAATAAAGATCCTGATTTTGGATAATAATAGCCCTGGTAACAAACATATTAGGGTTGAAATACGAATAAAAGTATCATTACGCTTAATATTCTGATCAATAGGGTATAGTAAAATTGAGGTGGCAAACATGATTACGAAGTCGATACCTAACTTATTTACCATTGGTAACTTGTTTTTAGGTGTCATAGCCATTATTTTGGCCTTTAATAACGAAACGAACAGCTCGAATACAGCTGCTTTATTAGTTATCATCGCCATGCTTCTTGATGGCTTGGATGGACGAGTAGCTCGAGCATTAAATGTACAAAGCGAATTCGGTAAAGAATTGGATTCACTTTCCGACATCATTTCTTTTGGTGTTGCACCTGCATTTATTATGTATCAAGCGGCATTTCAAGGCATAAGCCCTGCAATGGCATGGATCGTAACTGCGATCTTCCCAATCTGTGGAGCGCTAAGACTGGCAAGATTTAACGTCATTGATGGTATACCAGGTTATTTCATTGGCTTACCTATTCCGGCTGCGGGTGGAGTGCTTGCTACGTTGGCGTTGTTCCACAGTGAGTTGCATTACTCTTTGTTGCTGTTGAGCACGGTAGCTTTATCTTTCCTAATGGTTAGCAACATGAAATATCCGAACTTCAAGAAGCTTGGTTTACCTAGAAAGGCGATCTGGGCCATTCCTGTAGTTGTTGCAGGAGCTGCGGTTCTAGCTTATATGTTCCAAGCGGCTATTCCGAAGGTCATTTTAGCATTGCTACTTCTCTATGCTTTATGGGGCCTAAAAAAAAACGTTGAACGACTGTTGCCCTCAGGCCGCCGCGCTAAGCGCAGAGAGGCTGCCGAGGAAAGCGAGCGATCCAAGCACAGCGCTTAACTCGGTTTCGGGAATTTAGAAAGCACCGGTTTTCTCTCTGCCAAGAGAGTTGCGGGTGCTTTTTTTGTTTGATTAGAAGTGTATGCGTCTAACTGGAGCACAGTAACTCAAGCCAAGTAACCTAGAACCAGTAACCTAGAGCCAGTAACTCAAGCTCAGTAACCACAACTCCAGTAACACAATTCCGGTAACGTATGCCCAGTAACCACAATTCCAGTAACCACAATTCCAGTAACCACAATTCCAGTAACCACAATTCCAGTAACGTAACCCCCAGTAACCGTAACCCCAGTAGCGCAAGCCCAGTAACCTAAGCTCTTGGAGGAGTAGTGTAGCTCCGGGCAAAGACTTCAAGGAATGTGATAATTAGTCGGAGGGACAGCGTAACTCGGAGCCGAAACAGCGGGCCAGGTGATAATTAGTCGGAGATGCTGCGTAACTACGAGCCAAACAGAGCGTAGAGTGATAATTAGTCGGAGATGCAGCGTAACTACGAGCCAAACAGAGCGTAGAGTGATAATTAGTCGGAGATGCAGCGTAACTACGAGCCAAACAGAGCGTAAAGTAATAATTAGTCGGAGAGGCAGCATAAATCGGCGCTAAACGGCGGGCCAGGTGAAAATTAGTCGGAGATGCAGCTTAACTCGGAGCCGAAACAGCGGGCCAGGTAATAATTAGTCGGAGGGACAGCGTAACTCGGAGCCAAACAGAGCGCCAGGTGAAAATTAGTCGGAGGGACAGCGTAACTCGGAGCCAAAACAGCGGGCCAGGTAATAATTAGTCGGAGGTGCAGCATAACTCGGAGCCAAACAGAGCGCCAGGTGAAAATTAGTCAGAGATGCAGCGTAACTCGGAGCCTAATAGAGCGCCAGGTGAAAATTAGTCGGAGGGACAGCGTAACTCGGAGCCAAATAGCGAGCCAGGTGAAAATTAGTCTGAGAGGCAGTGTAACTCGGAGCCAAACAGAGAGCGAGGTAATAATTAGTCGGAGATGCAGCATAACTCAGCGCCAAACAGAGCGTAAGATGATAATTAGTCGGAGGGACAACGTAACTCGGAGCCAAACTCAGCACCAAACTCCACAGCGTAAACAAACAAAAAGGCAGCATCCCATAAAACGGGTGCTGCCTTTTGCCGTGAATAATGCCTTTTTAAAAAATATTAAGTTAAGTTAAACCAGCCCAGCGTAGAGCATTTGTCAGCTTCTTTGGTGACGACTTCTTCAAGGCTGATGTCCAGCAGGTTGCACATGGCTGACATGTAGAACAGATTCTTGCCCATCTCACTACGAATAACCTCGCGACATTGCTCACAGAGGTTGCCCTCCATGTGGGATTTCGATTGGCGATTCGCTTGGTCAAGCGGCATCTCCTCGGAAAACCCTTGGTTTCTAGCAGTTAGCTCGATACATCCGCACTCTGTGATGGATTTGGATACGGCCCGGTTGACAGATGCATTGGATTGACTGTACTTCGTAACGACGTCAAGCAGACTACGATGACGGAGCAATAATTCCGACACCTGACTCTGAAACTCCTGGAGCGTAGGTGCGCCCATCCATTCCACCTCGGTTACCTTTTATTTACTTAGCCACTTTCATTATAAATCATGGGTTCCCAGATATCAAAAGAAGCTGACAATTTTGAATAAACTTTAATATCTAAGCTTAGTGAAGGTTAGCAAGTAAAAAATTGGAACATACTAGTAACGATATTTCTGACTTCTTAACAAGAAAGGGAGTGAATTTTATGATAATGAAGAGAGTTATCCAGATCGTCGGCTTAGTACTAGGTGCTTTGCTAGGTCAAGCAATGTCAACTTGGCAGATAGCATCTGAGGCGTCATGGATGGGTTCGATGTTAGGTGCTTCAACTGGTGGAGGAGGATCCTTCAGTGCAGTTGTAGGGGCATGCACAGGATTTTTACTCGCAACGGCTTTCGCTGCTCCGCTTACACGTGCTTTACAGCGTGGAATTGATAGACTGTCCAATTATCCTATGTCAGAGCTTCTATCCGGTTTGGTAGGTTTGACCTTTGGTCTTGCACTTTCTTCCTTCCTGTATCCTTTTATGACGGATATTCCGCATGTGGGGCAAATATTGGCAGCCATTACGGCGCTTACGCTCGGGTATACGGGACTTAAGATTGGCATGTATAAAAAGGACGAGGTCGGAGATTGGCTCCGGACACGCAGAAGTGTAGAAATTCCGAAAAATGAGGGACCCCGGTATGAGGAACACAAAATTTTAGACACAAGCGTTATCATTGACGGTCGTATTGCAGATATATGCAAAACGGGTTTTATTGAAGGGACATTAGTTATACCTGAATTCGTACTAGAAGAGCTTCAGCATATCGCGGATTCATCTGATTTGCTTAAGCGCAATAGAGGACGGAGGGGACTAGACATCCTTAATAAAATTCAGAAGGAGCTAGACGTCAGAGTACTTATTTACGAAGATGCGAATGATGAGCCTGGAGAGGTTGACAGTAAGCTCGTTAAGCTAGCAAAGGCGATGCAGGGTAAAGTGGTTACTAATGACTTTAACTTGAATAAAGTGTGCGAGCTGCAAGGAGTTTCTGTGCTAAATATTAATGATTTGGCTAATGCGGTTAAGCCTGTCGTGCTTCCTGGAGAAGAAATTGTTGTTCAGGTTATTAAGGACGGCAAGGAGCATGGGCAAGGTGTGGCCTATTTGGATGATGGCACAATGATTGTGGTAGAAGGCGGAAGGGAATTCATCGGAACTACGATGGAGGTGCTGGTCACAAGTGTGCTTCAGACATCTGCTGGCCGGATGATTTTCGCTAAGCCTAAGCTATTGGAAAAAGCGCTCTAACAAGGTATGATAATAGAAATACGGGCGGGGCGCGCTCTTGTGTCCCGTCTTTTGTTTGTCTGAAAAGGAGATATTATATGGACTGGGGAGCTGTCGTGGTTGCGGCAGGGCGAGGCACTCGTATGGGAGCTGCCGATAATAAGCCCTACCTTGAGCTTGCCGGTCGGACAGTGCTTGCTCATACGCTTGAAGCATTTGAGCAATGCTCAGCTGTAACATCTATTATTTTAGTTGTTTCATCGGGTGAGCAGCAGAAAGCTGGCGAGATAATCAGGCTTGAAGGGTTTCGGAAAATATCATTGATCATACCGGGCGGCGCAGAGCGGCAGGATAGTGTATATGCAGGTTTGGCGGCATTACATACGGAAGGTGTATTAGTCCATGATGCAGCTAGACCATTAGTAACTGCTAAGCAGATTACCGCATGCTGTAAGGCTGCGGAAGAACATGGTGCATCCGCACTAGCCGTTCCTGTTAAAGATACAATTAAAGTTTCGGATGGTAACGGGTTTATTATTGCAACTCCGGAACGTAGGACGCTGTGGAGTGTACAGACTCCGCAGGCTTTTTGGCGTGTAGAGCTTATGGATGCGCATCGCCAGGCGCGGGAGGAAAGCGCAGCAGCAACAGATGATGCTATGCTTCTGGAGAGATTAGGGCGTAAGGTTGCAATTGTCGAAGGTGATTATGCCAATATTAAAATTACGACGCCAGAGGATCTGCCTATTGCAGAGCTTCTGCTGGCAAGGCGTATGGGGGAGGAATAGTCACAATGATTAGAGTGGGACAAGGCTTCGATGTTCACCAGCTGGTGGAAGGACGTCCGTGCATTATCGGCGGTGTTAACATTCCATATGAAAAAGGGTTACTAGGACATTCCGATGCAGATGTGCTTCTTCACACGATAAGCGATGCCATTCTCGGGGCTCTTGCCCTTGGAGATATCGGAAAGCACTTTCCAGATACCGATCCGGAATTCAAAGACGCAGATAGCGTCAAATTACTAGTGCATGTATGGGGACTGGCTAAGGAGCGAGGCTACAAGCTCGGTAACGCTGACGCGACAATTATCGCGCAAGCGCCGAAGATGGCGCCATACATCCCGGCGATGGTTACTGTTATTGCCAAAGCGCTTGAATGTGAGGAATCCCAAGTCAACGTAAAAGCGACAACTACTGAACGTTTAGGCTTTCCCGGTCGGGGTGAAGGTATCGCCTCGCAGGCGGTTGTTCTGTTGGTGAAGGCATAAAAGAATATGATATTAACGGAGGAACTAACATGTCGACTAAGGTTCGAGTAAGATACGCACCAAGCCCGACGGGCAATCTACATATTGGTAATGCGCGTACAGCCATTTTTAACTACCTATTCGCACGCCACCATGGTGGTGATTTTATTATCCGTATCGAAGACACAGACGTTAAAAGAAATATAGCAGGCGGGGAAGAAAGTCAGCTAACTTATCTGAAATGGCTTGGTGTCGATTGGGATGAAAGCATCGATCGTCTAGGTGAGTATGGTCCTTACCGTCAAACTGAGCGTCTTGATATTTACCGAACGCATACTCAGCAATTGCTTGATCAGAAGCTAGCCTACCGTTGCTATTGCAATGAAGAGGAGCTGGAGCGGGAGCGCGAGGAGCAAACGGAACGCGGTGAAACTCCGAAGTACTCTGGGAAATGTCGTAACCTAACTCCCGACGAGCAAAGCAAGCTTGCAGACGAAGGAAGAATTCCAAGCGTGCGTTTTACGGTTCCGACTGACCACGTTTATACGTTTCAGGATACGGTCAAAGGAGAAATTTCCTTCCGTTCTGACGACTTCGGTGATTTCGTCATCGTGAAGAAGGACGGTATTCCGACCTATAATTATGCTGTTGCAGTGGATGATCATCTGATGGCTATAACGCATGTATTGCGTGGTGAAGACCATATTACGAACACGCCTCGTCAGCTAATGGTTTATGAAGCGTTTGGATGGACGCCTCCTCAGTTCGGTCATATGACACTAATCGTTAATGATCAACGCAAGAAGCTGTCCAAACGTGACGAGTCCATCGTTCAATTCATTCAGCAATATGACGAATTAGGCTATCTGCCTGAAGCTCTATTTAACTTTATTACTTTGCTTGGCTGGTCTCCGGAAGGGGAAGAGGAGATTTATTCCCGAGAGCAGCTAATTGAGATCTTTAACGAGAACCGTCTCTCCAAGAGCCCGGCTGTATTCGATACAGCGAAGCTAAGCTGGTTAAACCAACACTACATGAAGCTTGCTGAGCCGGAGCGTATCATCCAGCTTTGCATTCCACACTTGAAATCAGCAGGTCGCCTTCCGCAGGAGCCAAGCGAGCAAGATTTGGTGTGGGCTACGGCTTTAGTCACCTTGTTCCGCGATCATCTAAGATTCGGAGCTGAGATTGTACCTCTATCTGATTTATTTTTCCAAGAGGTTCCGGAGCTGAACGATGAAGCTGCAATCGTGATGAAAGAGGAGACGGTACCTACTGTGTTGAGCGCATTCCGGAGCAATATAGATGCCGCTTCTGAACAAGACTTCACTATCGATAATATCAAAGCGTGGATTAAAGCAGTCCAAGTCGCAACTGGCGTAAAAGGTAAAGGGCTATTCATGCCAATACGTATCGCACTCACGGGTCAAATGCATGGACCGGACTTGAACGGAACGATTTGGCTGCTAGGAAGAAATGAAGTGTTGAAGCGCCTCGCGAATTAATCTATTTGAGTGGATTATTCTAAGCTTGCATACTCACTTAGCTAATCCGTTCTAAGGGGAAACGTGTCACATCTCTTGTCACCTGACAGGGGTTCGGATATAATTAATCTATATATCGAAAACGTGCGACGAACAGGAAAGTAAGTTTCGCTTTACGAATGATCAGAGAAGGCGGTCTAGGCTGAGAGCCGCTACATTCTGTACGAAACTGAATTGCGCCTGGGAGCTGCGCCGCTGATGGGTCTTCCGATGTACTGTGATCTAGTATCATGGAACAGTGGATGATCGGGTAAGCGGTGCCGGGGGGATCCCGTTAACTATCCGATAAGGAGCCGATGTCCCTGAGGACAGGAGCTCAAGCAGAGTGGGACCACGTCATGACGTCTCTGCAGCTACGTAGCTGCAGGGGCTTTTTTATATTTTACTGACGTGTTCCGCCGTCCTAATGGCGACGAGACCGTTTTACTTAGATAGAGAAGAGATAGGTGGGGTGGAAGATGGGGATGTGGAGAACGGTCAAATCCGATATAGAAGCAGTATTCGAGAACGATCCTGCTGCCAGAAGCTGGTTCGAAGTAGTATTTACGTATGCAGGTTTACATGCGATTTGGTCTCATCGCATCGCCCATTTCTTTTATCGCCATCGGTTATTTTCAGTCGCCCGAGTGATTTCCCAAGTGAGTCGATTTTTCACGGGAATTGAGATTCACCCCGGAGCTCGTATTGGGAGTAAACTGTTCATAGATCACGGCATGGGCGTCGTTATCGGCGAAACGTGCGAGATCGGTGATGAGGTTATTATTTATCAAGGGGTAACGCTTGGCGGAACAGGGAAAGAAAAGGGGAAGCGCCATCCGACAATAGGTAATCGTGTCGTTATCGCTTCTGGCGCGAAGGTGCTTGGATCGTTTACAGTAGGAGGTAACTCTAATATTGGGGCAAACTCGGTTGTACTTAGAGAAATACCACCCAATAGTACGGTTGTCGGTATTCCTGGACGTGTTGTAAAGCGTAATGGCATGAAGATCGGCGACCGGCTTGACCATACGAACCTGCCGGATCCGCTTATTGAAACCTTCCGACTCATGCAGAAGGAAATTAACGAGCTAAAATCAGAGATCGAGCGTCTCAAAGCCAATGAAACGAACGGGAACAATGAACCCGTAGCCCTCTTGGCTAATGATAGTAAAAGGAGCTAATATCAGGTGAAACTCAAAATTTACGACAGCATGACTAGAGCGCCGCAGACGTTCGTGCCGCGTGAGCCGGGAAAAGTAAATATGTATGTATGCGGACCGACTGTATACGACTATATCCATATTGGAAATGCACGTCCGGTTATTTTCTTTGATGTCGTTCGACGTTATTTGGAGGCTATTGGCTTAGAGGTTAATTACATCGTTAATTACACGGATGTAGATGACAAAATGATCCGCAAAGCTAATGAGCTTGGCATTACAGTGCCAGAGCTGGCTGAACGTTTTATATTGGCGTTTAAGGAGGATCGGGCTGCGCTTGGTGCTCACGACCCGACCATTTCACCACGGGTAACGGAGAACATAACAGAAATCGTGACATTCATCGAAAGCTTAGTCGAGAAGGGATCTGCTTATGAAAGCGGCGGAGACGTCTATTTCCGTACGGGATCATTCCCGGAATACGGTAAGCTTTCTCATAAAAACCTCGATGAATTGCAATATGGTATCCGTATAGATGTCGATGAGCGCAAAGAAAATCCACAGGACTTCGTGCTCTGGAAGACGGCTAAGCCGGGAGAAATTCATTGGCCAAGTCCATGGGGCGAGGGGCGTCCTGGATGGCATATCGAGTGCTCTGCGATGGTGCACAAGTATGCTGGTAATACCCTGGATATCCATGGAGGCGGACATGATTTGCAATTCCCTCATCACGAGTGTGAGATTGCACAATCTGAATCCTTGACGGGTCAGCCCTTGTCGCGCTACTGGATGCACAATGGCTTCGTAAACATTAACAATGAGAAGATGTCTAAATCATTGGGCAATGGTATTAACGTACGGCAATTGCTCAAGAAGACAAGTAAATATACGATTCGTTATTTAATGCTGGCAACTCATTACCGTAGTCCACTTAATTTTAGTGACGAAACCATTCGTCAGGCTACGAACAGCATTGAGCGGTTGACGAATTGCCGGGACAATGTCCGTCATCGTCTCTCCTCTGTTGCGACGGGCACGCTTGCCTTAGCAGGTGATGAAGCGTTGAAGCAAAGGCTTGATAAGCTGAAAGAGGAATTCCACTCCCGTATGGAGGACGACTTTAGCACACCAGATGCGATAACAGCTTGGTTTGGTCTTGTCACGGAAGTGAATACTTATTTACAGCGTGAGGCGGTAAGTGAGTCAGATTTATTACTGATTCTAACACGCATCGAAGAGATGAACGGTGTTTTAGGACTGCTACCGCAAATCGAAGAAGCTGGCTTGTTGGATGAGGAAGTGGATTCGCTGATTGCAGAGCGAACGTCGGCACGGGCTAATCGTAATTTCGCACGGGCGGATGAAATCCGAGATTTGTTAGCGGATCGTGGAATTGTGTTGGAGGATACACCTCAAGGCATTCGTTGGCGGCGCAAATGATGGAGCGGGTAAGTAAAGTTATAGACCCCGTTATTTCACCCGTCGTGCCTACAGATGTGCCGATTAATATGTTATCTCCTGTTGTCCTGGCTTATGTTGGAGATGCTGTCTTTGAAATATACATTAGACAACGCCTAGTGGCAGGATTCAATCGAAAGCCGCATGAGCTGCATCGTGCGGCGACAGGCTACGTTTCTGCAGCTGCACAAGCTAAGCTTCTAGAGAGATGGGTACCCCTTCTTTCGGAAGAGGAAGCCGATATTGTGCGTCGCGGACGTAACACGAAGTCAGGACAGCCCCCTAAGAACGCTGATCCTGCTGATTATCGTCATGCTACTGCATTAGAATGCTTAGTCGGACATTTGTATTACCATGGGCAAAAGGAACGGTTGGAGCAGCTGATGGACCTTGCATTTGTGACCAATAAACAAGATTAATTTCGGCCAATAATAGCAATTTAGATAAAGGAAGATGATTATGAGTGATTACAAGCCGAGAGCACCGGGAAACCGTGGCCCTGTAGAACGTAAAACCAGAGCAGGGTGGCAGGCTGCAAATAACGGACGTAAAGACAATGACAAGTCGAATCCAGTAGCTCCTGCAAACAAGGAATCTGCATTGGATAAAGAGCTATGGGCAGCTGAAAGCTCGTTGAGCGGTGAAGAAGAATATTTGGCTGGTAAGCACCCAGTGCTAGAAGCGATGAAGGCAGGACGATCAATTAACAAAATTTTCATGTCCAATCAGGCACAGCGCAGCCTTGTTCAGCCCATCATGGAAGAGGCTAAAGCCCGTGGAATAGTCGTCCAGCAGGTGGATAAGAGCAAGCTCGACCGACTCGTTCCGGACCTTCAGCATCAGGGAGTTGTTGCACAAGCGGCTGCAGTCGCATATGTTGAGGTTGACGAGCTACTCGCGCGTGCAGCTGCCAAGGGTGAAGTTCCGCTTATCGTCCTGTTGGACGAGATTGAGGACCCGCATAATTTAGGCTCGGTTTTGCGGATTGCAGATTGCACAGGTGTGCATGGTGTCATTATTCCTAAGCGCAGAAGTGCGGGTCTTACGGCAGTTGTTGCCAAGACATCAGCTGGCGCTGTCGAATATGTACCTGTTGCGCGTGTAGCTAACCTCGTACAGACGATGGAGAAGCTCAAGGCTGCCGGTCTCTGGATTGCAGGAGCGGATGGAGGGGCCAAGGAAGGCTTCTACGACACGAGCCTTACAGGGCCGCTGGCGATCGTTATTGGCAATGAAGGGCAAGGGCTTTCTAGGTTAGTTCGGGAAAGATGTGATTTTATTCTCTCCCTTCCGATGGTTGGACAAATTAATTCCTTGAATGCTTCTGTTGCAGCAGGGGTTATCCTGTATGAGGTTGTGCGCCAACGTCAGCAGGAGCTCAAGAAAAGCGGCGCATCGCAGTCGAGTCCGGTTTAAGGACGTGCGAGCAACGCGCAATTTCCAACGCGAAGATGTGCTGCTGGTGGACGGCTACAATATCATCGGCTCTTGGCCAGAGCTGGTTGCATTGAAGCAAGAGAAGCTGGAGGATGCTCGAGATCAGCTCTTGAGCATGCTTGCGGATTACCAGAGCTACGCGGGACTCATCGTTATCGTCGTATTCGATGCTTTCCGCGTTCCAGGCGCGGGCGCGGAGTACAATCATCGTAAGAAAATGCAAATCGTGTATACCCGAGAACGGGAAACGGCCGATGAATGCATTGAACGCTTGGTTGGAGAGTGGACGTCAGTTCGACGCAATATTTATGTGGCAACATCGGATCAGGTAGAGCAGCATGTGGCATTCGGACGGGGAGCTTTGCGGGTTACAGCACACGAGCTGCGAATCGAAGTGCGGCAAAGTAGAACAGACATTCAGACGGTAATAAAAAGAGATTCGCCGATAAAAAAGAATCCGCTGGATGCTGTTTTGTCAGATGAGGTACAGCGCAGATTGGAACGAATGAGAAGAGGACTTAGTGATAATTAACTGAGTCGTGTATTTTATTTACAGTTTTACCATCGGACAAACGCGTAGGAAACGGCAAAATCATTGACGCTATGCGTCATATCAAGTATATTGGTAATAGTTTGGTAGAGCAAAAGGTTCCAGTACGCCAATGCAGACCGGAGGGATGTTCGTGTGAGCGTCGACTTGGAGAGACTGGCAACGCGTGAATACGACTTCAAGGCCGACGAGGACATCGTAGAGTTCGTTCGCACGGGTGACAGTGAAGCGTTGGAGTATCTTATTCATAAATATCGAAATTTCGTGCGGGCGAAAGCGCGCTCTTATTTTCTAATAGGTGCTGAGCGAGAAGATATTGTGCAAGAAGGAATGATCGGCTTATACAAAGCGATCCGTGACTTCAAAAGCGATAAGCTAGCTTCATTTAAGGCTTTTGCTGAGATATGCATTACTCGTCAGATCATTACTGCAATTAAAACTGCCACTAGGCAGAAGCATATTCCGCTCAATTCCTATGTTTCTTTGGACAAGCCGATCTATGACGAGGACTCTGATCGAACATTGCTCGATGTTATCTGCGGTTCAAGAGTATGTGATCCGGAGGAAATGATTATTAACCAAGAGGAGTTTTACGGCCTCGAGGATAAGATGTCTGAAATCTTGAGCGATTTAGAACGCAAGGTACTTATGCTATACCTGGACGGACGCTCTTATCAGGAAATTGCCGTTGATCTCGACAGGCACGTGAAGTCAATTGATAACGCTTTGCAACGAGTGAAGCGTAAGCTTGAGCGGTATCTTGAGGCACGCGACCTTGCTCAATAAGTAACTAGCACTTATATGGATCGTACCGGCAGCCGAAGCAGCGCGCTGCTTTTTTTATGCACTTATACAAGCTTAATCATCTTAGAGTTGATTATCTTTTGTTTCATATGGTTTAAGATAGATGCGAAAATGGAAGAATAGGTACAGGGTTGCTAGAGTAGAGTGTAATCTTCGACAGCAGAATGGTGTTCCAAAGGTAGGCTGGTGACACTTTTCGTTGACATCGATTACCCCCTGTGATAAATTATTTTAGTAACCTTAACGTGGCTTCTTATGCGCTGGCTCTGAATCATCGGCGAAACACCTGGATTCGTTGTCGTGGTGTCTTGTGAACACACGACGATTCCAAGATCAGCCTTGGTTCGCCAAGCTGAGGTTTCCGCTGCATGGTTGTATTTTTTTGAAGTTTTGATCCCGGGAGGTGGAAGGGATGCGGGTGATTATCACTCTAGCTTGCACGAACTGCAAGCATCGGAACTACACGTCGAGCAAGAACAAACGGACGCACGCCGATCGCATCGAGTTGAAGAAGTTCTGCAGATTTTGCAATGAACATACTCCTCATCGCGAGACGCGCTAAATCCTAGGAGGTATGAACGTGACTTTCCTGGCCAAAATGAAACAAAACTTTGGGTCCTTTTTTTCGTTTTTCGGTGATAGCTGGAACGAATTAAAGAAAGTCCGTTGGCCCAGCCGGAAAGAGCTCGTCAGCTACACAATCATTGTTATTGTGACGGTGCTGCTGGTTACGATCTACTTCTGGGTTCTGGACATCGGTATTTCATCCCTCGTCGATTTAATCATTTGACGCAGGAACCAAAGGTGGCTTTTCCATGGAGAAAAGATGGTATGTAGTACACACGTACTCCGGTTACGAGAACAAAGTTAAAGCTAACCTGGAGAAACGTGTGGAGTCTATGGGTATGCAAGACAAGATCTTCCGCGTCCTTGTGCCAATGGAAGAAGAAATTGTAAACAAGGACGGTAAGAAAAAGACGGTTATGCGTAAAGTATATCCCGGCTATGTTCTTGTCGAGATGGTACAAACGGACGATTCTTGGTACGTGGTTCGCAATACTCCGGGTGTAACTGGATTTGTTGGCTCCACAGGTTCGGGATCGAAACCAACGGCACTTCTTCCTGATGAAGTAGAAGGAATTCTAAAGCATATGGGAATGGACGAGCCGAAGCCGGTTATCGATTTCGAGATCAAAGAAAACGTTCGGGTTATGGTGGGTCCTTTTGCCAACTTTGTCGGATCTGTAGAAGAAATTCTGCCCGAGAAAAGCAAGCTTAAGGTTCACGTTAACATGTTTGGAAGGGAAACTCCGGTTGAATTGGACTTCACACAAGTGGAGAAGATTTAATCGATTAAGGGTTTCTTGAACGAGCGGGAGGGACGAGAGTTCCGTTAAACCGCATTATGGGTTAAGGAGGTGTGCATCATGGCAAAAAAAGTCATTAAATTGGTAAAGCTGCAAGTTAATGCGGGTAAAGCTAACCCTGCGCCACCGATCGGTCCTGCACTAGGTCAAGCTGGCGTAAATATCATGGCATTCTGTAAAGAGTTTAATGCTCGCACAGCAGATCAAGTGGGATTAATCATTCCAGTTGTTATTACTGTATTCGAGGATCGCTCCTTTACGTTTGAAACGAAGACGCCACCAGCAGCGGTATTGCTCCGCGTAGCTGCAGGAATCCCTAAGGGCTCCGGCGAACCGAACAAGAAAAAAGTTGCTACAGTTAAACGTGCGAAAGTACGTGATATCGCTGAGCAAAAAATGCAAGATCTTAACGCGGCTTCCGTTGAAGCAGCTATGCGTATGATCGAAGGAACTGCTCGCAGCATGGGCGTTGTAATCGAAGACTAATCGTTTGCAGCTGATATGGCTGACTAACGTAACGCGGTTCCTAGAACCGCTTGTGGGAGGAAACTTCCGTTAAAACCACAAAGGAGGAGAACAACTTGGCTAAACACGGTAAGAAATATGCAGAGTCCGTTAAGCTGATCGATCGCGATGCTACCTACGAATCGTTGGAAGCAATCGAGCTCGTGAAGAAAGCGGCAACAGCTAAATTCGACGAAACTGTTGAAGCGGCTGTCCGTCTCGGCGTTGATCCGAGAAAGCAAGATCAAGCTGTACGTGGCGTAGTCGTCCTGCCTCACGGCACCGGCAAAACGCAACGCGTTCTCGTATTCGCAAAAGGCGACAAGCTGAAGGAAGCTGAAGCTGCTGGCGCGGATTATGTAGGAGACGCAGACCTCATCGCTAAAATCCAACAAGGATGGTTCGAGTTCGACGTTTGCGTTGCAACTCCGGACATGATGAGTGAAGTCGGTAAGCTTGGCCGTATTCTCGGGGGTAAAGGTTTGATGCCTAACCCTAAAGCAGGCACTGTAACGAATGATGTTGCAAAAGCCATCGCTGAGATTAAAGCCGGTAAAATCGAATATCGTCTCGACAAAGCAGGTCAAATCCATGCACCAATCGGAAAGGTTTCGTTCGATTCTGAGAAATTGAATGAAAACCTTAATGCTCTGATTGAGGCATTGAGCCGTGCTAAACCCGCATCTTCCAAGGGCATTTACCTGAAGAACATCTCGATCTCTTCGACGATGGGACCAGGCGCTCGTGTAAATGCGTCCGTTTATCGCTAAACCGATCGCTCCTAGGAGCTCGGACGGTAAAAACTGTCTTTGACATTGGCAAGCCCTAGTGGTAAGCTAATAAAGCTGAAATTGAATATGGATACCGTAGACCGTAGGTGCGACACATAACCTTTAACCGTTATGCAAGCTTAATTCCCTACCGAGGTGTGTGGATAGAGTTTTCCTCTTTTGCAAAGTGCGCTGCATTTTGATAATAGAGTAAGATCACGTCATGCCTTCGCGAATCTGCGGAGGCATTTCTTTATGCCTCCCAGACTATTGCGAGATAAATATACGGTAATGCCAAGACTTAGGAGGTGTACACAATGGCAAATGCGAAAATCATTCAGGCAAAAGAGCAAGAGGTTGAGGTTATTGCGACTAAGCTACGCGAAAGCAACTGTACGGTTATTGCTGACTATCGTGGCTTGAACGTGGCGCAAGTAACACAGCTTCGTAAACAATTGCGTGAAGCCGGCATTGAATTCCAAGTGTTGAAAAACTCTTTGGTTAGCCGTGCTGCTGCAAATGTTGAATTGAACGAGCTTGAGTCTATCTTAACTGGACCTACTGCTATTGCTTTCGGTAAAGATGTTGTTGCTCCAGCGAAAATCATTAGTGATTTTGCTCGGAAAAACGATGCTCTTAAAGTTAAAGGCGGCGTAGTTGAAGGTCGTTTTGTTGATGCAGCTCAAGTTAAAGCACTTGCAGAGCTTCCGTCCCGCGATGGATTGCTTTCCATGTTGCTCAGCGTCCTGCAAGCACCAGTTCGCAACTTCGCACTCGCTGTCAAAGCGGTTTCGGAGAAGAACGAAGCAAGCGCGTAAGACAACTGATTATCAAAAAAAGAAGATCATATGATCTCAAATAATGGAGGATACTACAATGAGCAAAGAAGCAATCTTAGAAGCCATTAAAGGCATGACTGTTCTTGAATTGAACGATCTAGTTAAAGCAATCGAAGAAGAATTTGGTGTTACTGCTGCAGCTCCAGTTGCTGCTGGTGGCGCTGTTGCTGCTGCTGAAGTTGAAGAACAATCCGAATTCGATGTTGTTCTTATCGAAGCTGGTGCTTCCAAAATCAACGTTATCAAGGCTGTTCGCGAAATCACAGGTCTTGGCCTGAAAGAAGCGAAAGATCTTGTAGACAACGCTCCAAAAGCAATCAAAGAAAAAGTAGCTAAAGAAGAAGCAGATGCTGTTAAAGCTAAGCTTGAAGAAGCTGGCGCTAAAGTAGAAGTTAAGTAAGAAGCGGATCATCAAACCCCTTGAAGATTTTCTTCGAGGGGTTTGTTCGTGTATAAACATGATAATGCTAAAGAAAGCGATCTAATCCGTAACTTTGGAGGAGCTTGGGTGAACGATCATTACTATTCGAATAAGCCTCAATCGGCAAGTAACCGTCAAGACTTCGAAACATTGCTTCGCGGGTTTAAGCTTCGATTGACGTCGGATGCTGGCGTGTTTTCGCGGGACGGGGTGGACTATGGCAGCCGGGTACTCATCGAGGGTATGGAATTTCCAAGTGATGCTAAGGTTCTGGATATCGGTTGCGGCTACGGACCGATCGGATTAATTGCTGCCCGCCTTGCGCCGCAAGGACATGTTACGCTTATCGACATTAATGAGCGCGCTGTTGAGTTGGCCAAACACAATGCAAAGGTGAATGGGGTACATAATGTATCCTTTGCATATAGCGACCTTTTCTCTGCTGTTGAAGCCGAAACCTTCGATGTAATTTTGTCCAACCCCCCCATTCGAGCGGGCAAAGCAGTTGTACATCAATTGCTAGAGCAATCTTGGGCACGGCTGAATCCTGGCGGGAAGACGTGGGTTGTAATTCAAAACAAGCAAGGAGCTCCAACGGCTAGAGCGAAGCTAGAAGAAGTGTATGGAGAAGATGAGGTTGTTGAAGTAGGTAAAGACAAGGGATTTAGACTTTACTGCTGCACACGCAAGTAAAAATAATTAAGATTTGACTTGACATTTCTGCTGTGGTATTATTAAAAAATGTCAGTATTAGGATGGGCTAATTGTCTTTAACACATTAAACCTGTATGCCCTATTCCATTCCTAGAATAAATTCACTCTAATTGACGTATAATGGGTTTGTTTTGGGGTAAAGGCAGGATGAGTTGCCATTGTGCCGCCAACCGGCGCATAAGGGCTTTTCTTTATTTTTGTGTTGAAGCAGACTTAAGGGGTGAGGTTAAGTTGGCAGGACATCTTGTTCAGTATGGTCGCCGTGCACGGCGCAGCTACGCCCGCATTAATGAAGTGTTGGAAGTCCCGAACCTGATCGAAATCCAACAACAATCGTACCAGAAGTTTTTGGACGAGGGCTTGCGGGAAATTTTTCAGGATATTTCGCCAATTTCGGATTTTACCGGCAACTTAGTTTTGGAGTTTATCGACTATAGCTTAGGTGATCCGAAATATTCAGTTGATGAATCGAAAGAACGCGATGTAACTTACGCAGCTCCACTTCGTGTTAAGGTTCGTTTGCTCAACAAGGAAACAGGCGAAGTTAAGGAACAAGAAGTATTTATGGGTGATTTTCCGCTCATGACCGAAACGGGAACATTCATTATCAACGGTGCGGAACGTGTAATCGTCAGCCAGTTGGTTCGCTCCCCGAGTGTCTACTTCAGTACTAAGGTAGATAAGAACGGTAAGAAAAACTATACGGCTACAGTCATTCCGAATCGTGGAGCTTGGCTGGAGCTTGAGACGGATGCAAAGGATATCATCTACGTGCGTATCGATCGCACTCGCAAAATCCCAGTAACTGTACTCCTTCGCTCTTTGGGCTTTGGAACTGATGCAGAAATTCTGGATTTGCTAGGACAAGATGACTACATCCGCAATACGCTTGAGAAGGACAATACGGATTCTACTGAGAAAGCGCTCATTGAAATCTACGAGCGTCTTCGTCCAGGTGAACCGCCAACTTTGGATAATGCTCGCAGCTTGCTAATTGCACGCTTCTTCGATCCGAAGCGTTACGACCTAGCAAACGTAGGACGTTACAAGGTTAATAAAAAGCTGCATATCAAAAACCGTTTGTTCAACCAGCGCCTAGCGGAAACGCTTGTAGATCCATCCACTGGAGAGATCATAGCTGAAGCTGGACAAATGATTGATCGCAGATTGTTGGATCAAATTCTCCCTATGCTTGAGAAAAACGTAGGGTTCAAAAACTATCGGGTAACGGGTGGCGTTTACGAGTCAGAGGATATTCCTTTGCAATCCGTCAGCATCTACTCGCCTTTAGAAGATGGAAAAGTAGTTAAGGTTATTTCCAACGGCATCATCGATAAGTCGGTGAAGAATATTACGCCTGCGGACATTATCTCGTCTATTAACTACTTCATGAATTTGCTGCAATCCGTCGGTAACACAGATGATATCGATCACTTGGGTAACCGTCGTCTCCGCTCTGTTGGAGAATTGCTGCAAAATCAATTCCGTATCGGCTTGTCCCGGATGGAACGGGTTGTACGGGAAAGAATGTCCATTCAGGATCAGAATGCCATTACGCCTCAGGCGCTAATCAATATTCGTCCTGTTATTGCGGCAATTAAAGAGTTCTTCGGATCCTCTCAATTGTCCCAATTTATGGATCAAACCAATCCGCTTGCAGAATTGACGCATAAGCGTCGTCTATCGGCTCTCGGACCTGGTGGTTTGACTCGGGAACGCGCGGGCTTCGAAGTTCGTGACGTCCATCACTCCCACTATGGCCGTATGTGTCCAATCGAGACACCAGAAGGACCGAACATCGGATTGATCAACTCCTTGTCTTCCTTCGCACGGATTAACGAGTATGGCTTTATCGAGGCACCTTATCGTAAAGTCGATCCTCATACAAACCGGGTTACGGATGACATCGTCTACATGACGGCTGATGAAGAGGACAATTATATCATCGCGCAAGCGAATGCACAGTTGAACCCTGACAAGTCTTTCACAGACGAAAATATTATTGTCCGTTATAACAAACAGACCGATAATATCATCACAATGCCGAGCGATCGCGTTGACTACATGGATGTATCCCCTAAGCAGGTTGTGTCTGTCGCTACAGCGATGATACCGTTCCTCGAGAACGATGACTCCAACCGTGCGCTCATGGGATCTAACATGCAACGTCAAGCCGTTCCGTTGTTAATACCGGAAGCACCATTCGTTGGTACAGGAATGGAGCACAAGTCTGCTAAAGACTCCGGGGTATGTATTGTGTCCAAATATGACGGATTCATCGAAAGAGTTTCTGCCAATGAAATCCAATTGCGTCGAGTTGAGATAATCGAAGGCAAAGAAGTCAGAGGCGATATCGTTAAATACAAGCTTCAGAAGTTTATGCGTTCTAACCAAGGAACGTGCATTAACCAAAGGCCACTTGTTCGTCGCGGAGAAATTATTAAAAAAGGCGACATTATGGCTGATGGACCTTCAACGGATACGGGCGAGCTAGCGCTTGGTCGCAACGTTGTCGTTGCCTTCATGACTTGGGAAGGCTACAACTATGAGGATGCTATCTTGTTGTCCGAGAAGCTAGTTCGGGAAGATGTCTATACTTCAATTCACATTGAGGAATATGAATCAGAAGCCCGTGATACTAAGCTCGGACCTGAAGAGATCACTCGTGATATTCCGAACGTCGGGGAAGACGCGCTTCGCAATCTTGATGAGCGTGGAATTATCCGTGTCGGTGCTGAAATTAGCGCAGGTGATATCCTCGTAGGTAAAGTTACACCTAAGGGTGTAACAGAGCTTACAGCTGAAGAACGCTTGTTGCACGCGATTTTTGGAGAGAAGGCTCGTGAAGTCCGTGATACCTCTCTTCGCGTACCGCATGGTACAGACGGAATCGTAGTCGACGTTAAAGTGTTTACCCGTGAGAACGGTGATGAGCTTCCTCCTGGCGTTAACCAACTGGTCCGTGCTTACATCGCACAAAAACGGAAAATTTCCGAAGGCGATAAAATGGCTGGACGTCATGGTAACAAAGGGGTTATCGCTCGTATCCTGCCGGAAGAAGATATGCCTTTCCTTCCAGATGGCACTCCGGTTCAAGTTGTTCTTAACCCGCTCGGCGTACCTTCTCGGATGAACATCGGTCAAGTACTGGAAGTTCACTTAGGAATGGCTTGTAAGATCCTTGGCATTCACTCTGCTACGCCTGTATTCGACGGAGCGCGTGAAACGGATGTATTCGATGCTATGGAAGAAGCCGGTATGAAACGTAACGGTAAATGGCAGCTGCGTGATGGACGTTCAGGTGAATTGTTTGAACGTGAAGTTACTGTTGGTGTCATGTATATGATCAAGCTTGCGCATATGGTCGACGACAAAATCCATGCTCGTTCTACTGGACCTTACTCTCTCGTTACACAACAGCCGCTGGGTGGTAAAGCTCAGTTCGGTGGTCAACGTTTCGGGGAGATGGAGGTTTGGGCATTGGAGGCTTATGGCGCTGCCTATACGCTTCAAGAAATATTGACCGTCAAATCAGATGATGTCGTCGGTCGTGTCAAAACCTACGAATCGATTGTCAAAGGCGAGAACGTGCCGGAGCCGGGTGTTCCAGAATCGTTCAAGGTATTGATTAAGGAACTCCAAAGTCTCGGTATGGATGTTAAAATCTTGTCCGGAGATGAGCAGGAGATCGAAATGAAGGAAATGGACGACGAGGACGATGCCACGGGAGATAAGCTAAACCTTAATCTCGAGGGTACAGAAGTCGGTGTCGAATAGTACTGTTGCGTAGCACGTCCACACGTCGCGTAACGTGAAGTACTAGTAGAATTGGACGGGCGCTTCCGAGCGCCCGCCTCCAATGTCAGAAGTGCTGCTGTAAGCCGCTTAGCATACGCTATGTGCTGCAGTCGCATGACGCCGGGCCTTAGGGGCCGTCGTTAAGATCTGAAATCTTAGCAACGATGAAGGAGGGCTTGCTCCTTGTTAGACGTCAATAACTTTGAGTTCATGAAAATCGGTTTGGCTTCCCCGGATAAGATTCGGTCTTGGTCGAGAGGCGAAGTCAAGAAGCCGGAAACGATAAACTACCGGACATTGAAGCCGGAAAAAGAAGGCTTGTTCTGCGAGAAAATTTTCGGACCTACTAAGGACTGGGAATGTCATTGCGGTAAATACAAGCGCGTTCGTTATAAAGGCGTAGTTTGTGACCGTTGCGGTGTTGAAGTAACTCGTGCTAAGGTACGTCGTGAGCGGATGGGTCATATTGAATTAGCCGCTCCGGTCTCGCATATTTGGTACTTCAAAGGTATTCCAAGCCGTATGGGACTTGCTCTTGATATGTCCCCACGTTCTCTGGAAGAGATTATATACTTCGCATCCTACGTTGTAACGGATCCAGGAGATACACCTTTGGAGAGAAAGCAATTACTCTCTGAGAAGGAATATCGCAGCTACCGTGACAAGTATGGCTATGCATTCCATGCTGGCATGGGCGCTGAAGCTGTCAAAAGACTGCTTCAGGATATTGACCTTGATCGTGAGCTAGAGACGCTTAAAGAAGATTTACGCACGGCTCAGGGCCAACGTCGTAATCGTGCGATTAAACGTCTTGAAGTCGTAGAATCCTTCCGTAACTCCGGGAACTTGCCGGACTGGATGATTCTAGATGTGCTTCCCGTTATCCCGCCGGAGCTTCGTCCAATGGTTCAATTGGATGGAGGTCGCTTTGCAACGAGTGACTTGAACGATTTGTACCGTCGTGTTATTAACCGGAACAATCGTTTGAAGCGTTTGCTCGATCTTGGCGCTCCGGATATTATTGTGCAGAACGAAAAACGGATGCTTCAGGAAGCCGTTGACGCATTGATCGATAACGGTCGCCGCGGTCGTCCGGTTACGGGACCAGGTAATCGTCCTTTGAAATCACTCAGTCATATGCTTAAAGGTAAACAAGGCCGTTTCCGTCAGAACTTGTTAGGTAAACGGGTGGATTACTCCGGACGTTCGGTTATCGTTGTTGGACCTAGCTTGAGAATGTACCAGTGCGGTCTCCCTAAAGAAATGGCTTTGGAGCTGTTCAAGCCGTTTGTTATGAAGGAGCTTGTGTTGAAGGGTCTTGCCCACAACATTAAGAGCGCTAAGCGTAAGGTTGAACGTGTAAGCCCAGAGGTTTGGGATGTGCTAGAGGAAGTCATCAAGGAACATCCGGTGCTTCTAAACCGTGCTCCAACTCTTCATAGACTTGGTATCCAAGCTTTCGAACCGATCCTTGTTGAAGGTCGTGCGATCAAGCTTCACCCACTCGTATGTACGGCATACAATGCCGATTTCGATGGTGACCAAATGGCAGTTCACGTTCCGTTGTCCGCAGAAGCACAAGCAGAAGCTCGTTTGCTCATGCTAGCTTCCGGTAACATCTTGAACCCTAAGGACGGTAAGCCTGTTGTTACTCCGTCTCAGGATATGGTTCTTGGCTGTTACTACCTGACAATGGACAACAATCAATCCTATGGATCTGGCTTGCGTTTTACTGACGTCAATGAAGCTATTTCTGCTTATCAACGCAGCGTAACAGGTATTTCACTTCATGCTCGCGTTGTCATTCCGGTTAAAGAGTTGAAGAAAAAGACTTTTACACCTGAACAGCAGGAAGCTCTAATTGTTACGACGATCGGTAAAATTATATTCAACGAGATTTTCCCTGAGACGTTCCCATACATCAATGAAGCAACAAAAGAGAACTTGGTTAAAGGAACGCCTGACAAATACTTTATCTACGACAAGGGTGCAGACATCAGCAAGTATATTGAAGATCCTGTTATTCCTGGTGCGGTAGGTAAAGAGTACTTGGGTAATATCATCGGTGAATGCTTCCGTATCTATCACACGACCAAAACGTCGATTATTCTTGATAATATCAAGCAACTCGGCTTTACTTATTCAACTCGTGCGGGTATTACAATCGGGGTTTCAGACGTTATCGTTCCTCAAGAGAAGGATCAGATTCTTAAGAAATCTGAAGAGCGTGTTGCGGTCGTATCGACTCAATATCGCCGTGGTCTAATTACGAATGAAGAGCGTCGTGACCGCGTTATCGAAATCTGGAGTAAAACGAAAGACGAAATTACTGAGATCTTGATGAAATCCATGGATCGCTACAACAACATTATGTTGATGGTAGACTCCAAAGCACGGGGTAACAAATCGCAGATCACCCAGCTGGGCGGTATGCGGGGTCTGATGGCCAACCCATCCGGACGAATTATCGAGTTGCCAATCAAATCGAACTTCCGTGAAGGTCTGACCGTTTTGGAGTACTTTATCTCCACTCACGGAGCACGGAAAGGTCTTGCCGATACAGCACTTCGTACAGCTGACTCCGGTTACCTGACACGTCGTCTCGTTGACGTAGCCCAAGATGTTATCGTTCGTGAAGAAGATTGCGGAACAGATAAGGGGATTTCCGTATCCCGTATCGAGGATGGTAAGGAAGTTATTGAGGATCTGTTCGACCGTATCGAAGGGCGTTATGCATTCGCGACGATCCGCAATCCAGAAGATGGTGAAATCATTGTTAACCGCAATGAACTCATCGATACGCCTAGAGCGGAAGAAATTGTCCGCGTAGGCATCAAGCAAGTGCAGATTCGTTCCGTACTCAGCTGCCGCGCCCGTCATGGTGTTTGTAAGCTTTGTTACGGCCGCAATCTTGCAACAGGTAAGAAAGTAGAAATCGGTGAAGCTGTTGGTATTATTGCAGCTCAATCCATCGGAGAGCCAGGAACACAGCTCACGATGCGTACTTTCCATACCGGTGGTGTTGCTGGAGACGATATTACACAAGGTTTGCCTCGTATCCAGGAGCTTTTCGAAGCTCGGAACCCGAAAGGTCAAGCTATTATCTCCGAGCTTGATGGCGTTGTTAAAGAGATTCGCGAAACGAAGGATCGTCGTGAAATCGAATTGCAAGGCGGAGCAGAATCCAAAGTATATCCTGTCAGCTATGGCTCGCGTATTCGCGTTACTCAAGGGCAGCAGGTTGAAGCTGGGGACGAATTAACCGATGGTTCTATCGATCCTAAGGAAATGCTTCGCATTAAAGGTATCCGCGGCGTTCAGAACTACATCTTGCAAGAGGTTCAACGTGTTTACCGGAACCAAGGTGTTGAAATCAACGACAAACACATCGAGGTTATGATCAAGCAGATGCTTCGTAAAATCCGCATCGTTGATCCTGGAGATACGATTCTTCTTCCTGGTGCTTTCGTGGATCTTCACGAATATGAGGCTGCCAACCGTGAAGCAATTCTTTCAGATAAAGAGCCTGCAGTTGCACGTCCTGTATTGCTCGGTATTACGAAGGCTTCACTCGAGACCGATTCATTCCTATCGGCGGCGTCCTTCCAAGAGACAACTCGCGTACTGACCGATGCTGCTATCAAAGGCAAAGTCGACAGATTGCTCGGACTCAAGGAGAACGTCATCATCGGAAAACTCATTCCTGCAGGAACGGGGATGGCAAGATACCGCAACATTCGTGTTGTATCGCCATTTGACGAAGAAACCGACGAAACGGCTGAGCTAGAGCCAGTAGTTGTAGAGTAGTTCAATAACAACATATCAACAGGCGGATACCGACAATGGTATCCGCCTGTTTTTTTAGACTATCAGAAAGTATAAATTTCTACGTCTATATACTTATCTGATTGCTCGATACAAACGTGTATAGCCGTCCTAAGGACGGCGAAGCCGTTTTACTTGTGGAGGTAAGTTTGATGGCAGCACCTATCCTATCTCTAAAGAATGTATGCCGAAGCTTCGAGGGAAAAGAAGTCCTCCATGGCTGCAGCTTATCTATTCATAAAGGCGAAATAACAGTAATTGTGGGACACAATGGCTCCGGTAAAAGCACGCTTTTTAAAATCTTGAGCGGCATGGGAACAATCGATTCAGGGAAGAGAGAGCAGGGCGAGCATGCAAAAGCTTTATCTATCGGTTATGCTCCTGATAAGCTCCCTAAGCTCCGATTCACAGCAGTAGAATATTTAATGAGCATGGGCAGAGTTCGTGGCGTAGATGTGCCCGAATTGAAGGAAAGAATTGAAGAATTATGTCAGCTCTTCCGCTTGGAAACATCGAACAAACAAGAAATGCGTCATTTTTCCAAAGGAATGCTACAAAAAATTAATATCATGCAAGCGATGCTGCAGCCTACGGACATCCTTTTCATGGATGAGCCTCTATCAGGGCTGGATGCTCACACTCAGGAACAATTGATAGTTGCTTTGGGACAGTTTAAAGATCAAGGTATGACGATAGTAACGACCTCTCACGAGACACAAATGATTGAGCAACTGGCGGACAGGGTGATAACGCTTAAGGATGGGCAAATAATTAGCGATATCCGAAAATACGATGGTTCAATGAGCCCAATCTCGTACAAAGTTATAACCTATGCAGATAATAATTCTGATGAGGTAGACAAATATGCGGGATTACAAGGGATAGTGCATAAGAGGAAGGCGGGACAGTTTTGGATTGTTCACGTGGATTCGAGAAATAGCGATCAGCTGCTACAAGCCCTTCTTCAGGCGGGAGCTTCCATTGAGTCCGTAGAAAATGTGAAAGCGAAGGATAGCAAATGACAGAGACGATGCGATTCTCCTTAAAGTACTATTTCAGGTCACATAAGTATATCGCTCCACTGATCATTTACGTCCTCAGTATTATTTTTATATACAGTATTGTACCGAATCCTGTTATGCCCAGCTATTCATTGACGGCTACTTTATTATTCGTCATATCCGTATGGATAGGGCACGGTTACATAGATGTTGAGGATGAGGTGCAGCAGCTCATAACAGCTTTGCATATGGGGAGTGTAAGGAAGTACTATCTAAGCAAAATAGTAGTTCTATTCGGCGTTCTGACAGTGTTAGCGATAGTTACGGTGTTGTATCCTATTGTTTTCAACAAGTTTGTGAGAGCTCCAACCCTATCGGAAGGGATAAGCGGCTGTCTAAGTCATATACTACTATCCTTCATGGGCGCTTCTCTGGCCTTCCTATTCACTTCTAAGACGGTGAAGAAGCTAAGCTATGCTGTTGCGGGGTTGTTCGTCGTGGTGGTGCTATGCTTGGCAGGTGCAGGTATTGTGAAGCTAGTACCGCCGGAAATCGCTTTTCTAGGATGGCTGCTGCCTCCAGTTTACCGAATAATGGACGTCCTTAATAATTATGAAACTTCTAAGTCCTATGAGATGGTTTGGTCGTTGCTTGCTACATTCGTATATAGTGCGGTATTATTTGTGATATTCATAAGGCAGATGGAGAAAAGACTATTCTAAATATATTTTCTATCTCACAAAATTCATCTCATTATTGTTGACACACCCAAATGGAAGTGATAATATATCCTAGTGTGTGCCAGACGTGCGTCAAACTGACGTACATCGATACGGTGCGAACCTAAGCAAAGCGTGTGACATTAAAGTCGGTACGGCGTTGACCGTGACCGTTGAGGGAATAGATTGTCGGGTTTGTTTCGGAGATCAGCCAGAGAAATGTAGTTTCAATGGGGGAGCTATCCGGACGGGCCCTTTCTCGTCTCTTAAAATGAACCACCTGGATCTGTGGGCTTCGCAAAAGGGTATCGATTGAGTCGTTTACTAATTATGTTTACCGATTATGGGAAGGGGGTGGCATCATGCCAACTATTAACCAGCTAGTTCGTAAAGGCCGTCAATCGAAGGTCGTTAAATCGAAATCACCTGCACTTCAAAGAGGGTTCAATGCTCTTAAACGCGTTGAAACAGAAGTGAGTGCTCCTCAGAAACGTGGAGTATGTACTCGTGTAGGAACCATGACTCCGAAAAAACCGAACTCTGCACTACGTAAATACGCGAGGGTTCGTTTGACTAACCGCGTAGAGGTCACTGCCTACATTGGTGGGATCGGACATAACCTGCAGGAGCATAGCGTTGTGCTTGTTCGTGGAGGCCGGGTTAAGGATTTACCGGGGGTTCGTTATCATATCGTTCGCGGAGCACTTGATACCGCAGGCGTTAACAACCGGAAACAAGCTCGTTCTAAATACGGAACGAAAAGACCGAAAGTTAAGAAATCCTAATAAGCGTTTAGGCAATTTAATTGCTTAACACTGCACAACATGAATGAGAAAGGAGGAACTTCGATGCCACGTAAAGGACCAGTTACGAAACGGGATGTACTTCCGGATCCGCTGTATAACAGCAAACTAGTTACTCGTTTAGTTAACCGTATTATGATTGATGGTAAAAAAGGCGTTGCTCAGCAACTTCTATACGATGCGTTCAACCTTATTAAGGAGCGCTCGGGTAAAGATGCTATGGAGGTCTTTGAAGCAGCAATCAAGAACATTATGCCAGTACTTGAGGTTAAAGCTCGCCGTGTAGGTGGAGCAAACTATCAAGTTCCGATTGAAGTTAAGCCTGAACGCCGCACGTCCCTAGGACTGCGCTGGCTCGTTAACTACTCCCGCAACCGCGGAGAGAAGACGATGGAAGAGCGTTTAGCAGCTGAAATTCTGGATGCTTCCAATAACACTGGAGCAGCAGTTAAGAAGCGCGAAGATACACACAAAATGGCGGAAGCGAACAAAGCGTTTGCCCACTACCGTTGGTAGAATCGCATAAGTAAGATAAATGAAGGGAGACTGTATCATGGCTAGAGAGTTCTCCTTGCAAAATACGCGTAATATCGGTATTATGGCGCATATTGATGCGGGTAAAACCACAACAACTGAACGGATTTTGTTCTACACCGGACGTGTTCATAAGATCGGCGAAGTGCATGAAGGCGCCGCTACAATGGACTGGATGGAGCAAGAGCAAGAGCGCGGAATTACAATTACTTCTGCTGCTACAACCGCTCAATGGGATGGTCACCGTATTAATATTATCGACACTCCGGGTCACGTTGACTTTACGGTAGAGGTTGAGCGCTCCTTGCGCGTATTGGATGGGGCCGTAGGCGTATTTAGTGCCAAAGAAGGCGTGGAACCACAATCCGAAACAGTATGGCGTCAAGCTGACCGTTACGGCGTTCCTCGTATTGCTTATGTTAACAAAATGGATATTATAGGTGCAGATTTCCTTAATGTTGTAAGAGACATGAAGTTGCGCTTGAACGCTAATGCTGTAGCTATTCAATTGCCTATGGGCGCTGAGGATGTTTTTGTAGGAATGATCGACCTGATTGAACGGGTTGCTTATAAATACAAAGATGATCTCGGTAAAGATCCAGAGAAAATTGAAATTCCTGCAGAATATGAAGCTCAAGTTGAAGAACTGCGCGCTATCCTGGTAGAGAAAGTTGCAGAGCTTGATGAAGAACTGACAATGAAATTCCTAGAGGGTGAAGAACTCACTATCCCGGAAATCAAAGCTGCTCTTCGTAAAGGCGTCTGTGAAGTGAAAATCTTCCCAGTCGTATGTGGTTCCTCTTACCGTAACAAAGGCGTTCAGCCGATGTTGGATGCAGTAGTTAACTTCCTTCCATCTCCTCTTGATGTACCTGCTATTACAGGTCATCTAGACGATGGTACGGAAACAACTCGGGAATCTTCTGACACTGCTCCATTCGCTGCACTTGCTTTCAAAATCATGACTGACCCTTATGTTGGTCGTTTGACTTTCTTCCGCGTTTATTCCGGTATATTGAGCGCAGGCTCATATGTTGTTAATGCGACTAAAGGTAAACGCGAACGTGTTGGCCGTATTTTGCAAATGCATGCGAACAGCCGTCAGGAAATCAGTGAAGTACATGCTGGTGATATCGCAGCTGCTGTTGGTCTTAAAGATACAACAACAGGTGATACACTGTGTGATGAGAAAAACCCTGTAATTCTTGAATCAATGAACTTCCCTGAGCCGGTTATCCAGCTTGCGGTTGAGCCGAAAACAAAAGCAGACCAAGATAAGATGGGTATTGCTTTGCAGAAGCTGTCTGAGGAAGATCCTACGTTCCGTGCTCACACGGACGAAGAAACTGGCCAGACAATCATTGCAGGTATGGGTGAGCTTCACTTGGAAATTCTCGTTGACCGTATGCTTCGTGAATTCAAAGTTGAGACGAATGTTGGTAAACCACAAGTTGCTTACCGTGAAACATTCCGTGTCCCTGCGAAGGTCGAAGGTAAATTCGTACGTCAATCCGGTGGTAAAGGTCAATTCGGACATTGTTGGGTTGAGTTTACACCACTTGAGCCAGGCGAAGGTTTCATTTTCGAAAACAAAACGGTTGGTGGATCGATTCCAAAAGAATTTATCGCTCCAATCCAAGCTGGTATCGAAGAGTCGATGAAAAACGGTGTAATCGCTGGCTTCCCGCTAGTTGATATTAAAGCTGTTGTTGTTGACGGATCGTACCATGACGTTGACTCCTCGGAGATGGCGTTCAAAATTGCTGGATCGTTAGCGCTTAAAGCAGCTAAGGACAAATGTAGCCCTTGCTTGCTAGAGCCTATCATGAAAGTAGAAGTAACCGTGCCTGAAGAGTACATGGGCGATGTAATGGGAATGATGAGCTCTCGTCGTGGTCGTATCGAAGGAACGGATTCGCGTTTCGGCGCGCAAATCGTTCGTGCGAAAGTTCCACTCGCGGAAATGTTCGGATATTCCACAACGCTTCGTTCCGGTACACAAGGTCGTGGGGTGTTCTCAATGGAATTGTCCCACTACGAAGAAGTGCCGAAATCAATCTCTGAAGAGATTATTGCTAAGCACAAAGGCGCATAAGCAAATTGAGGAAGTGGTCGGGAATGGGATAAGCATTAGGCTCACCCTCCCGCCAACAAATATAACTTTTTGAATTATTAAGGAGGAACAGCAATCATGGCAAAGGCTAAGTTTGAACGTAACAAACCACACGTAAACATCGGTACTATCGGTCACGTCGATCACGGTAAAACGACATTGACAGCTGCAATCACAACTGTACTTTCCAAGCGTTATGGTGGAGCTGCAGTAGCGTTCGACCAAATCGACAAAGCACCAGAAGAGCGCGAGCGTGGAATTACAATTTCCACAGCACACGTTGAGTACGAAACACCTAACCGTCACTATGCACACGTTGACTGTCCTGGACATGCTGACTATGTTAAGAACATGATCACAGGTGCAGCACAAATGGACGGAGCAATCCTAGTTGTATCCGCAGCTGATGGCCCTATGCCACAAACGCGTGAGCACATCTTGCTTTCTAAGCAAGTAGGCGTTCCTTACATCGTTGTATTCTTGAACAAATGCGACATGGTTGAAGATGATGAATTGCTTGAGCTTGTTGAGATGGAAGTTCGCGACCTTCTGAACGAGTATGATTTCCCAGGCGATGACACTCCAATTATCCGTGGTGCTGCTCGTGAAGCATTGCAAAATCCTGATGGCGCATGGGCTGACAAAGTAATCGAGCTTTTCGAAGCTGTTGATTCTTACATCCCACAACCAGAACGTGCAACTGACAAGCCTTTCTTGATGCCAGTTGAGGATGTTTTCACAATCACTGGTCGTGGTACTGTTGCTACAGGCCGTGTTGAGCGTGGAATTATCAAAGTTGGTGACGAAGTTGAAATCATCGGCTTGCAAGAAGAAACTCGCAAATCCGTTTGTACTGGTGTAGAAATGTTCCGTAAATTGCTAGATCAAGCTCAAGCTGGTGACAACGTTGGAGCATTGCTTCGCGGTGTAGACCGTAAAGACATCGAGCGCGGTCAAGTAATCGCGAAACCAGGTTCAGTTAAGCCTCACACTGAATTCACTGCACAAATCTACGTTCTGACTTCTGCTGAAGGTGGCCGTCATAAGCCTTTCTTCACAGGCTACCGTCCACAGTTCTACTTCCGGACAACAGACGTAACTGGCATCATCAACCTGCCAGAAGGTACTGAAATGGTTATGCCTGGTGATAACATCGAGGTTACTGTTTCCCTAATCGCTCCAATCGCTGTTGAAGACGGTACTCGCTTCGCTATTCGCGAAGGCGGACGTACTGTAGGCGCTGGTGCAGTTGCTTCTATCCAGAAGTAATTAGTTGTTATAAACCCAAAAGGGTTGAGTCAGCATTATGCTGATTCAACCCTTTTTTTGTGCGACTATCAGAAAGTATAAAATCCAACCCTCCAACCCAAGCCTATCGTCGCAAAATGCGACGATGACGATCCGAAACCTAGCAAAGCCAAGCCCATCGTCGCAAATTGTGACGATAATGATCCGAAACCTAACCAAACCCGGCTCATCGTCGCAAATTGCGACGATGACGAGCTGAAACCTAACGAAGCCCATCCCATCGTCGCATTTTGCGACGATAACGAGCAGAAACCTAACTAAGCCAAGCCTATCGTCGCAAAATGCGACGATGACGAGCTGAAACCTAACCAAGCCAAGCCAAGCCTATCGTCGCAAAATGCGACGATAACGAGTCGAAACCTAGCAAAGCCAAGCCCATCGTCGCAAAATGCGACGATAACGATCCGAAACCTAGCAAAGCCATGCCCATCGTCGCAAAATGCAACGATAACGATAATTCAAAAATCTCTCCCACTAGGTACCTGAACGGGGAGGGGAGTAGGGAGTAGGGAGTAGGGAGTAGGGAGTAGGGAGTAGGGAGTAGGGAGTAGTGTCTGAGGCAAGAATGGCACACAATTTCGTTATTACGTTAACAAGCCATAGCATGTAAGTTTGCAGGGGGAGATGTGCGGAGGAATGCATCGATATACATAGCGGAGTCGAATTTTGAGGTAGTATGGATGAATAAGGATAGACGTTTTTCTTATACGATCAGAAAGTACCCTAGCTAAACTCTATTGTGCTTATTGCCAATAGAATGAACTCTTATTTTTTCTAACGAACTTCATTGCGTTATTGAGTCATTATTAGGAGGGGCGGCGCTACTTTACAGGATATAACAAATAAAACATTACATTTTCGATCATATAAGAGTTAATGAGTTCGCTAGCCACATGTTCCCATTAAAAGTTAATCTGAAAAGAACTTACTCGTATACAAGCTGGTAGCCAAACCTTCAGCAGTAATCGTAGCGATGGATAAGAAGAAAGTATCAATAGAAAAAAGCATTCCACCTAAAATAACGACGAAGGCATCCATAATTAATATTAAAATTCCTACATTGAGCCGTAAGCGCCTAGCCATTAGTTTGGCAAGTAAGTCCATGCCCCCTGTACTTGCATCATTTCGAAGAAGAACGCCAAATCCGATACCAATGCATGTTCCTCCTATAACCGAGGAGGCGAAGGGTTGGGAATGAACGAAGGAACTGAATGGAGAATAAACCTCGAATAAATCAATGAAGTAAGAGAGCAGGATCATTCCGATGAGACTATGAATGAACATGCCGCGAGCGTTGTACCAGGTATATATAAATACGGGTAGACTCAATAAAGTAAAGACGATTCCAACTCTTGCTTCATATATATAGTTCGCGATAAGCGCTAACCCGATGAATCCTCCATCGAGTACTTTAATTGGAATTAGAAAAAAGTCTATCCCTAAAGCAATTAATAAGCTTCCAATAATAATCGTAATACTTTGATAGAGGGAGGGCAAATAAAACCAGTCCTTTCAGCATGCCTGTCTTATTTATATGGCTGATAAGTAACAGACATGATGGGGACTAGAAATTAGTTTGAAGACGGCAAAAAGATGCATTCACCTCTTATAGGGAGGGAATGCATCTTTTGTTTTGCATAATGAGTTGGTAATTTAGAAGCCTTTATATTGCGGTTCTTCGTTTTCTAATTGTTGTACCCGGGTTTCCACCTGCTGGACAATTTGTTGAGTCTGTCCTGCGCAATTTGTGAAGAGAGTTTTAGCTTCTTGGTTTTGAGTGGCCAGGGCGAATTGCTCAAGACTTGCTTGAGCGCTCTTAAGTGAGGCAACACATGTTTTTACATCAGATGCTACTGTCAATGAAATCACCTCCCGTCTACAACAACATTATTATCGTAGCTAAAGGTCTATTTTATGCGGAGAAACTATTCCCTTCTAAACCAGAAGATCTCTCTAGGGTGACTTCATAAAATAGATGATCTTAACAGAACATAAATAACATTGCGACTTGTTGACCATGAGGAGGAGGCTTGTCACGTGCCTGATTGGATTGAAGTGGCTTTACGAACGTTATTGGCAGTTGTTGTGCTCTTCATAGTTACGAAGGTTTTAGGGAAAAGGCAAGTATCACAGATGTCTCTTTTTGAATATATTACCGGAATTACACTCGGGAGCATTGTTGCCTACATCTCATTGGACTTAAATACGAATTTGCATCTTGGGATCGTAGCAGTAGGCGTGTGGGCGCTCTTCTCACTCGGGATTGAATTTCTCCAACTCAAAAGTAAGAAAATGAGAGATTTTTTTGAAAGCAAAGGAACTGTTCTAATTAAAGATGGAAAAGTGCTTGAAGATAATCTAAAAAAGGAAAGACTCACAACAGATGAGCTCATGGAACAGCTACGCAAGAAAATGGCGTTTAAGGTAGCGGATGTGGAGTTCGCGATCATTGAACCAAGCGGAGATATTAATGTACTGCTTACGAGAGAAAATCAACCGCTGACTCCGAAGCATCTAGGAATCAAGGTTGGACCAGAGCAGGAGCCTCAAGCGGTTATTATGGATGGAAAAATAATGGACGAGCCCTTGGCAACAATTGGATTAAGCCGACAGTGGTTGAATACGGAGTTGGAGAAGCTTGGTGTTACTGCGGAGAATGTGTACCTTGGGCAGGTCGACACATACGGCGAATTTTATGTGGATTTGTATGATGATCAGTTAAAGGTGGCTAAGCCGCAGGAAAAGGAAAAGTTATTTGCAACGTTAAAAAAATGCGAAGCAGATCTTATGTTATTCGGACTGACCACAAGAAATGAGAAAGCAAAAAAGATGTATGAGCAATGTGCAATTGAGATGCAAACAATCATTAAAGAGGTTACGCCAATTCTTCATCGATAAGGGAGTGTATATATATGACGAGCAGCAGTAAAAAAAAACTAACCCCAGTGCAGAAGGAGTACAAGGAGCTGGTAAAGAAAAGGGAGCCTGCTAGACCGGTTCTAAAAAATTGCTCTCGGGCCTTTCTTGTCGGTGGAACGATTTGTTTACTGGGTCAAGCTATTCAAGAAATGTTCGTGCACTGGGGCGGATTTGACGAGAAAAAAGCAAGTAACCCTACTGTAGCCGTACTAATCATTATTTCTGTCATTTTAACCAGCTTGGGTGTTTACGATAAAATTTCCCAATGGGCAGGTGCAGGTTCAGCTGTTCCTGTAACGGGGTTTGCCAATTCAATGGCTTCAGCAGCCATCGAGCATAGAAGTGAAGGGATCGTATTGGGAGTTGGCGGCAAAATGTTTGAGCTTGCAGGTGCGGTAATTGTTTTCGGTACAGTTGCTGCCTTCATTGTAGGTGTCCTTCATCTCATATTTAATCCGAGTGCTGTAGGAGGTTGATCTAATGCTTAAGGGACACCAAAGCTGGATATTTGAGAACAATCCGAAAATAAGAGCAGTTGGAACGGTAGTTGGTCCATTCGAAGGGCAAGGACCTTTAGCTAATGACTTTGACATCATACATGGAGACCTAATGCTGGGTCAGGATAGCTGGGAAAAAGCAGAGAAAACATTATTAGAAGAGGCTGCAAAGCTGGCTATTGAGAATGCAGGCCTAACTCAAGAGCAAGTCAATTTCTTTATTGGCGGAGACCTGATGAATCAAATCATTAGTAGCAGCTTCGCAGCGCGGACTTTAGCCATTCCTTATTTGGGAGTGTTCGGGGCGTGTTCGACTTCTATGGAAAGCCTTGCATTAGCAGCTAATCTTGTCAATTCGCGTTCAGCTAAATTCGTACTCGCTAGTGCATGTAGTCACAATGCAGCTGTAGAGAAGCAATTTCGCTATCCAACGGAATATGGTTCTCAAAAACCTCCAACAGCTCAATTCACAGTAACAGGCGCTGGAGCTTCAATCGTTGCGGAGCATGGCAAAGGTGTAACCGTGAAATCTGCGACTATAGGTAGAATTGTGGACATGGGAATCACTGATCCGTTTAACATGGGTGCCGCGATGGCTCCAGCTGCTGTTGATACCATTCAAGCTCATTTGCGCGATCTGAGGATAGAGCCGGGCTATTATGATTTAATCGTCACAGGTGATCTTTCACGAATTGGATACGAAATAGCGTGTGACCTATTCGAGAAGCATAAGATTCAGATCGACCAAACGAAATACTACGACTGCGGCATGATGATTTACAACTATGAAGAGCAAACGGTGCAATCAGGTGCGAGTGGCTGCGGTTGTTCAGCAGTTGTCACTTATGGGCATCTGATGAAAAGAATGCTCAAGGGGGAGTTGAAAAGAATTCTTGTAGTGGCAACCGGAGCATTATTATCCCCAATATCATTTCAACAAGGAGAAACTATTCCCTGTATTGCTCATGCAGTATCTCTGGAAATGGAGGATAAGATATGATTTATTTATGGGCATTTATAATAGGAGGGGCAATTTGTATATTTGGACAAATCTGCTTCGATGTATTCAAGCTAACACCTGCTCATACAATGGCATTGCTTGTTGTAATAGGCGCGGCATTAGATGGGGTTGGTTGGTATGAGCCGCTCGTTGAGTTTGCTGGTGCAGGTGCCTCCGTACCTATTACGAGCTTTGGTAATGCATTAGTACATGGAGCTTTAGAGGAACTAAAAGAAGATGGATGGATTGGAATTATTACAGGGATCTTCAAGGTTACGAGTGCTGGCATTTCGGCAGCGATTATTTTCTCTTTTATTGCCGCGCTATTTGTAAAACCAAAGGGTTAAAGAAATAAGCATTGTAGGGGCTGTCGAAAATGATCATGGGATTAGCCATGGTGGTTTTCGACAGCCTCTATTTGTGCTGATTGGTGTACGAAAATTGAATTTATTGAGGTGATAGGAGTCTCTTATATAGAAGATGAAAAACTTTGAAAGTTTTTGTTGCAATCGTTTGGGCAAATCGCTATAATAGTGAATGTTGGTCTGTGACTGTGCGTTGATGTGAGAGGTTGCCGACACACCCGGCCCCTTTGCCATAGGGGTGAAGATCAGGTGATTGTGGGGTTATTCTCACGGAGTATGTCCGATTCCAAAATTGGGCGAATGAAGGAGGGAATTCTATGGCTAAGCAAAAAATCCGTATCCGTTTGAAAGCCTACGACCACCGTATCCTGGATCAATCCGCGGAGAAAATCGTAGAAACGGCAAAGCGTACTGGTGCAAGTGTATCTGGACCAATTCCATTGCCAACCGAAAAGCAGATCATCACGATCTTGCGTGCGGTGCACAAATACAAGGATTCGCGTGAGCAATTCGAAATGCGTACGCACAAGCGTTTGATTGATATTGTTAATCCGACACCGCAAACGGTTGATGCATTGATGCGTCTTGATCTACCGTCTGGCGTTGATATCGAAATCAAACTTTAATTGTAGCGATAAGTAAATTAGATCCATGAAGAAAAGAGGTGTCAACATGTCAGGAATCTTGGGACGTAAACTCGGAATGACTCAAATATTCGCAGCTGACGGTAGCGTTGTGCCGGTCACTGTAATAGAAGCAACTCCGAACATCGTACTACAAAAGAAAAACGTAGATAACGATGGATACGAAGCAGTACAGCTTGGTTTCGCGGATAAGCGCGAGAAGCTAGCAACAAAACCAGCCATTGGCCATGCTAAAAAAGCCAACACGGGACCCAAGCGCTTCATTCGCGAGGTTAGCGGCCTTAACGCAGCTGACTTGGAAGTTGGTCAAGAGCTTAAAGTTGACCAGTTCTCCGAAGGCGATATCGTTGATGTGACAGGTACTTCCCTTGGTAAAGGAACAACAGGTGCCATCAAGCGTTGGGGCTTCCAACGTGGTAAGATGACGCATGGTTCCAAGTATCACCGTGGTAACGGATCGCTCGCAACCATTCGTGATGCAAACCGCGTACCTAAAGGTAAAAAAATGCACGGCCGTATGGGTAACGAAACGGTTACAGTACAAAACCTTGAAATCGTGAAAATCGATCTTGAGCGTAACGTATTGTTGATCAAAGGTTCCGTACCGGGCGCTCGCAACAGTTTTCTCAAAATCCGCACATCGGTGAAGAAATAATTCACAATGTATGAGGAAAGGAGGACCACTCATGCCGAAAGTAACTGTTTTTAATGTAGAAGGCAAAGAAGTTGGAGAAATCGAACTGGCAGAAGGAGTATTCGGTTTAGAGCCGAACGTTCACGTACTGCACAGTGCTGTATTGCTTCAACAAGCTTCACTTCGCTCTGGCACGCACGATACGAAAGGTCGTTCGGAAGTTCGCGGAGGCGGGCGTAAGCCTTGGAAGCAAAAAGGAACAGGCCGTGCTCGTCAAGGTAGTATTCGTTCCCCGCAATGGAAAGGCGGCGGTATCGTATTCGGACCAACACCGCGCAGCTATGGTTTCAAATTACCTCGTAAAGTTCGTCGTTTGGCGATCAAATCAGCTTTGTCTAGCAAAGTTGTGAGCAGCCAAATTATCGTTCTTGATCAGCTGAGCTTGTCCCAGCCGAAAACGAAGGATATCTCGAAGCTATTGAACAACCTCAAAGTTTCCCGCAAAGCGCTAGTCGTAACAGCGGACTTTGATAATAACGTGGCCCTGTCCGCGCGTAACATTCCTGGAGTCAAATTTGTCTCCGCTGAAGGAATTAACGTGCTTGACGTGATGAAGTATGATCAATTGATCATCACGAAGGATGCAGTCGCTAAAGTTGAGGAGGTGTTCGCGTAATGAAAAACCCCCGCGATCTAATCAAACGGCCGGTTATTACGGAACGCACAAGCGACTTCATGGAGCAGCGCAAATACGTGTTCGAAGTTGACTTGAGAGCGAACAAAACGGAAATTAAACAAGCTATTGAACAGATCTTCAAAGTGAAGGTCACTAATGTTAATACGCTTAGAATGCCTGCTAAGCCTAAACGCTATGGCAAGCACAGCGGTTACACATCTGAGTGGAAAAAAGCAATCGTGCAGCTTTCTGCAGATAGCAAGCCACTTGAGTACTTCGAATCCTCTGTATAATAAGTCTCTAAAGTAAGGAGGGAATCCAATTGCCAGTCAAAAAGTTTAATCCGACCACGGCAAGCCGTCGTCAAATGACGATTGCAACGTTTGAAGAAATTACAGCAACAGAGCCGGAGAAATCCTTGCTTGCGCCATTATTCAAACGTGCTGGTCGTAATAACCAAGGTAAAATCACTGTTCGTCATCACGGCGGCGGACACAAGCGTAAATACCGGATCATCGATTTCAAGCGCACGAAGGACGGCATTCCCGGCCGCGTGGCTACAATTGAATACGATCCTAACCGTACGTCTTACATCGCCTTGATCAACTATGCAGACGGTGAAAAGACTTACATTATCGCACCAAAAGGTCTTAAAGTTGGTGACGTAATTACTTCAGGTCCTACTTCCGACATTAAAGTTGGAAATGCTCTTCCGTTGGAGAACATTCCAGTAGGTACAGTTATCCACAACATTGAACTTAAACCAGGCAAAGGCGGCCAAATGGTACGCGCTGCAGGAACAAGTGCACAATTGCTGGGTAAAGAAGAATCCTATGTAACAATCCGTTTGACTTCTGGTGAGATTCGTCGCATTCTCAAAACTTGCCGTGCAACTATCGGTACAGTTGGTAACCAGGATCACGAGTTGCTTAACATTGGTAAAGCTGGACGTAACCGCTGGTTAGGCAAACGCCCAACTGTACGTGGTGTTGTTATGAACCCGAACGATCACCCACACGGTGGTGGTGAAGGCCGCGCGCCAATCGGACGCAAATCCCCGCTTTCTCCATGGGGCAAGCCTACGCTTGGTTACAAAACTCGCAAAAAGAAGAAAGCTTCGAGCAAATACATCGTTCGTCGCCGCACCAAGTAAGAACTATCGTCTAGCGGCGTGAACGGCAAACTCTCAAGCCGCGTTGAAGGGAGGAGCATTCCATGGGTCGCAGTTTGAAAAAAGGTCCTTTCATTGATGGTTATCTGCTGAAAAAAGTGGATGAGCTATCTGGTACGAATAAGAAAGTGGTCATCAAAACGTGGTCTCGTCGTTCGACGATTTTCCCACAATTCGTGGGTCTAACGTTCGCAGTTTATGACGGACGTAAGCATGTGCCGGTATACGTGTCTGAAGACATGGTCGGTCACAAGCTAGGTGAATTTGCGCCGACGCGCACGTTCAAAGGTCATTCCGACGATGATAAAAAAACGGGTAAGCGATAATTTTAACCCTACGAAGTGCGATTATGTAAGTGCGCCTCAGGCGTCATGAAATAATCGGCACGAGACGTAACGTAAGGGAGGAGGTACTCCGATGTCTCAGCAAGCCAAAGCTCATGTGAATAACATTCGCATACCGGCTCGTAAAGTCCGCCTGGTCGTTGACCTGATTCGCGGTAAAAAAGTCGGCGATGCTGTTGCTATCTTGCGTCATACGCCGCGTTCGGCATCTCCGGTTTTGGAGAAGCTATTGAACTCTGCTATCGCAAACGCTGAACACAACTACCAGCTTGACGTGAACAAATTGTTCATATCCGAAGCCTTCGTTAATGAAGGTCCAACGATGAAACGATTCCAACCACGTTCACAGGGCCGTGCGTTCAGCATCTTCAAACGATCCAGCCATATTACACTGGTCGTATCCGAAAAATAAGGAGGGACAACGTGTGGGTCAAAAAGTAAATCCCGTCGGTTTTCGTATCGGCGTCATCCGTGATTGGGAATCCAAATGGTACGCTGGTAATAAGGATTTCGGCACGCTTCTAATCGAAGATGTCAAAATTCGCGAATTCCTTAAGAAGAAACTTAAAGACGCTGCTGTTTCCAAAATCGAAATCGAACGTGCGGCTAGCCGCGTTAACGTTACGATTCACACTGCTAAGCCGGGTATCGTTATCGGTAAAGGTGGAGCAGAAGTTGAAGTTCTTCGTGCTCAATTGACGAAAATTTCAAACGGCAAGAAAGTACACATTAACATCTCCGAGATCAAAAATCCGGAATTGGACGCTATCCTAGTTGCCGAGAGCATCGCGCAACAATTGGAACGCCGCGTATCCTTCCGCCGCGCGATGAAACAAGCTATGCAACGTACGCAACGCGCAGGTGCGAAAGGTATCAAAACAGCCGTAAGTGGTCGTCTGGGCGGAGCAGAAATCGCTCGTCAAGAAGGCTACAGCGAAGGAACAGTGCCATTGCACACACTCCGCGCTGATATCGATTACGGAACGGCAGAAGCTCATACTACTTATGGCCGCATCGGCGTAAAAGTATGGATCTACCGTGGCGAAGTCCTTCCGGCAAAGAAAAGAGCTGCTGAGGAAGGAGGCAACTGATCATGTTGGTCCCTAAACGCGTTAAACACCGCAAAGAACACCGCGGTAAAATGAAAGGCCGTGCAAAAGGCGGTACAGAAGTGCATTTCGGCGAATTCGGCTTGCAGGCTATGGAACCTTCTTGGGTGACTAACCGTCAAATCGAGGCTGCTCGGATTGCCATGACTCGTTATATCAAACGGGGCGGAAAAGTTTGGATCAAAATTTTCCCTTCGAAACCTATTACTCAAAAGCCTCTTGAGGTACGGATGGGTAGCGGTAAAGGTAACGTAGAAGCGTGGGTTGCTGTTGTTAAGCCGGGCAAAATCTTGTTCGAGCTTGCAGGAGTATCCGAGGAGATAGCACGTGAAGCGATGCGTCTTGCAGCTCACAAGTTGCCTATTAAGACGAAGTTTGTGAAACGTGAAGAACTGGGTGGTGAAGCAAATGAAAGCCAGTGAATTTCGCAACCTGACATCGGCGGAACTTGAACAGAAGGTAGCCGGCTTCAAGGATGAGCTGTTCAACCTCCGCTTCCAATTGGCTACTGGCCAACTGGATAATCCGCATCGCTTAGGCGACCTGCGGAAAGAAATTGCTCGGGCCAAAACTATTTTGCGCGAGCGTGAACTCGGCATTAGTTAATAACCTAGCAATAACCGACGATGAATCAAGCGGGCTTACCGCTAACACGGGTTATCGTCCGGAAGACCCTGAGATTGATTCCGGGAAGGAGGATTACCATGAGCGAACGCAATAACAATCGCAAAGTGCAGATTGGTAAAGTCGTCAGCGACAAAATGGACAAAACGATTGTGGTGGCAGTTGAAACTTACAAAAAGCACAGCTTGTACCACAAACGGATTAAATACACTAAGAAGTTCAAAGCGCATGATGAGAATAACGATGCAAAAATCGGCGACACCGTGAGAATCATGGAGACCCGCCCGTTGTCGAAAGACAAAAGCTGGCGTATGGTCGACATCGTTGAAAAAGGCGTATTAGCCTAAGCGACTCACCTGTGACTGAAAGGAGGACCTTGCGATGATTCAACCGTTTACGCGCCTACGGGTTGCCGACAACTCCGGCGCGAAAGAATTGATGTGTATCCGCGTACTTGGCGGTACAGGACGCCGTGTTGGACATATCGGTGATATGATCGTATGTTCCGTTAAACAAGCAACACCAGGCGGCGTTGTCAAAAAAGGTGACGTAGTCAAGTGTGTTATCGTTCGTACAAAACGTTCGGTACGCCGTAAAGACGGATCCTACATCGCGTTCGATGAGAACGCGGCAGTAATTGTTAAAGAAGATAAGAGTCCGCGTGGTACCCGGATCTTTGGACCGGTTGCTCGTGAACTTCGCGATCGCGATTTCATGAAAATCATTTCCCTGGCACCGGAAGTTCTTTAATACTCCGGAAAGCACCGATGGAGAAACACTCAAGGAGGTGTACCCATGCCCCGTCTGAAAAAAGTGCTTCAATCGCACAATAATAAACTGCACGTGAAAAAAGACGATAACATTATCGTCATCTCGGGCAAAGACAAAGGCAAGAAAGGCCGCATTATCGCTGCGTATCCGCGCGAGAACCGTGTGCTTGTCGAGGGCGTAAACATGGTGAAACGCCATACTCGTCCGAACCCAGCGAATCAACAAGGCGGTATCATCGAGCGCGAAGCACCGATTCACGTGTCGAACGTGATGCATATCGATCCTAAAAGCGGCAAACCAACTCGCGTTGGTTCCAAAGTTCTAGAAAACGGCACTAAAATCCGGATCGCTAAGCGCTCTGGAGAATCGATCGACTAAACGCAGTCAGAACGGAAAGGAGGTCACTGTGACTCATGGCAACAAGAATGAAGGAACGCTTTCTGAATGAAATTACTCCTGCTCTAATGCAGAAGTTCAACTACAAGTCAGTCATGCAGGTGCCTAAGGTCGAAAAGATCGTAATCAACATGGGTGTCGGCGAAGCAGTCTCTAATTCCAAAATTATGGACTTTGCTGTAGAAGACATGCAGAAGATTGCTGGTCAAAAGCCTGTAATCACTCGCTCCAAGAAATCAATCGCAGGCTTCCGCCTTCGTGAGAACTTGCCAATCGGTGTTAAAGTAACACTGCGCGGCGAACGTATGTATTACTTCTTGGATAAATTGTTCAACATTTCACTTCCTCGTGTACGTGACTTCCGCGGTATATCGACCAAATCGTTCGATGGACGCGGTAACTACACACTAGGTTTGAAAGAGCAATTGATCTTCCCGGAAATCGAGTATGATAAGATTGATAAAGTTCGCGGGATGGATATCGTCATCGTAACAACGGCACAATCGGACGAAGAAGCGCGTGAGCTGCTCACCCAATTGGGTATGCCGTTTGCGAAGTGACGCCAATCCGGCCAAATTAGCAAAGGTTCCTAATGGAGGTGTGAAAGCAAGTGGCAAAAACGTCGATGAAAGTCAAGCAACAGCGTACGCCGAAGTTTAAAGTACAGGCTTACACGCGTTGCGAGCGTTGCGGACGTCCGCATTCCGTTTTGCAAAAATTCAAGATCTGTCGGATCTGTTTCCGTGAATTGGCACATAAAGGCCAGATTCCTGGCGTCAAAAAAGCGAGCTGGTAATCAGCCTAGTTCGGGAAGGAGGTTTACCCCATGGTTATGTCTGATCCTATTGCAGATATGTTGACACGAATTCGTAACGCGAATCTCGTTCGTCATGAGTCGGTGGAATTGCCTGCGTCTACTGTGAAGAAGCAAATTGCTGAAATCCTGAAGCGTGAAGGTTTTATCCGCGACACTGAATATGTGGAAGATAACAAGCAAGGCTTGATTCGTATTTTCTTGAAATACGGCCCTAGCAACGAGCGTGTTATCACGGGTCTTAAACGTATTAGCAAACCAGGTTTGCGCGTTTATACTAAATCCACTGAAGTACCGCGTGTGTTGGGTGGCCTCGGCATCGCGATCATTTCTACATCTAAAGGCATCATCACCGATAAGGAAGCCCGTCAAGGGAAGTCCGGCGGAGAAGTGCTTTGCTACGTTTGGTAATTTAACTGTCACACGATTGGAGGTGTACCTATGTCCCGTATTGGACGCAAACCGATTCAGGTGCCTAACGGCGTGAACGTGAACCTGGACAACAACGTAATTACGGTTAAAGGTCCTAAAGGAACATTATCACGTGCTTTGCACGCTGATATGAAAGTTTCCTTTGAGTCCGATGTCATTACTGTTGAACGTCCTTCCGATAACAAGCTTCACCGCTCGCTGCACGGCACGACTCGCAGCGTAGTTGCCAACATGGTTAGTGGCGTAACTGAAGGTTACATCAAGAACCTTGATCTGGTAGGTGTAGGTTACCGTGCTAGTAAATCTGGCGATAAGCTAGTATTGAACGTTGGTTACTCTCACCCGGTTGAAATTTTACCGGAAAGCGGCATTGAATTCGAAGTGCCGGCACAAAACAAAATCATCGTTAAAGGCATCGACAAAGAACTTGTCGGCGTAACTGCAGCGAAAATTCGTTCCGTTCGTGAGCCTGAGCCTTACAAAGGTAAAGGTATCAAGTACGAAAACGAGCGCATCCTTCGTAAAGAAGGTAAAGCAGGTAAGAAGAAGTAATGAAGTAAGTTGCGGGTGGTATAAAGCTGCCTAGATGCAACGTGAAGGGAGTGAACCTTTCGGATGATTACAAAAAGCGATAAAAATAAAGCTCGTCTGAAGCGTCACCTTCGGGTACGTAAGAAAATCAGCGGCACAAACGAACGTCCACGTCTTTCCGTGTTCCGTTCATCCAAGCACATCTATGCTCAACTGATTGATGACGTTAAAGGCATTACGCTTGCTAGCGCATCTACAATTGACAAAGAGCTTGCTGGTGTTGGTAACGGTGGTAACGTTGAGTCTGCACGTAAAGTGGGCGAACTCGTTGCAAAACGCGCTATAGAAAAAGGATACGCTAGCGTCGTGTTTGATCGTGGCGGCTATCTGTATCATGGACGTATTCAAGCACTGGCTGACGCAGCTCGCGAAGCCGGATTACAGTTTTAATTCAATTTTTGACACAAGGAGGTAAACGACTTGCGTGTAGATCCGAATACATTGGAACTGACCGAAAAAATGGTTCAAATCAATCGTGTCTCCAAAGTCGTCAAAGGCGGACGTCGCTTTAGTTTCAGCGCACTCGTCGTTGTCGGAGACGGCAAAGGCTGGGTTGGCGCGGGAATTGGTAAAGCTTCAGAAGTTCCAGACGCAATCCGTAAGGGCGTCGATGACGCTAAGAAAAATCTTGTTTTCGTTCCACTCGTTGGAACAACAATTCCACATGCTGTTACGGGAAGTTTCGGCGCCGGCAAAGTGCTGCTGAAACCAGCATCAGAAGGTACGGGCGTTATCGCGGGCGGTCCTGTCCGCGCAGTGCTCGAACTAGCTGGAGTCGGCGATATTTTGACGAAATCGCTGGGTTCCTCCAACTCCATTAACATGGTCAATGCGACGTTGGAAGGTTTATCCCGCCTCAAACGCGCCGAAGACGTAGCGAAACTGCGCGGTAAAACCGTAGCAGAGCTATTCCGTTAAGGAGGGGAAACAGATGGCACAGCTTCACATTACCCTCGTTCGTAGCTTGATTGGTCGTCCTGAGAATCAACGTCAAACGGTGAAAACTCTTGGACTCGGTAAGCTGCATACGTCAGTTGTAAGAGAAGATAATGTCGCAACTCGCGGCATGATCAACACGGTCAGTCATTTGATCGAAGTTAAAGAAGTTTAAGATATTAAGCATAACTCTCAAGGAGGTGCGACGTACGATGAAATTGCATGAGCTATCTCCAAACGAAGGCTCGACGGCCACCCGGAAACGGAGAGGTCGCGGAGCTGGTAGTGGTCTCGGCAAAACTTCAGGTCGCGGACACAAAGGGCAAAACGCTCGTTCCGGTGGCGGTGTTCGTCCCGGATTCGAGGGTGGTCAAAACCCATTGTACCGTCGGGTACCGAAGCGCGGATTTAACAATGATCGTTTTGCAACAGTCTTCGCGATTGTCAATCTTGATCAGCTGAACCGTTTTGAAGCTGGTACAGAAGTGACACCAGAATTGCTGCTAAATGAGGGCATTCTCAAAAATCCAAAAGACGGAATTAAAATTCTGGGCAATGGCGATCTGAACGTGCAGCTGACTGTAAAAGCTCATAAGTTCTCTCAGCATGCAGCAGAAAAAATTCAGGCCGCCGGCGGTAAAACCGAGGTGATCTAATGTTTGCGACCGTCACTAACATTTGGAAAGTCGAGGACCTTCGCAAGAGGATCCTGTTTACCCTTTTCATCCTGTTGATTTACCGGATCGGTTCCTTTATTCCGGTGCCGAACATTAACAAGGACGTTCTTACGGCGGCCGACCAACAGGGCACTGACCTGTTCGGCCTTCTGAACACGTTCTCTGGCGGTGCATTGTTTAACTTCTCCATTTTCGCTCTGGGGATTACTCCTTACATTACAGCCTCGATTATCGTTCAACTCCTTTCCATGGATGTCATTCCGAAGTTTTCGGAATGGCAGAAGGAAGGCGAGAACGGTAAACGTAAGCTGGCACAGATTACTCGTTACGGAACGATAATCTTGGGATTAATCCAAGCCTTTGCAACGGCTATCGGTTTTAACAGGATGTATAACCACGATATGGTCATTGATGCAAATACGGCAACATATCTTATGATTGCAATTGTTTTGACTGCTGGTACCGCGTTCCTTATGTGGCTTGGTGAACAAATCAATGAAAAGGGTATCGGTAACGGTATCTCAATCTTGATTTTTGCGGCAATTGTTGCCTCTATACCGAAGCATGCACGCGATATCTACGCTCATCAATTCACGGATTCAAGTCAATTGTTCCTTAATATCGTTACGATAGTCCTGATCTTGATAGTAGTTGTACTGCTAATCGCAGGTGTAATCTTCATCCAGCAGGGTGTGCGTAAAATTCCGGTTCAATACGCTAAACGAGTTGTCGGACAGAAAATGTACGGCGGTCAATCCACTCACATTCCACTGAAGGTGAATGGAGCAGGTGTTATCCCGGTAATCTTCGCTGTATCTCTCTTGATGTTCCCGATTACAATTGCACAGTTCTGGGCTAACCACGATTGGGCACAATGGATTATCAAGAATATGTATTATACACAGCCTTTAGGTATGGTATTGTACATTCTCTTGATTATCGGTTTCACTTTCTTCTACACGTTCGTTCAATTCAACCCGCAGCAGCTTGCGGATAATATGAAGAAGAATGGCGGATATATTCCAGGTATTCGTCCTGGTAAGCCGACAGAGGGCTTCTTGATGCGCGTAATAACGCGTATTACGTTAGCTGGTGCGGTGTTCCTAGCGATTATCTCGGTTATTCCCGTGTTCTTTGGATCATTGGCTGGGTTACCAGACTCAGTTAAATTGGGCGGTACTTCACTCTTGATCGTCATCGGGGTTGCACTCGAAACGATGAAACAAATCGAGAGCCAATTGATCAAACGTCACTACAAAGGTTTTATCAATAAATAACTAACGAGACGGACAGGAGGAACAGCAATGAACATCTTGTTTATGGGGCCTCCTGGCGCCGGCAAAGGAACGCAGGCAGAACGGATCGTCGAGCAATTCGGCATTCCGCACATCTCAACCGGTGATGCGTTTCGTCTAGCCATCAAGCAAGGCACGCCGATCGGAAAGAAGGCCAAGGAGTTTATCGACCAAGGTCTTCTCGTTCCCGATGAAGTGACTAACGGCATCGTTCGCGAGCGCCTAGCGGAATCGGATTGCGCCAACGGGTTTCTGTTGGACGGGTTTCCGCGGACGCTAGCGCAAGCCGAAGCACTTGACGGCATGTTAGCTGATATGGATCGCAAGATCGACCATGTCATCAACCTGAAGGTAGAGGCTAGCTTCTTGCTGCCTCGCATTACAGGAAGAAGGATTTGCAGAACTTGCGGAACGACGTATCACACTATTTTCAACCCGCCTAAGCAGGAAGGTATCTGTGATAAAGACGGGGGAGAGCTGTACCAGCGTCCTGATGATACGGAAGAAAAGGTGGCTACTCGTCTTGAAGAGTATTCTAACAAGACAGCTCCTCTTCTGACTTATTACGGCGGCAAAGGTTCGCTCCGTGAAGTAGACGGGGAGAAGGACATCGACAAGGTTACGACCGAGATCGCTTCCCTTCTCAGAGGGTAATCGGCCATGATCGTAATCAAGTCTGAAAGACAGTTGAACTTGATGCGTGAGGCGGGCCGGATTGTGGCTGAGGCTCATCGCCTGATGAAACAGGCGGTGGTTCCTGGTGTCACAACTGCTGAATTGGATCGCATTTGCGAAACATTCATTCTTAGCCAAGGCGCTGTTCCCTCTTTCAAGGGTTATAACGGTTTTCCGGCCAGCATATGTGCTTCAACGAATGAGGAGCTCGTTCACGGGTTCCCAAGTTCGCGGAAGCTTATAGAAGGCGACATCATCAGCATCGATATCGGCGCACAGTACCAAGGATTTCACGGCGATTCTGCTTGGACTTACGGTGTCGGACAAATTTCCGATGAAGCACAGCGCCTTCTGGAAGTTACCGAAGCTTCGCTTTATGCGGGGCTGGAGCTGGTTCGTCCGGATGTGAGGCTGTATACCGTATCACACGGCATTCAGAAAGTGATCGAAGAGTCGGGCTTCTCGGTAGTCAGGGAATATGTCGGTCATGGCGTAGGAGCTGATCTGCATGAGGAACCGCAAATCCCGAATTATGGTGTTCCTGATCGCGGACCGCGATTGAAACCAGGGATGACACTCGCGATCGAACCGATGGTCATTGTGGGAGAACGTTACGTGAAGACTTTGTCTGATAATTGGACAGTCGTCACGGTGGACGGATCGCTGTGCGCGCATTTCGAGCATACGATTGCCGTAACCGAAGACGGGTATGAAATACTTACCCGTGCGTAAAGCTAGGTGAATGATATGACGGTAAACGTTAAGTTGGAGCCCGGAGACATCGTGAGAAGCCGGCGTGGAAGAGACGAAGGTCAACTAGCAATAGTTGTTGCCCTAGTCGAAGAGCGATTCGCGCTCGTGGCTGACGGCGATAAACGCCGGTTCGATCGGCCTAAACGCAAAAACGTGCTGCATCTCGAACCGATCGGGACCCGAAGTGAAGAAGTTGCGAATAATATTCGCGATACCGGACGCGTGACTAACGCAAAGCTCCGGCACGCTATCGGTGAAATCGAACAACGGCTCGAAACGCATGCTGTAGAGAAAGGAGAATGACGGTTGGCCAAAGAGGACGTCATCGAGGTAGAAGGTACGGTCGTTGAACCGTTGCCTAATGCTATGTTCAAGGTTGAGCTCGAGAATGGGCATCAAATCCTGGCTCATGTTTCCGGAAAGCTTCGGATGCATTTTATACGGATTCTGACGGGGGACAAAGTGGTTATCCAATTGTCGCCTTATGATCTGACACGGGGCCGTATCACCTACCGTAAATAAGCTTGCCCGGTCTACTACGCGCGTGACAACCAACCCGCGAACGCAGATTGTTGTTACGTTGGATGTATACGTGATGACTGTACTGACGCCAGGGCGCGCTGATTCAGTCACACTTGTGACGACCGAACCTCAATGCTTTCGGGCATACGTTCGATCGCACTATTAAGGAGGGTATTATCATGAAGGTGAGACCTTCGGTCAAACCGATTTGTGAGAAATGCAAAGTCATTCGCCGCAAAGGCAACGTGATGGTTATCTGTGAGAATCCGAAACATAAGCAAAAACAAGGCTAATTAACAGGAGGTGCTCTAAGCATGGCACGTTTATCTGGTGTTGACCTTCCGCGCGACAAACGCGTGGAAATAGCCCTGACGTACATCTTCGGAATTGGTAAGCCAACTTCCCAGAAGATTCTAGCGTCTACAGGGATCAATCCCAACACTCGCGTTCGCGATCTGACTGAAGATGAGCTTGCTCGTCTTCGTGAAACGATCGACAAAGAACAAAAGGTTGAGGGCGACTTGCGTCGCGAAATTGCACTAAACATCAAAAGGCTGATTGAAATCGGCTGCTATCGAGGCATCCGTCACCGCCGCGGTCTGCCGGTTCGCGGACAACGTTCGAAAACGAACGCACGTACACGCAAAGGTCCGCGTCGTACTGTAGCGAACAAGAAGAAGTAATAAGGGGGGATAACTAACATGGCACAAAAGGGCAAGAAAGTCGTTCGTACGAAACGTCGTGATCGGAAGAACATCGATACTGGTGTTGCACATATCCGTTCTACGTTTAATAATACAATCGTGACGATTACGGATCCGCACGGAAACGCAGTTTCCTGGGCAAGCTCCGGTAACCTTGGTTTCAAAGGCTCCCGTAAGAGCACGCCTTTCGCTGCTCAAATGGCAGCTGAATCCGCAGCTCGCGCTGCAATGGAGCACGGAATGCGTTTGGTTGAAGTCTCTGTTAAAGGTCCTGGCGCTGGCCGCGAAGCAGCAATTCGTTCTTTGCAAGCCGCTGGTTTAGAAGTCAGCATGATCCGCGACGTAACTCCGATCCCGCATAACGGATGCCGTCCTCCGAAGCGCCGCCGCGTATAACATCGTTGCATGTGTGGTATCAAACAAGAACAACTTGAGAATAATGGTTGTAACGGTTAGGCATACTACATGGTTTACCCCATAAACATTTCACCTTTATAAAGGCTGAACCATTTAGTTTGGGTGAACAAACGGCAACGTCAGCGACGTTCTGAAGGAGGTATTGGTATATGATAGTGATCGAAAAGCCAAAAATCGATTCTGTGGAAATTCACGATGACAAGAAATATGGCCGATTCGTAGTAGAGCCGCTGGAACGCGGCTATGGTATGACTCTCGGAAATTCTCTTCGTCGGATCCTGTTGTCGTCCCTACCGGGCGCAGCTGTGGTTTCAGTACAAATCGATGGCGTACTTCATGAATTTTCCACGATTCCAGGTGTAATTGAGGATGTAACACAAATTATCCTCAATCTGAAGCGTTTATCGCTGAAGATTCACTCTGACGAGGAAAAAGTGCTTGAGATCGATGCAGAAGGTGATGGCATCGTAACAGCTGGAGACATTCGTGCCGATAGTGACGTGGAAATCCTTAATCCGGATCTACACATTGCAACTTTGGCATCAGGCGCACGTTTACACATGCGTATTTTTGCCAGAGTCGGTCGTGGATATGTTCCATCCGATCGCAATAAGAAGGAAGATCAACCGATTGGCGTAATTCCAATCGATTCGATCTATACCCCAATTACTCGTGTAAACTATCAAGTCGAGAACACTCGTGTCGGCCAAGTTACTAACTACGACAAGCTTACGCTTGAAGTATGGACCGATGGTAGTATCCGACCTGAAGAAGCGGTTAGCTTGGGCGCGAAAATCCTGACCGATCACCTTTCCTTGTTCGTGGGTCTTACGGACGAGGCTAAAGATACCGAAACGATGAAGGAAAAGGAAGAAGACAAAAAAGAAAAGGTACTCGAGATGACGATCGAGGAGCTTGATCTTTCCGTCCGTTCCTATAACTGCCTTAAACGTGCAGGCATCAATACTGTTCAAGAGCTAATTACGAAAACCGAAGAAGACATGATGAAGGTTCGCAACTTGGGCCGGAAGTCTTTAGAGGAAGTACAAGAGAAGCTTGAAGAGCTTGGATTGGGTCTACGTTTCGAGGAGTAGCATCGTTAATAATTAATGTTACTTGATTTATTGTATTAGTGAAGGAGGGAAAACAAATGGCCTATCAAAAACTGAGTCGTGACTCCAGCTCTCGGAAAGCACTTTTCCGTGACCTTTGCACCGACCTGTTCCTGTACGAGCGCATTCAAACAACTGAAGCGAAAGCTAAAGAAGTACGCTCCATTGCTGAGAGATTGATTACTCTCGCTAAACGCGGCGACCTGCACGCGCGTCGTCAGGTAGCGGCATTCGTGCGTCGTGAGAGCCTTAACGGCGAACAAGACGCCATCCAGAAACTGTTCTCCGAATTAGCTCCGCGTTATGCGGAACGTCCGGGTGGATATACTCGCATCTTGAAATTAGGACCTCGCCGTGGAGATTCAGCTCCAATGGTGTATCTTGAGCTCGTAGATCGCGCGTAAGAACGGAGCGAAGAAGGATGGACCGAATCATGCATTCGGATCATCCTTTTTTTGTCGGAGGGGGTGGGCTTGTGCGTAACATAGGCCTCATCATCAGCTATGACGGTACACAGTATTATGGCTTTCAAAGTCAACCAAGTGGCAATACCATTCAAGATAAGCTGGAAGAGGCTATATATGCTCTGACGAGTGAAGAAATCCATGTCACGGGGTCAGGGCGTACAGATGCGGGTGTCCATGCTAGAGGTCAGGTCGTTAATTTCGAAACGACTTCAAGCATTCCTATAGAACGTTGGATGTTAGCGCTGAATACAAGATTACCTAATGACATTGTCGTGCAAAGTGCGTTTATAGTTCCTGACAAGTTTCATGCTCGTCGAGGGGCTGAAAGCAAAACTTATCGTTACACGATTAATTGTAATCGGAATCCCGACTTATTTCGTCGTCGCTATCAGTTTCATCACCCAACACCTTTAGATATAGAGGGTATGCGCAACGGTCTTGTATACTTACTTGGTGAGCATGACTTCTCATCCTTTACTGCCCCGCAATCGACGAAGTCCAGTCATGTTCGAACGATATTAGAAGCTAAGCTTGAAGTTGAGAAGGATCATCCCGATCATTTCAATATTCCACATGATCATTTTGGTCATAGCTGGGATCAGCTACACTACCCAGGTAAGCAGCGTGGAGTTATCCACTTGTATATTAAAGGTACGGGGTTTCTATATAATATGGTACGGATCATAGCAGGAACCTTGATACAGGTCGGAGAAGGCAAGAGAGTAGCTTCTGATATTGCCTCCATACTTGCAGCGCAGAACAGGGCTCTAGCCGGCCCTACAGCTGTACCGCACGGACTTTCGCTATGGGAAGTGGTGTATCCTTCATTAAGCACAAATAAAATGGACTCAGGACATTTTCAATAAGTTTTTACTTGCATATATGCCCGTTTTCATGTACAATGATATTTGTGCTTTCTTCATGGCTTCCCACGGCCCCAGTGAAGAAATGTCATAATGTGTACCCTGTTTGAAGGGTGGGGTTCTCTCCCGAGTCCCATACCGTGAACAAAGAAATACCTAATATAACAAACAATTAAGACTACAATGAATAATTGTAATCGTCGAACCACATAAAAGTAGGGAAATAACCCGAAGGAGGATGTTTAATGCGTACAACCTTTATGGCTAAGCCTCTTGAAGTAGAGCGCAAATGGCACGTTATCGATGCCGAAGGCAAAACACTTGGTCGTCTTGCTAGTGAAGCTGCTGCTTTGATTCGCGGCAAGCATAAGCCTGAATTCACCCCTCATATTGATACAGGTGATTTCGTTATCGTCATCAATGCAGAGAAAATCGTTCTTACAGGTAAGAAATTGCAACAAAAGAAATACTACACTCACTCTCACTATCCGGGCGGTTTGAAAACGACAACTGCAGCTGAGATGATTAACAAAAAGCCTCACCGTATTATCGAATTAGCGGTATACGGAATGCTTCCTAAGAACAAGCTTGGACATCAGCTTCAAAGCAAGCTTAAAGTATATGCAGGTACAGAACATCCACATCAAGCCCAACAACCTGAAGTTTACGAACTTCGCGGATAATTAAAGGAGGTCTTTCGAATGGCTCAAGTGCAATATTTAGGAACGGGTCGCCGCAAGCACTCCGTAGCGCGAGTTCGTCTCGTGCCGGGTGAAGGCCGAATCGTTATTAACAAGCGTGAAATCAACGATTATTTCGACCTAGAAACACTGAAATTGATCGTTAAACAACCTCTTAACCTTACTGAAACTGTAACCAAATATGATATCCTCATATTGGCTCATGGTGGCGGTACTTCTGGTCAAGCGGGTGCAATCCGTCATGGTATCTCCCGTGCACTTCTTAAAGCAGATCCTGAGCTTCGTCCTGCTCTTAAGAAAGCTGGATTCCTAACTCGTGATCCACGTATGAAAGAACGTAAGAAATACGGCTTGAAAGCGGCTCGTCGCGCTCCTCAATTCTCGAAACGTTAATATTATTATACACAACAAACGATGCCTTTCTCCCATTATAACTGGTGGTGGAAAGGCATTTTTTTGTAATTAATAGCACAAAATCTTGCAGAAGAGTGATTGAAGAAAGCGTTGTATGAGCGTATAATAATAGTAATTCATACTTAGATACTTGGGTATATTGGGGGACAGTCTGATGAATTTAATTGAAAAAGAAAACCTTATTCGCCAAAAAGCGGAGGAATTCGAGAACGCATCGCCAGAGACAGTAATATCATGGGCGATTGAAACCTTCCCAAACATTACATTTGCTTGTAGCTTCGGTGCAGAAGATGTAGTGCTTGTGGACATGATTCAGAAAATTAGTCCATCGACGGATATTTTTTATCTGGATACTGATTTTCATTTCAAGGAAACGTACGAAACACGTGATCGTTTGGCCGAGCATTACAATCTTAAGTTCGTTGAAGTTAAATCAAAAATTACTCCTGAAGAGCAAGCTGCTGAATACGGCGCAGAGCTATGGAAAAGTGATCCAGGTGGCTGCTGTAACCTACGCAAAGTTGAGCCGTTGACTCGAATTCTTTCCCAATATGAAGCATGGATTACTGGTATTCGTCGCGATCAAGCGCCTACCCGTGCCAATGCGAAGAAAGTGGAATATGATACAAAGTTCGGACTTGTGAAATTCAACCCGATTGCTTCTTGGACATCTGAGGATGTATGGGATTATATTCGCAATAATAATATTATCTATAATCCACTTCATGATCGTAATTTTCCAAGCATCGGCTGTGAGCACTGTACGAAAGCGGTAATGCCAGGGGAAGACCCACGCGCAGGCCGTTGGGCAGGGAACGAGAAAACGGAATGTGGATTACACAAGTAAATAATGGAATATAGATATAAGCAAGATACTACACAGAGCCTAGAAGGAGCTACTCAGATCATGAGCGCAATTCAACCGCACGGAGGCAAGCTAATTAATCGAGTGTTAGCTGGGCAAGAACGTGAAGAACTGTTAGTAAAAGCAGCAAGCTTTGTATCCATTCCCGTCAATACTTGGACGATATCCGACTTGGATCTTATCGGAGTTGGGGCGTTCAGCCCTCTTACAGGCTTTATGAATGAAAAGGATTACCTTTCTGTAGTGAACACAATGCGTCTGGCCAATGGCACCATATGGAGTATTCCCATTACGTTAGCTGTTACTAATGATCAAGCTGCCAATCTTTCTGTAGGACAGCAAGCTGCTCTAGTCGGTGACACTGATGGCATTGTTTACGGTGTAATTGATATTGATAGCCTTTATACGGTAGATAAGCAGCATGAGGCAAAACAAATATTTAAGACAAATGATACAGAGCATCCGGGAGTCGTTAAGCTATTAGATCGTCCTGATATTTATGTGGGTGGATCCATTCAGCTCTTAAACCGTCCTAAACCGGAGAAATTTAATGAGTTTTACTTCGACCCTTCGGAAACACGTCGCATATTTGCGGAAAAGGGCTGGAAAACCGTTGTAGGTTTTCAGACTCGGAATCCCGTGCATAGAGCGCATGAATATATACAGAAATCTGCAATGGAAATCGTTGATGCCCTCTTCTTAAATCCACTTGTCGGAGAAACGAAATCAGACGATGTACCAGCAAATGTTCGGATGAAGAGCTACTTGGCATTATTAGAAAATTACTACCCTAAAGATCGCGCATTCCTTGGCGTTTTCCCAGCTGCTATGCGTTATGCTGGTCCTCGTGAAGCGATATTTCATGCATTAGTACGCAAAAATTACGGCTGTTCTCATTTTATTGTAGGTAGAGATCACGCAGGCGTTGGTGATTATTATGGTACCTATGAAGCACAAGATCTTCTTAAATCGTTACCTATAGAAGAGCTTGGCATTACACCGTTATACTTTGAACATAGCTTTTTCTGTACCAAATGTGGAAATATGGCATCAAGTAAAACATGCCCGCACGATAAAGAGCATCATCTGACTCTATCAGGGACGAAAGTACGTGCGTTGCTGCGTGATGGCATTTGTCCTCCACCGGAGTTCTCCCGACCTGAAGTTGCAGAAATTCTGATCGAGGGAATGGCTGAAGCGAGTAAAATATACGCGATATAAAACATATTTATCCACCTTGTCCCATATGATGTAGGGAGCTTTCCCGGGATGAGGTGGATTATATTGTTTAAAAGACGTCGATTAATTATTTGGATGACCCGGCGTGGAATGGTTAGAATGGGTGTTATTGCAAGCTTAGTTTTATTAACAGGCACTGTTTTCTTGAACGAGATTCCTTCATCGAACACTTGGACTCATTGGACATTACCTCTTACAGGCAAAGTAATCGCTTTAGATGCAGGCCATGGAGGCGCTGATGGGGGAGCAGCTAGCAAGGACGGGACTATAGAGAAGGATTTAAACCTCGCTATCGTCCTTTATTTGCGGGATTACCTTCAGCAGGCTGGAGCGGTAGTGCTGCTGACTCGTGAAGGCGATTATGACTTAGCTGCACCTGAAACCAAGAGTTATTCAAAGCGTAAGAGAGAGGACCTTCTACAGAGGGCAGAGCTGGTTAGTAAAGAGAAAGCAAGTTTGGCAATCAGCGTACATATGAACAGCATTCCATCGCCTAAGTGGTCAGGTGCTCAAACGTTTTATACTACTAAGAACGAAGACAGTAAGAGATTGGCAACTGTCGTTCAATCTGAGCTTCGCGATGTATTGGGCAATACACAGAGGATTGCGAAGCAAGCGGATAAAGTCATTTATTTGCTCAAAACATTAGAAATGCCGGCTGCTCTAGTGGAGGTTGGATTTCTGTCACATCCAGAAGAAGCTAGCTTGCTTGCTGACGAGGGTTACCAGAGGAAAGTGGCCGCAGCTATATACAGAGGGATTCTAAGATATACGTCCGGTGAAGTCGAGGAGCCTATGCTATAATAGGTATGATGACATAAATGATGGGGGTCGAATTCATGGTCACCAGGGAAGCTACTATTGAGGCACTGCAGCCTTTGCTAGAGCCTACGATTAAAAAAAGCTTTGTTGATCTTGGTTTAGTGAGAGATGTAATGCTTCGTGAACAATCTGTATCCTTGAGTATCGTGTTGCATCCGGATAGTCAGGGGCAAACGTCTATATTGGAACAAGAGATAACACAGCTGCTATCAACCATTGATGTCGATAATGCTCATGTTCGTTTTCGTATAATGACAGAGCATGAGATTAATGATGTGCTGACTAAGCAACAGCAGTCGGAGCAAGGTAAGGCACCGAAGCCTGCATCTGAGACAGCAGCAGCTCCTATTAAAGGTCATGGTGCTGGTTTGGAGAATCATTCCATCCTGCATCCGGAAAGCGGCGTTGAATTTATTGCGATAGCTAGCGGTAAAGGTGGAGTAGGTAAGTCTACCGTAACGGTCAATTTGGCAGTAGCGTTAGCTAGACAAGGTAAGAGAGTAGGGCTCATAGACAGTGATATCTATGGCTTTAGTGTCCCTGATATGATGGGGATAGAGGAACGTCCTGAGCAAATCGGGGATAAAATTAAGCCAGTAGAACGTTTTGGGGTTAAAGTTATCTCTATGGGGTTTTTCGTAGAGGATAATAACCCGATTGTTTGGCGGGGACCGATGCTCGGTAAAATGCTTAGAAACTTCTTTGCAGAAGTTGAGTGGGGCGAATTAGATTACATACTGTTGGACTTACCACCTGGTACCGGCGACGTTGCGCTTGACGTTCACCAGATGATTCCACAGAGTAAGGAAATTATCGTGACAACACCACACGCAACTGCAGCCTTCGTTGCAGCTCGTGCTGGATCGATGGCGCTTAGAACTAATCATGAGATTATCGGCGTTGTTGAAAATATGTCCTATTTCGAAAGTAAAGAAACAGGGGCGAGGGAATACGTATTTGGCCGTGGTGGTGGTGGTCGTCTAGCGGAAACACTTAATACGGAGCTGTTAGCTCAGTTTCCATTAGGAGCGCCAGATAATCATCCGTTAGAGCCTGATTTCTCTCCTTCCGTATACAAAGCGGATTCAGACATTGGCGCGGAATATTTAATATTTGCCCAAAGAGTCATTGATCGCTGTGGAAAATAGAAAAAGCTGAAAAACGGTTGAACGAGCGCATAGCACTCGTTCAACCGTTTTTTTAACACATTTTAATCACCGGAGTCCTGACTGCTATCACCGCCACCACTATCTTGGCCACCACCACCGCCGCCACCGCTGTCTTTCTTTTCATCCTTTTTGTCAGGAGAAGGCGTTAATTCTTCTTTAACAACGCTTTGGAGCAATTTCATGATCTCAAGCTTGAAGAGTGGATTCTCCATGGATTCAGATACTGAGCTCATTATAAGCTTGCGAACATCAGCTGTTTTCATGGAGTCGGATAAAATTTTGAGCATTTCGGGCGTTTTGAACATATCGACAAGTTCCTTCTGGTAAGCCGGATCCTTCATCAAATCCTTATGGATCTGTTTGTTATCCTTGCTTACTGCTTTCGCGAATTCACCTGCGAACTTTGGATCCTTCATGATTTTTTCTAAAACCTGAGAATATCCCGGAGATGTTAATACATCTTTAACGACTAACCTTACTTGAGCTTGATCTGATGGGGTCAAGCTTTTCATTTGCAATGTACTCTCGCCGTATTGTGCTGTTGACGCTTTTTCCATTGCCTTCTGGGCTTCTTCGGAGCCTAGAATATCGATAACCATTGACTTTACTTCTTTGTAGCTCATTTGACCGCCGCTACTTCCGCTTGATTCTTGTCCGCAGGAAGTAAGCATTAGCGCTATTCCTAATAAGCACCCATACCTTCGCAACCGATAATGCATACCGATCAGCTCCCTTCTGTAGGGTTATGGCTGTAGTATGCTTCGACAACCTTGTGAATATAAGGGGTTGTTCATGGCTTTTTATCTGGATCATGGTAAAATGGATGTTGAAAATACAGAGGAGGTTTATAGCATTGAATTTACGTAAATGGATGAAATTATTCGGGATCACGATATTGATTGGAGCTATTGTTACAGTTGTAGGTAGTGTATGCATACAATTATTCAATCCGGACTTTCGTAATGTCGAGGCAAGCGGATGGGCATCTTACATTCTCATGATGGCATTGATCGGAATGACATTCGGTGCATTTTCACACATGGGCTTTTTCGCTTATATGATGCTTAATTACATTGCTCGCAGCATATTTAAGCGTCCTTACTCGTGGGTAGCTATTCAAGGGATTATTGCTCTATTTGTATTGTTTGAAATCGCATATTGGACTTACGATACGAATTTTCCAACACATATGTTTTGGGCGCTTCCGCTTGCGTTATTAGCTTTATCATTACTTGTTGGTTGGTTGAAAGTCAGTCAGACCTCATCTGGTGCCTTGGTACCTACAATATTTTTCCTAGTATCCATAACCGTAATGGAGTCCGTTCCGGTATTTAAGACTGGGGACTTTTCATCGCTGTTGTACCAGTTGACCCCGCTATTTATTTGTAACGCCTACCAAATTATGCAGTTGCATAAAATACTTGGTAAGCCAGTTGCTGCAGAGCCGTTGGCTGTCGCGGCTAAGTAAAATAAGGTGAAGTAAGCTCATTCCACGCGGAACGATCTTCGATTGTTTTGCCATTTGTTTCCGTTTGGTTAATCATTTGGGACACCGTTATGAAATCATAGCCTTTGGCACGCAGCTCATCAATGATGGCAGGTAATGCTTGATGCGTCTGTTTACAAGAATCGCTTGCATGCAGAAGAATGATGTCACCAGGGTGAGCTTTACTAACCACTTTATTAATAATGGTATCAACGCCAGGGTTTTTCCAGTCTGTAGAGTCAGTATCCCACTGTATAACTTTGTAATTCAGACTTTCAGCAATTCTTAGAACACGCTTGTCGAAATCTCCATTAGGTAAACGAATCAAATTAGGCGATTTTCCTGTTAATTCAGATAGGATGCCATCAGCAGTTGTAATTTGCTTGCGAATTTCTTCGTCGCTGTATTGACTATAATTATCGTGCTTATGACCGTGACTACCAATCTCATATCCGGCATCTGTAATTTTCTTCACGATCTCGGGATGCGTCTTGCTCCAAGGAGAAGATAAGAAGAAGGTTACATTTTGTACGTTCTTAGCCTTAAGAATTTCCAATATAGGCTCTGCTCTTTTCTCCCCCCAGCTAATATCAAAGGTTAAAGCAACAACTTTGCGTTCTGTTGGCACACTGTAAACGGCGGCGGGTGGATGGGGGGCGAAAACACTCAAGTTATCCTTCTCGACCCATATAATAGCTATGGAGAGAATAGCAGCTAATGTGAGGAAAAAAACTCTTCTAATGCGCCGTCCATTTAACACTAAAAAGTAGTTCATAAAAATAATCGGCTCCTTTCCAAAGTGGCCCCGCTATACATACGGGATAGTAGTAATGCTTGTACGATCAGAAAATATAAACTTGTCTTGTTATCAATGTATGCTTGACCCATAGAGTTATTCGTGATTAGAAAGAGTCGTTACAAGTCGGTGTAGATGGAGGAGGTTGAATATGTTTTCTCGCCAAGGGCTGCTGCAAACATGGAATGAAATTCGCCCCTATTTTATTTTCTCCGTTATTTTATTTTTCGCGGCTGTCGTCATTGGAGCAACTCCAAATGCCCCAACGGAGTACCTATCACAACAAATTAAAAGTCTTCAGAGTCTAGCGGACGATATCAATAAAGCAAGCAATCCTGAGTTTAAGGCATTTCTTCTTATAACCGCCAATAACGTATCGAATACACTGCTGGTTATGGTGTTAGGCATTGTTGCAGGCATTATGCCAATTGTTATGCTAATATCGAATGGCTTGGTAATGGGATATTTACTAAGTGAAATAGCGGATAAAGGGCATAATGTGTGGCTTCTTATTGTGAAAGGGATACTGCCTCATGGTATTTTTGAGTTAAGTGCCATATTTCTTGCGTGTGCGTTTGGAATGAGATTTGGAATAACGTTATTCAAGGGCGTATTAGGGTCGTTGTTAGGTAAAACAAAACCGTGGCATCCATTCGTAAGAACAGCAACGGGTTCTGTGCCTGCTCTTATTGTTATTATCGTGTTTCTCGTTATTGCTGCGATTATAGAGAGTACGATTACTTATTGGCTGGTGAATTAATTTTTGCGGAAACCAGTAGCTATGACATAAACCTGGCAAAAAAAGAGCATAACAGTAGAGCGTGCCGATGATTATTGCAACCACAAATAAGATATCAGGCAAACTGATTGTTCATAGGAGGTCATCGCTCTATGCTCGGAATGATGTTTACAGAGAAGGAATGTAAGGAATTCGATTATCTATTGCGTAAAGAGATGGATGAGATGCTGTTAGATATGAGTGATCGTCGTTTGGATGGACCAGTTAAAGAGGCAATATCTAAGCGCTATAAGACGATCTTCCGTATGTATGCTCGCATTGCACCTCCTAGAGAGCTGTCCCATTATGCGATAGGCTTGAAGTCACAACGGTAGTTTTTCAAATTAAATGAACTAATTTCAAATAATAGCTTGACCGACCCCCGTTTAATATGTTAAATTAGCTTTCGCCCCACTAATTGAGGGACGAGCTGATGAAGATTAAAACGAGCAACAACGGTAACCAAAAAATACCTGTTGCAAAGCACTAGTCAGCTGTGGTATATTATAAAAGTCGCCGTTAGCGATAACGGAACAAAATGGTAAGACAAATTGTTCTTTGAAAACTGAACATTGAGCGTAAGAAAACGAACAAATCGTCGGAAGATAACTTCGGTTATCGGAAGACAAACCAGTTGTAAAGATTGAGCCTCAAAGGCTCTTTAATACGAGACTTCGGTCTCACTATTATGGAGAGTTTGATCCTGGCTCAGGACGAACGCTGGCGGCGTGCCTAATACATGCAAGTCGAACGGATCTTGTTTAGGGGCTTGCTCCTGAACTTGGTTAGTGGCGGACGGGTGAGTAACACGTAGGCAACCTGCCCACAAGATCGGGATAACATTCGGAAACGAATGCTAAGACCGGATAAACAATTTGATCGCATGGTCGAATTGGGAAACGCGGAGCAATCTGCGGCTTGTGGATGGGCCTGCGGCGCATTAGCTAGTTGGTGGGGTAATGGCTCACCAAGGCGACGATGCGTAGCCGACCTGAGAGGGTGAACGGCCACACTGGGACTGAGACACGGCCCAGACTCCTACGGGAGGCAGCAGTAGGGAATCTTCCACAATGGGCGAAAGCCTGATGGAGCAACGCCGCGTGAGTGAGGAAGGCTTTCGGGTCGTAAAGCTCTGTTGCCAGGGAAGAATAAGGGTGAGAGTAACTGCTCATCCGATGACGGTACCTGAGAAGAAAGCCCCGGCTAACTACGTGCCAGCAGCCGCGGTAATACGTAGGG